>CAZUYN010000020.1:0-19631 GCA_964624495.1 uncultured Clostridia bacterium
CCGGCTCTACGGAGTGACGATGGCGGCGGCTTTTCACCTGTTTAAAGCTTTCTTGACAGGCGGACGCAAGTCGTGTAAAATATAAGAAGGCGGCAAGCAGAGCGCCTTTTGCCAAGGAGAAGTTATGACCTTAAACCAGATACGCTATATTATAACCATAGCCGAGACGGGCGCGTTCAGCAGGGCGTCGGAGGAGCTGTACGTTTCGCAGCCGTCTTTGACGGAAGCGGTCAAGGACGCTGAAAAGGAGCTCGGTTTTGCGATATTCAACAGGAGCAACAAGGGCGTCGTGCTCACGCCCGCGGGCGCGGAATTTATCAAGTACGCCCGTTTCGCGTATAACCAATTCGAGGCGTTGGAGGAAAAATTCATAGGCGGCAAGGGCTATAAAAAGACCTTCTGCGTATCTTCCCAGCATTATTCTTTCGCCGTCAAAGCTTTCGTGGAGGCGGTCGGCTCGCTCGACACGCTCAACTACGAGTTCGCAATCAGGGAGTGCAAGACCAGGGAGGTGATAGACGACGTAGCGACTTCGAGGAGCGAAATCGGCATCATTTACCTCAGCAATTTCAACAGGAAGGCGATAGAAAAGCTGCTTAACCGCAGCGATTTGGTCTTTACGCCGCTTATCGGCTGCAAGGCGTACGCCTATCTGTGGAAGGGGCACCCCCTCGCCGACAGCGGTTACGTCACTTTCAACCAGCTCGCCGATTACCCCTGTCTGTCCTTCGAGCAGGGCGACGGGGCTTCGTTCTATTACGGCGAGGAGATTATAAGCACGCGTGTATTTCCGCGTGTCATACGCGCCTGCGACAGGGCGACTATGCTCAATTTAATGATAGGTCTGAACGGCTTTACGGTCTGCTCGGGCATAATCTGCGAGGAACTCAACGGGAGCGACTTCGTCGCCGTGCCCCTCGACAGGGACGACCCCGAATTCGCCGAGGAAATGTCGATAGGCTATATCGTCCGGAAAAACGTGATTTTAAGCGAAATCTGCCTTTCATACATAGAAAAGCTGAAAAAATACCTCTCCGCGCCCCTTAAATAGAGGGCGCTTTTATTTTTGCGCGACGTAAAAATAAATATAGGTATTTCCTATATCCAGCCATATGTATTTAGTATTTTACAAATAGTCGGAAGAGCGTTTATAATGGGTGTACAAATTTACTTGAAAAGGAGCATCGTTATGGCGACAGATATCAGAAACAGCGAAAATTGGAGCTTTGAAACAAAGCAGTTACATATAGGACAGGAGACGGCCGATCCGGCCACGGGGGCGAGGGCGGTGCCCATTTACGCGACGACCTCCTACGTCTTTAACAACAGCGAGCACGCCGCCGACCGTTTCGGTCTGCGCGACGCCGGAAATATCTACGGCAGGCTTACCAACCCCACGCAGGACATATTCGAAAGGCGTATCGCCGCATTGGAGGGAGGCGTAGCCGCCCTTGCGGTTTCATCGGGCGCGGCGGCTATAACCTACGCGCTGACTGCGCTGGCAAAGAGCGGCGACCACATCGTCGCGGCGAAAAACATATACGGCGGAACGTATAACTTATTGGCGCACACGCTGCCGCTGACCGGCAACGTCACGACGACCTTCGTGGACCCCTACGAGGACGGCTCGTTCGAAAAGGCAATACGCCCCGAAACCAAGGCGGTATTCGTCGAAACGCTGGGCAACCCCAACTCCGACCTGATAGATATAGAGGCAGTCGCGGCGGTAGCCCATAAACACGGCATACCCCTTGTGATAGATTCGACGTTTGCTACGCCCTATCTCATACGTCCGATAGAGTACGGGGCGGATATAGTAGTGCATTCGGCCACCAAATTCATCGGCGGACACGGTACCGCGATAGGCGGCGTGATAGTGGACGGCGGCAAGTTCGACTGGAAGGGAAGCGGCAAATTCCCCTGGATATCCCTGCCCAACCCCAGCTATCACGGCATATCCTTTGCCGACGCCTGCGGCGCAGCCGCATATATCACCTATATAAGGGCGATATTGCTCAGGGATACGGGCTCGACGCTGTCGCCCTTCCACGCGTTCATATTCTTACAGGGGCTCGAAACGCTGTCGTTGCGGCTGGAAAAGCATACGTCCAACGCGCTTAAAATAGTCAAATTTCTCACAAAACACCCCTCGGTGGAGGCGGTGCATCACCCCTCGCTGGAAAGCGAGCCTTCACATAAATATTATAAAAAATACCTGCCGCAGGGCGGCGGCTCTATCTTCACCTTCGAAATAAAGGGAGGGGCTGCCGAGGCGCAGAAATTCATAGACAATCTGCCCATATTCTCCCTGCTCGCAAACGTGGCGGACGTAAAATCGCTGGTAATTCACCCTGCAAGCACGACCCATTCCCAGCTGACGGAGGAAGAGCTGCTCGACCAAGGGATAAAGCCCAACACGGTACGCCTTTCGGTAGGCACCGAGAACGCCGACGACTTAATCGCCGCCTTAGACTACGCATTCAGCCGCGTATAATAAAAAATACGGGCGCAAAAACCCGAATATATAAATAGCTGCGAACCGTTCGGTTCGCAGCTTTCTTAATTTTTAACTTCTTCGATTATTTGTTGTAGAGCGTGCAGATATATTCTTTTGCGCCGTCTACTTCGTATTCGCAGTCGTAATAATAACCGGGCACATATGTAACGTGGAAAGCAAACGTCGTAACGTCATAGTCCTTGCCGAACAGCTCGTTTATCTTGGACTGGGTAAGGGTGAGCTTGCCGTTTTCGTCGGGATAGATGTCGGAATCAGACAGGAGTACGCACTGCCCGGATTCGCCCGCTTCGCAAATCTGCGTATAGACCTTGCCGCCCTCGTCGCCGCCCGTCAGTCCGTTTACGGCAGAGCCGTCTTCATACTGAATCAAAAAGGTGTAGGTATCGCTCTTGCAGGCGGTAAGCGCAACCGCGCACGTTGTCGCCGCGCATACGGCAATCAGCATAATGGTTAAACATTTAAAAAATTTCTTCATAATTACTCCTTAAATTTATGTTGTTGTCAGCCGTTGCGGCGCGTTTGCGCCGCAACGGCTTTAAAATTATTTCGGATTAGCCACGCTTATCTGCGTGTGCGCATAGCCCGTTCCCTTGGTTACGGTGATTTCCAGCACGTCGGTATTAGTAACGGAGACGGTGCAGGTTACCTGCTTCCCGTTCGTCTCGGTCGTCACCGCCTCGCCGTTTAAGGTTATTTCGGGGGCGTCGCCGCAGTCGGTTATCGTAATCAGATAGGTAGTCTTCTTTTCCAGAGAGGAAACGTCCAGCGTTACGGTAGCCTCGCCGTCTTTATTATATGTGCCGATGAGGTTTTCGCCCGTGGTGACAGCCTTTCCGTCGTTGACTTCGTTGAAAGTCTTGGTCTGCTCAACGGTAAATATTATTCTGCTTTCAACGTTGTCGGGGGTGACCGTCACGGTCGCTTTCTGACCTTTGGCAAGCACGACCGTTGCAACGCCGTCGGAGAGAACTACGGTTGAGCCGTCTACCGTGACGGTTGCGGAGGCGAAGTCGGACAGGTCGATTGCGTATTCCCCTGCGGTAGCCGCGGTCAGGGTGACCGTCGCCTTACCTTCGGAATAGCTTCCTATAACGTTGTTGCCCGTATAAATGTTGCCGCCGTCCTCTGTTTCGTGCATATTGACCGATTTGAATACCGACACGGTTACGTTTGACGCGCCCTTTTGCACGGTAACAGTAACTTTTTCGCCCTGTAACAGAAGAACGGTCGCCGTGCCGTCTGTAACGGGAACGCTGTTGCCGTCTACCGTGACGGACGAGCCCTCGGGTACGCCGAAGTCATAATAGCCTGCGTCGGGGGCGGTAAAGGTTACGGTAGCCGTGCCGTTCTGGGCGGAGGTTATCTCGTTCCAGCCGACGGTAAGCTCCGCGCCGTTCTCCACCCGTGCGGCGTCGTGGATATAATGCTCCATATGGCAGGCGAACGCAAGCCAGCCGCGGTTGTCGCCCGCGCCGCCGTCTACGTTGATGTCTACGAACGAGTTGATTATTTCAACAATTGTCGAATCGGCTTCGACAAGTCCGTAATACATTCCCGTGTTCTCTTTTGACGTTTCCAGATATTCGGTCATCTTCGCCTGCGCGTTTGCGCTGACATTCTCGAACAGGTGATAGTCTACTATAATCTTTTCGAGCGAATAGTAGTTTACGGGCAGACTGCTGATAAAGTAACTTTGGTATATCATATTTATATACACGGGGCATTCGCGGTCGGGGTTGCCCGTGCCGTCGTCCAGATAGTATCGCTTTGTTGCCGAGTCGTATACCGTATCGACGCCGAGGTATATAAAGTTGCCGTTGTCGTCATAGGTCCAGGCGCCGTTCGCGGTGCTGCTGTTCATAAGCTTATCTACCGTATCGAAATAGATTATATCGAATACGAAGTCGCCCGTGGTCTGCTCCTCGATGCGGAAGTTCAGATAAACCGTCTGTCCCTTGGAGAGTACGATATAGCAGTTGAAGTTATCGTACGAAACGCCCGTGTATTGGTCGAAATCGGCGACGTCGGTGACGAAGGCGTTAGAGTCCGTGGTCATACCGTCGCCGCGCATAGTCATAATTTCAAGCTCGGGGTTGGCGCTGCCGCCGTAATCGCGTATCTGGTATACGCCGTCCGCGGGGGCGGTGAACTTATAGGATACGGCGTTGGGGCGCGAGAGGGGATAGATTATTTTCGCCGTCGTTTTCCCGACGCTTTCTCCTACGGCGGGCGTAGAGTAGAAGCCTATTTCGAAGCTGTTATATACGGTTATGCCCTGCGTAATGTCGGTATCCATCATGCAGACCTCGTCTTCGGGGTGCTCCTTGCCGTAGTGGTCGTAGTAGAAGCAGAATTCAAGCCATTCGTTTTCGTGGCTCGAACCGCCTATTTCCTTTTCGTATTCCTCGGTAAAGCTCTCCGCCCAGTCTTTGAGCTGTGCGCTTACGGGCATAAGCTGGTAGGGCTCTTCGAGCGCCGATAAAATATGCTGGTATGCCACGACGGGGTCGGCGAAATCTTTGCCGCCGATTTGTACCGTGAACGAGAGCACGGAGTCGGAATCGGAATCCTCTATGGTTTCGGAATATTTGTAATAGGTCATCATGTACAGCGAAGCGTACATCGCGCCGTATTCGGTTTCGAAAAGGTTATTTTCCGTATGCAGAGCGCTCCAAGGGGTGATGTTGGAAATGCTTATATACAGCAGGGGACCGTCTGCGCTGTCGACGTGGTAGAAGCCGTCGTTCTCGTTAAATACGGGCGTAACGTAATATGCGTATTTGCCCGACTCCGTCGAACCGGAAGCCGCCTGACGTATAACGTCCAGCGCTTCGGTGTCCTCACTGACGGCGGACGTGCGGATATTCTTGATCTTGACGGTATCGTCGCCCACGCTGTCCGCGCTTTGGTCGGTTTCGTCCTTTTGATATATAAACGTAAGCACGACCGTCTTGTCGCGGTCGGCGACGTATATATCCTCCGACGTCCAGCCGGTTTCGCCCGACCAGCCGTCGCCGTTAATCAGCTGTCCGTCCATAAGAACGTACAGCTTGTCGCAGTTAAGCTCCGAGGATACCATATAATCGAAGGAGAGCAGGTCGTCCTTTTTGAGAGTTATCTCAACGTGAAGGGTGGCGTAGGAATTTTGCTTGCCGGAGTTTGTCACGGTGATTACCGAGCCGTAGACCTCGTCCGTGCCGACCGTCCAGGGCCAGGCGTACTCGTCGTCCTCGTCGGCTTCGTAAACGGCGGTAAGACCGGTCGCGCTCGCCGCCGCCGCCATATCCGCAGAGGAGGGCATGGTCACGTCGGGTATTTCCCTGCCCGTTTCCGTGCTCGAACCGCCGTTCTCCTCTCCGTTATCGTCGGAGGAATCTATGTTCTGAACGTAGTTGTCCGAGGCGTATTCCTTAAACAACGACTGCCAAAAGCTAAGGCTGGGCTGACCGCCTTCGTGCCAATAGGCAATCATTCCGTATCTGTCGATGACTACGGTGGTGGGGCAAGCGGTTACGCTGTATTTCGAGGTAAGACCGGAGCCGTCTATGCCGATGGGGAAAGTGAGGGTGAAAGTCTGGCTTTCGAGGTAGGTCGCCACCTGCTTCTTCGTGTAGGAGGAAAGGCAGATTCCGAGAACCTCGACGTCGTTTTTATAGTCCTCATAAGCCCCTTGAAGGTAAGGGAATTCCTGCGTGCAGTAAGTGCAGGTAGTGTACCAGAAGTTAAGCACGACGGCTTTCTTAGTCTTTAACAGGTCGGAAAGCTTGTAATTTTTAACGCCCGTATAGTTTTCGTCGCCGTAGGTACCGTCGTAGGTGCGGTAATCTTCGAGGACGAAGTCGTTGGCGATATCGCCGACCGAGTAGACCTTATCTGCGGCGGCCGCCTGCGTAATTACCGTAGACTTAATAGTTATGTCCACGGCTTCCCTCTTTTCGGGGTTGGTCTTGTAGGTTACGCCCTCTTCGAGGTAGTACCCGTCGGGCAGGGTGTCCTCGTCCACGACGAGCGTGTATTCGCCGAGATCCAGGCTGAAGTTTATAACGCCGTCGGAGGAGATGCCCGAACGTATGCGTGAGTTGTTGGAGTTATAAGCCGTAACCCTTACGCCGTTCAGTTTCATGCCGCCGGCGGAGCGTATATTTACGGTATATTTTTCGCTCGATTCTTCAACGCCCGCGCCGTCCGACGAATGAATAAAATCGGGGTAATCGCCCGACTTTTCCGCATTACAGCCGACAATGCCGAAGGCGAGCACAAGGGCGGTTAGACTCGCCGCGATTTTTGTGAATTTTTTCATAAATCACCTTGCAGTGTGTAATAAATTAGTCCGCACCCATTGCGCTCGCGCGCATACGTGCAGTATCATTTTATAATATGCACGCATAAAAGTCAAATAATTATGCAATCACTTCTCCTTATATTTTATAGAAATACGGATTATGCATTTTGGGGCGCATAAATGAATAAAGCGTAAAAAGCCGCCGCGCTCCGGATAACGGCGCGGCGGCGGACGGATAACAGAATACGGTTAAGCTTTAAATCACACGGGGAAGCTTACTTTTTCGAATGCGCGGTTTTCGCCGAAGTAGGCTTCCGCGGGCAAATCGGCGCCCAGCGCGGACATTACCTTGGCGACGGTCATCTCTATGCTCATATCGTGGGAAATTTTTACGTTACGGGGCAGGCGTTTCATACTGTCGTAGACCCTCGCCCTGCTCATAACGGGACCTATAATCACCTCTACGCCGCACTTTTCGCAGTAGTCGGCAAAGCGCAAAAAGTTCAGATTTTCGCCCTCGGTGCAGATTGTGCCGCTATGCGACAGCTCTATAATGACCGCTTTGGGTCTGACCTCCGAAAAATCGTAGACGGCGAAATTGAGCAGGGAGCGCATGGTTATCAAAATCACGCCGCCCGAAAGCGAGGGGTCGCAGTTTTTTCCGCGGTTGTTCTTTATCTGTTCGAGGGTGGGCAGATAGGGCGATTGGTTAAAGACCACCTCGCCGTTGACAATCTCGGCGAGATAAGCGTTAAGCACCGAATAGTAGTTGCCCGTGATCTCCGCGGGATAGGTCAGACGGGAGCCTAAGTGTATCCTGCAATTTTCCCATTCGTTGGCGAAGGCGCAGTACACGCCGTGCAGCCCCGTCTTTTCTATAAAGTCCACCGCGCCGGCAAAGTTGCTCACGCCGTTGGAGCGCGCGTCGGTAAGCGGATAGAGCGCCGACACGAACACGATAGGCAGCGGATAGGCGCAGAACACCTGCGAAAACCAGTTTACGGTAAAGCAAAGGGTGTCCGTGCCGTGGGTTATTATTATGCCGTCGTAGAGCGACGCGTCGGCGTTGTTTACGCAGTCGTACAGCTTGTAAAGGTCGGCGGGCTGTACGTTTTCGCTTAAAATATTGACGGGGGCGACCTCGTCGAATTCGACGGCGCAGCCGACCCGTTCGCGGTACTTGGCGATCAGCAGTTTTTTGCCGGAAGGGCTTAAAGATACGCTATCGCCCTCGACGTCGCTTCCTATCGTGCCGCCCGTAAATATGACCAAAATTTTCTTTTTCATTTCAAGCCTCGGTTATGTCTTTTTTCCGTGCGGAATGCCGCTCCGCGCTCCGCGTATAATTCTACTACAACCAAACCCGTAAATCAATCAGTTTTCCGCAAAAATTAAAAACCGCAGACAATCGGCGTGGAAATTTTCGCCCTCACGGGCGTTTATTTAACCCTTTTCGGGTTTGGGTATTGATTATCCGCAAAATGCGTGATATAATGCGTGTATGATTATCAGAGGGGGAATTTTTATGAACGGATTTATTTATAACACGCCCACCGAAGTATTCTTCGGCAAGGGCGCGGAAGAGCGCCTTCCGGAAATTTTAAAAGTGCGCGGCGCGCGCAAAATTCTGCTGCATTACGGCGGCAACAGCGCGGTCGCAAGCGGACTTATCAAACGCGTAAAATGGTGCGCCGAACGTGCCGGCGCCGAGGTGTGCGAGCTGGGCGGAGTCAAGCCCAACCCCCGTCTGTCCCTCGTCCGGGAGGGCATAGACCTGTGCCGTAGGGAGAATGCAGACTTTATTCTGGCTGTCGGCGGCGGCAGCGTAATAGATTCCGCCAAGGCAATCGCGCTGGGCGTAGCCGGCGGCGGCGACGTGTGGGATTTTTACAGTAAAAAGCGGACGCCCACCGCAACCCTGCCCGTAGGCGTGGTGCTCACTCTGTCCGCGTCGGGCAGCGAGATGAGCAATTCCTCGGTCATAACCAACGACGAAATCTGCGAAAAGAGGGGGCTGAACTGCGAGCTGACGAGACCCGTCTTCGCCGTGTTAAATCCCGAGCTGACGATAAGCGTTCCCGTTTACCAAACCGCTTGCGGCTGTGCGGACATATTTATGCACACCGCGGAAAGATACCTGTCCGCGGGCGGCACGATGAAGCTGACCGACGCCGTCTCCGAAGCGTTGCTTACCTCTGTAATAGCGGCGTCGAAGGCGGTTATGCGCAACCCGTCGGATTACGACGCCCGCGCAGGGCTTATGTGGGCGGGCAGTCTGTCGCACAACGGGCTGACGGGCTGCGGCACGGACGGCGGCGACTGGGCGGTGCACGCGCTGGGACACGAGCTTTCCGCGCTGTACGACGCGGCGCACGGGGCGGCGCTGACCGCGGTCTGGGGGAGCTGGGCGAGGTACGTCTATAAGAACTGCCTCAACCGTTTCCACCTGTTCGCCGTGCAGGTAATGGGCGTGCGCCCGAACGGCACGCGCGAGGAGCTCGCCTTAAAGGGCATAGAGGCGTGCGAGGAGTGGTTCCGCTCCTTGGGGCTTCCCACTTCGATTGACGGGCTGGGGGTCAACCCCACGGACGACGACCTGCGCCTTATGGCGCGCAAATGCGCGGCAAACAGCGGCGGAGTCAAGGGCAGCTGTATGAAGCTGTACGAAGAGGATATGTACAACGTCTATCTCGCCGCAAGGGGCTGACCTATGGACGGACCGCTGTATAAAAACCCCGTGCTGTTCGCCGATTATTCCGACCCCGACGTCATCCGCGACGGCAAGTATTACTATCTGATATCCTCGTCGTTCAACTTCGTGCCGGGGATACCCGTTTTACGCTCTGAAAATCTCGTGGAATGGGAGCTTGTCAATTACGTCGTAAAAAGACTTCCCTTTAAGCGGTTCGACGGCAGAGTATGCAGTGGAGACGGCGTATGGGCGCCCTCTTTAAGGCGGCACGGCGGCAAATACTATTGCGTCGTTCCCTTCCCCGACGACGGGATATATGTTTCCGAAGCCGTGGATATAGAGGGGGAGTGGTCGCCGTTGCGTCCGCTGATAAAGCGGTCGGGGATAATAGACCCCTGTCCGATCTGGACCGACGGGAGGTGCTATCTCGCCGTCGCGTTCGCGCGCAGCCGCACGGGCTTCAATTCGGCTATCGGGGTATACGAAGTATCGCCCGATTTGACCAAATGCATAAGCGAAGATTACAAAATCGTCTACGACGGCAGGAACGACAACCCCGTCATAGAGGGACCTAAATTCTATAAAAGGGGCAAGTATTTCTATATACTCGCGCCGTCGGGGTCGGTTAAGAGCGGCTGGCAGACGGCTCTCCGCTCCGAAAATATCTACGGCCCCTACGAAAGCAAGGTCATTTTAATGCAGGGCGACACCCTTGTGAACGGACCCCATCAGGGCGCGCTTGTGGATATGCCCGACGGCAGGGATATGTTCCTGCACTTTCAGGATATGCGCGCTTACGGGCGCGTCGTTCATCTGCAACCCGTTTCGTGGCGGGACGGCTGGCCCGTGTGCGGCGCGGTGAAATACGACGGGCTCGCGGGGACGCCCGTAGACGGCGGCGAATATCCCGTACCCGTAAAGACGGGCGCGTCGTTGCCCTTTAAAGACGACTTTGCCGGCGGCTTTCCGCCCTTGTGGCAGACGCCTGCAAATCCCCGCGGCGGTTGGCGTGCGGCGGACGGGGGGTTAAAGCTCTTCTGTATGCCCGACGGCGGTACCGTCGGGCAACTGCCCTGTGCGCTTACCGCAATGGTAAGAGGGGCGGAATTTAACGCCTTATGCGCTCTGGAGCTGCGCGCCGACGGAGAGGGCGACGAGGCCGGCTTCGGCATAACGGGCAAAGAGAGCGCGTTTTTCTCGGTATGCTATACGGGGAGCGGCTACGAGCTGCGGTTCGTCCTCTCGGACGGGAAAGACGAAAAAATCACGTTTAAAAAGCCCCTCGCAAACGGGGAGCTTTCGGTGCGTATAAAAGGGCGTAACCGCGACATATACCGCCTGATATGTTCGTTTGAAGCGAACGGCAGCCCTGTATTCGGGTTCGAGGCGAAGGAGGGCGTCTGGGTGGGCGCAAGGTTTATCCTGTTTGCGCGGAACAGCCTTAAAAAACGCGGAAAGGGCTACGCCGCGCCGCGCTTGTTCGAATTAAAAGAAGGGGCGGACGGCGGCGAACGCGAATTTTAATAAGCGCGGTTTATCAAACGTCAAATTACAGTTCTTCGGCGTTCTGGTCTTTATAGCCCTGACCGTAAATTTCCTTTGCGGAGGAAACTATCATAAAGGCGTGTTTGTCCTCTTCCTTGACGACGTCGCGCAGACGGGGATACATAAAGGACTTGACGACGCACATAAGCATAATTTTATCCTCCTTGGTATATGCGCCCTCGGCGTCGATTAAGGTCGCGCCCGTATCGACTTCCTTTAAAAGCCGTTCGGTGATGACCCCGTATTTTTCCTTGTCGGTGATAACGTAGACCATTTTTGCCGAGTTGCCGCCGTACAGCACCCAGTCGAACATAACGGTAAACACGACGGTCGCCATAGCGGTGTAGAACAGCCTTTCTATGGACGTCATCTGAGCCGCGGTCTGGTCGTTTTTGATAAACAGCGCGCACAGCACTATAATCATATCGGTCACAAGCGAAATCATACCCGTCGGTATATGGCGGAACTTCTTTCTCAGCAGCTTTACGATAACGTCGGTACCCGCGGTAGAGGCGCCCATACGGAATATAAGACCCATTCCTATTCCGAAGAGCACGCCGCCCATTACCGCGCCTATAATTACGGCGGAAGCGTCGTTTATGCCGCCCGTAAACGGCAGCACGCCCGCGCCGTTTTCGCCCAACAGCAATTCCCACATAGACATCAGAAGCGCGGAGAGCACCGTGGCGTAGCCCGTGGAGAGTATGAATTTCCACCCGAAGAATATCAGCCCGAGCGCGAGCATGGGCACGTTTAAAATAAGCAGCCAGATACCCTGCGAAATCTGCGGAATGAAATAATTGACGATTATGGAAATACCGGTCATTCCGCCCGAGGACAGACCGGCGGGCTTTATAAACATAGATATCCCGGCGGAGTAGATAAGACAGCCGAGCGTTATGATCGCGTACTGTTTAAGAGTCTGCAACAATATCTTCTTTTTGCCGTTTGCGGCGGACGCGCCGTCAGTTTTCTTTCTCATAGCAACTATTAACCTTTTATATACGTTATGCGCATTATATACGTTATGCGCATATATTATAAAATTTTTGCAACCCGAAGTCAATCAACGCCCGTCTATATTCTTTACTTTTTTAAAATTATGTAATATAATATCGGCGATACGGAGGCGGAGAGTTGACCAAGACAAAAAAACAGAAAAAGACGTATTCGCTGTTTACGGGCAAACAGCTCCTGTGGCTTATTCTGCCCATAGTAATAGAACAGATATTTTCCACTTCGTTGGGGCTTTTCGACTCGATGATGGTATCGGGAATAGACGAAGCCGGCAACGCGGGCAACGCCGTTTCCAACGTAGACCAGATTAACAATCTCATTATCCAGCTTTTTTCGGCGTTTGCGACGGGCGGAGCGATAATAACCTCGCAATATATAGGCTCCAAGGACTATGAAAGCGCGTCCAAAAGCGCCAAGCACGTTCTGGTTATCGTCGCCCTTGTTTCGCTGATAATATGCGCCCTTTGCCTTGCGCTCAACAATCCCTTGTTAAAGCTCTTTTTCGGCGGAGTCAGCACGGAGGTGCACGAAAATTCGAGGATATATTTCTACGTCACCGCGGCTTCGTTCCCCTTTATAGGAATATTCAACGCGAGCGCGGCGCTTCTAAGGGCGCAGAGGAAGAGCTTTATAACCATGTTTTCCGCCGCGTTGAGCTGCGTGCTTAACGTCGGGGTAAACGCCCTGCTTATATACGTGGCGCATCTGGGAGTTTTGGGAGCGGCGATCGCCACTCTCGTCTGCCGTGCCGTTCCCGCAATTCTCATGTTCTGCCTGTTGCTCCGTAAAAATAATTTGGTGCGCGTAAAGCTCGCCGAAAAATTCCGCTTCGACGGAAAGATGGTCAAACATATCTTAAAGATAGCCATACCCAGCGGAATAGAGAGCGCCCTCTTCCAGCTCGGCAAGCTTATGACCGTCACGTTCGTGAACATAGGTTATTACAACACGCCCGTTGGCGCGGTAAGCGAAAGCGGCGAACAGCTTTATAAAAATATTCAGGCGAACGGCAACTCGATTGCGATGAACCTGAACAATATCGGCTCGGTAGTGGGCAGCGGCGTAGGTACTTCTTGTTTGACCGTAATAGGTCAGGCGGTGGGCACGGGCGACGCGGACCAATGCAAGTACTATATGAAGAAGATGTTTCTTATCTCCTTTATTGCCAACGCAATCTGCGTAGGGCTGATAATGGGCACGGCGCATTGGCTGGTAAGGCTGTATTCCTATCCCGAGGAAGCGTATACAATCGCCCTTAACTGTCTGTATCTCGCGCTGTCCTTCCAATTCGTAACCTATCCGCTCTCCTTTACGACGCCCGGTATATTGAAGGCGACGAGCGACGTCAAATACGTTATGTGGAGCGCGATAATATCTATGGCGGTAATGCGCGTAGGCTTATGCTTTATACTCACCACCGATATGTTGCCCTTCCGCATGGGCGCGATGGGCTTCTGGATAGCTATGTGCTCGGACTGGGTTCTGCGTTCGGTGCTGTTTATGTCAAGACTGCTGTCGGGCAGGTGGAAGAAGTCCTCGGGGCTGTTTAAGGAACCCGTCGCCGCAGTCGCCGGCGCGGAAAGCCTTTCGCAGGGCGATATTACGGGGGCAACCGGGCAAGAGGACGGCGCGTCGGCGTTGCCTTTGCCCGAAAACGCGGCGCAAGGAACCGATAACGCCGATAATACAGATAATACATATAATAACGGTAATACCGAAGCGTCGGCGGAGGGCGCGGACGGCAAAGCTTTTAAAGACTGAGGCTCGCTATGTTCAGACAGATGTTCGAAGAAAAATATATGCGCTTCCCCGAAGGGCGGTGCAAGGCGTTTACCCTGAGCTACGACGACGGCGTAAAGGCAGATTTGCGCCTGTTGGAAATAATGAAACAATACGGCTTGAAGGGGGCGTTCAATCTCAATTCGAAATTGTTCGACTGCGAAAGCTGGCATAACCGTATGGACGAGGAGGCGACCTTTAACGCCTTTAACGCAAGCGGACAGGAGATAGCCCTTCACGGAGCGCGGCACATATTTTTGGATAAAGTGCCCCTCCCCGAAGCGGTAAGGGAAGTGGCGGATAACAGGGAGTATCTGGAAAATAAATTCGGCAGGGTCGTACGCGGAATGGCTTACGCCTATAACGGCTTCAACGCCGACATCAAGCGCGTTTTGGGCGATTTGGGCGTCGCATATGCGCGAACCACTAAGTCTACGCATAGCTTTGCGCTTCCCGACGACTGGCTCGAACTCAACCCGACCTGCCACCACGGCGACGGGGAGCTCGGCTCCCTTGCGGACAGGTTCGTCGGCTCTTCCCCCGAGGAAGAGTTCAAGCACAGGGAGCCCTGGCTGTTCTACGTCTGGGGGCACAGCTACGAATTCGACGATAACGGCAACTGGAAGGTTATTGAAGGGCTGGCGCAAAAGCTTAGCGGACGCGGCGATATCTGGTTTGCCACGGGCATAGAAATTTACGACTACGTTACCGCCTATAAAAACCTCGTCTTTTCGATAGACGGCGAAAGGGCGTACAACCCCTCGGCGTTAAGCGTGTATATCGAGATACGCGGCAAGGTCTATAAAATAGACGGAGGGCAGACCGTCGCGTTCGACCGCGACTGACGGGCGGCTAATCGGTTTTGAAATTACGGGCGTGAAAATTGCGCCTTAAATATATAACGAGGTGGAGAAAATGATTTTGGACTTATTCAGTTTAAAGGACAAGGTGGCGATAGTCACGGGCTCCAATACGGGGCTGGGGCAGGGCGTTTGCAGGGCGTATGCCGAGGCGGGTGCAAAGGTCGTCGGAGTTTCGCGCAGACCTTCGGACGAAACCGAACGGCTCATCGGCGGCGAAAATTTTTATAACGTCATCGCCGACCTATCTTCGGTTGAGGTCATTCCCGAAATCGTCGCGAAGACGCTGGAAAGATTCGGGGGCGTCGATATCCTCGTCAATAACGCGGGCATAATCAAAAGGCAGGATTCGATTGACTTTACCGAAGAAAATTGGGACAGCGTGCTCAACGTCAATTTAAAGACGGTGTTCTTCCTGACGCAGGCGGTGGCTAAGCAGTTTATCGCGCAGGGCAGGGGCGGAAAAATAATAAACATAGCCTCTATGCTCTCCTATCAGGGAGGGATACGCGTGCCCTCTTACACGGCGAGCAAGTCGGCGATTAAGGGACTTACGATGACGCTGTCCAACGAGTGGGCGAAATACGGCATCAACGTAAACGCGATAGCCCCTGGATATATGGCTACCAACAACACGCAGCAGCTCAGACAGGACGAGGAGCGCAGCGCCGACATTCTGGCGCGCATACCCGCCGGGCGCTGGGGCACTCCGTCCGACTTGGAAGGGGCGGCGGTATATCTCGCAAGCGCGGCGAGCGATTACGTCAACGGCTTTACGCTGGCGGTGGACGGCGGCTGGCTGGGCAGATAAAATTACGCCGTAAATCTTTGAAAAAATGAAGCCGTCCGCGGCATAACGCCGCGGACGGCTTTTGATATAATGCGGAATTCGTTTGTTCTGTGCGGTTTTCTTGTAATTTATACGGGTTTTCCGCATTTTTTACGGGAAAGCGCCCTTTCGGCAAGCTTTTGCAGTTCGACTAAGGGAATGACCGCGACGGCGACGCCTATGGCGACCAGCCATTCGTATGCGTTGAGCGGCGAGGTGCGGAACAGGGTGTTCACGCCCGGGATAACCACCACGGCGACGGTCAGCGCAATGCCGAGCAGAGCCGATAAATCGAGATATTTGTTAGAGAAAAAGCGCTTATTTAATACGCTTCCCTTTTGCGAGCGCAGGTTGAACGAATGGGAAAGCTGTATAAAGCACAGCGAAACGAACGCCATGGCGGAGGCTTCCGCGTGGCTGCCCATTACGAAATAGCCGAGGCAGAAGCTCGTCATTACCAACGCCGCCTGCATAACGCCCTGCAACAGGATATCCTTGCCCGTACTTCCCGAAAACAGCGATTTGTCGCTTTTGCGCGGCGGTTGGCTCATAACGTCGTCCTCGGCTTTCTCCGCCCCCAGCGCAAGCGCGGGCAGGGAGTCTGTGACGAGGTTGACCCAAAGTATCATAACGGGGGTTAAGAACACGAAGTTCGGGTCGGACGCGCCTACCGCGCCCGCAAGCACGACCGAGGCGATAAACAGGCATATGACCTCGGCGATATTGGCGGAAAGCAAAAACTGTATCGCTTTGGTTATGTTGGAAAATATCTTTCTGCCCTCTTCGACCGCGCCCGCGATAGTGGCAAAGTTGTCGTCGGTAAGAATCATATCCGCCGCGTCCTTGGAAACCTGCGTGCCCGTAACGCCCATGCCTATGCCTATGTCCGCCTCCTTAATGGACGGCGCGTCGTTTACCCCGTCGCCCGTCATCGCCACGACCCGCTTTTTGCGCCTGAACGCCTTTACTATGCGCACCTTGTTTTCGGGGCTGACCCTTGCGAACACGTCGTACTTGTCTATGTTTTCGTCCAGCTCTCCGTCGCTCATTTTGTCGAGTTGCGCACCCGTGACGCACAGCCCGTCTTTGCGCAAAATGCCAAGTTCGTCGGCGATTGCCCCCGCCGTGTCGGGGTGGTCGCCCGTAATCATAATAACGCGTATGCCTGCGCGGCGGCATCGCGAAACGGCTTCCGCAACCTCCCCGCGCGGAGGGTCTATCATTCCCGTAAGCCCTACGAAAATCAAATCCTCTTCCCCGGCGCCGTCGCCCGCGCGGTACGCGGCGGCGAGCACCCTCAGCGCCTTTTTCGCCATTTCGGAATTAGCCCGTCCGATAAGCTCCGCGTCCTCTGCCGTAATCGGGGCTACGCCGCCCTCTTTCAGAATGTAACCGCACCGCGCAAGCAACATATCGGGCGCGCCTTTGGTATAGCCGACCGCCCCGTTTTCCGTGGCGTGTACGGTGGTCATAAGCTTGCGCGCGCTGTCGAACGGACGTTCGTTGATACGGGGATATGCCGCGGTCAACGCCGGAATATCGTCGCCGCACGCTTTGGCGTAGCTTACGAGCGCGGTTTCGGTCGGGTCGCCCGTAAGCCCGTTTCCGGTCTCCGCCGCGTCGTTGCATAAAGCCATAATCCGCCTGAGCAGCTCCTCCTCGCCCGAGGGGCAGAAAATCTCCCTTACGGTCATCTTGTTCAGGGTCAGCGTGCCCGTTTTGTCGGAGCAGATGACCTCGCAACAGCCCAGCGTTTCGACCGACGGCAGATTTTTTACGATAGCCCGTCTTGCGCTCATCTTGCGTACGCCCATGGCAAGGACAATGGTCACCACGGCGGGCAGTCCTTCGGGTATCGCCGCGACGGCGATAGCCACCGAGGTCATAAAGGCGTTTATAAGTTTATCCGCGTCCGTATAGTCGCCGTATACGAATGCGCGGACGAGGAATATGACGACCGCTACCGCAAGCACCGCTACCGATAAAATCTTCGCCGTCTTTGCAAGCTGTCTGTCGAGGGGAGAGGGAGCTTGCGTAACCCCGTTAAGCATTTCGGCTATTTTGCCCGTCTCGGTCTGCATACCCGTGGCGGTTACGACGCCCGCGCCCCTGCCGTAGGAAACCGTGCCGCCCGAGTACGCCATATTCATTCTGTCGCCCAACGGCGCGTCCGCGTCGGTTACGGCGTCCGCGTCCTTGTCGGCAGGCGCCGACTCGCCCGTCAGCGCCGATTCCTCTATTTTCAGCGAAGACGAGCTTAAAAGCCGCATATCCGCCGGCACGACGTCGCCTGCTTCCAGAAACACTATATCGCCCTTTACCAACTCTTCCGCGGGCACGGACGTCCGCCGCCCGTCTCTTAACGCCTTCGCGTAGGGCTTGTTGCGGTTTTTTAAGGCTTCGAGCGCGTTTTCGGCTTTGCTCTCCTGTATAAACCCGATTACGGCGTTTACCGCGACTATGACTAAAATTATGACGGCGTCTATCAGCTCGCTATACTCGCCGCGCACGACTGAAAGCGCCCCCGATATCGCCGCGGCGAGCAGCAGTACGATTATCATCGGGTCGGCAAATTGCGATAAAAATTTTAAAAACGGCGGCCGCCGTTTCGCCGCAATCAGGGCGTTTTTGCCGTCGGACTCCAACCGTTTTGCCGCTTCTTCGCCGCTAAGCCCCTCTTCCGCAGAACCGACCTCTTTTAAAACCTCTTGCTTGTTCAGACTGTGATATTTCATAATTCTCCTTAGCCGCCGCGCGGCGGCGCGCCCTGTATAACGGCGCGCCCTATATAATTATTGTATTAAAAACGCGGAACTATGATAAATAAAAAAACAGACTTTCAGCCTTACGCTAAAAGTCTTGTCTCCGAAAAAGTTACGGTATCCGCGCCGGGAGGCGGTAACGCTAAAACGCGAACGCCCTGCCGTGATGACGGTGCGGAACGGGGCGCGAGCCCCGACTACTCCCTTTTATGCCGTAATGATACCATACGGGCGCAAAAAAAGTCAATTAGATTATTAAATAAACATATAAAAATTTTATGTCCGTAAAATGTATAATTAAGTCCGTATTTTGTATGGAAGAAGGGATAGCAAAGGACTATAATTAAAATGTATGAAAGCGTGCGCGACGCGCGTGCGAAAATAAGGAGAAAAAAGTTAGTTTATGACGATCAAAGAAAAAATCGACAAGGTAGTGGAAGAGCTCGGCAACGTGGGTATCGTGCCCGTCGTAAAGCTCGATAAGGTGGAGAATGCGGAAAAGCTTGCAAAGGCTCTCCGCGACGGCGGAATTAACTGCGCGGAGGTCACGTTCAGGGCAAAGGGCGCGGACGAAGTGATCAGACGTATGACGGCGGCTTATCCCGATATGTTCGTCGGCGCCGGCACGGTGCTCACCTGCGAACAGGCGGACGCGGCTTACGCGGCGGGCGCAAAGTTCTGCGTCGCCCCCGGTCTTAACCCCAAAGTCGTTAAGCACTGTCTGGACGGCGGCATACCTTTCGCCCCCGGCATATCCTCCGCAAGCGAAGTAGAGCAGGCGTTGGAGCTCGGGCTCGACTTCGTCAAGTTCTTCCCCGCGGAACAGGCGGGCGGACTCGACTACATAAAGTCCATCTGCGGACCCTATGCAAATATGCGCTTTATGCCCACGGGCGGCGTAAACGCGGACAATATCAACGGCTATCTTTCCTATGACAAAATCGTTTGCTGCGGCGGCAGCTGGATAGTCCCCGGCAAGCTTCTGGACGCCGAGGATTGGGACGGAATCGCCGCGCTTTGCAAGCAGGCTATCGAAAAGATGCTCGACTTCAAGCTCGTGCACGTCGGCATCAACTGCGCGGACGCGCGGGAAGCCGAGGCGGTTGCGGACAAGTTCGGCGACGCTTTCGGCTTTACCAAAAAAATCGGCAACAGCTCGATTTTCGCTTCGAGCTATATCGAATGTATGAAATCGCCGTTCAAGGGCAGACTCGGACATATAGCCGTTTCGACCAAATCGGTAAAGAGGGCGGTCTACCAGCTTAAAGCCAAGGGCTATAATTTCGACGAAAGCAGCTATAAATACGACAAGGCGGGCAATATGACGGTTGCCTATCTGGCGGAGGA
>CAZUYN010000020.1:19731-20939 GCA_964624495.1 uncultured Clostridia bacterium
ATTTTAAATGAAATGTCCCAACTGCAACGTTGAATATCAGCTTAAAGGGAAGGTGAAATTATCAAGTTCGCCGCTCGCAAATTTAATTTTGGTGGAAAACGGTAAATCGCACGAAATTTTTGCTTCGGCTTGTCCTAACTGCGGAAAAGTAGAATTATCGTTATCCGATAACAAAACCGGAAAATAAAAAAATCAATATAAAAAAATAAAATCAGGAGAAAGTAAAATGAAAAAAATCGTAACCATGGGCGAAATAATGCTTCGCCTTTCAACCCCCAACAATGAGAAGTTCATCCAGGCGGACGAATTCGATATCAACTACGGCGGCGGCGAAGCCAACGTTGCGGTATCCTGCGCGAACTACGGTCACGAAGCGGAATTCGTAACCGCCGTTCCCGCCAACGAGCTCGGCGATTGCGCGGTTGCCGCTTTAAGAAAGTACGGCGTTAAGACCTGCCACATTGCAAGGGGCGGAGAAAGACTCGGCATCTATTACTTGGAGAGCGGCTCTTCCATGAGACCTTCCAAAGTCGTTTACGACAGGGCTCATTCGTCCATAACCACCGCAAAGCCCGAAGATTTCGATTTCGACGCCATATTCGAGGGCGCGGACTGGTTCCACTTCACGGGTATCACTCCCGCCGTATCCGACAGCGCGGCGGTTCTCACCGAGGCGGCTTTGAAGGCTGCTAAAAAGCACGGCGTAACCGTATCCGTAGACCTCAACTTCCGTAAAAAATTATGGTCGAGCGAAAAGGCTATGAAGGTTATGACCGGTCTTATGAAGTACGTAGACGTCTGCATCGGCAACGAAGAGGACGCGGCTCTCGTACTTGGCTACAAGCCCGAAAACACCAACGTTACGAGCGGCAAGCTCAACCTCGACGGTTACAAGGACATCTTCGAAAGAATGTGCAAAGACCTCGGATTCAAGTACGCCATTTCTTCTCTCCGCGTTTCCCACTCCGCGTCGGATAACGGCTGGTCGGCTTGCATTTACGAAGCGAAGAGCGGCGAGTTCTATCACTCCAAGGAATATTCAATTCATCCCATCGTCGACCGCGTAGGCGGCGGCGACAGCTTTGCCGGCGGCGTTATCACGGGCTTCCTCGACGGCAAGGACTTCAAGTCCGCTTTGGAGTTCGGCGTTGCGGCGTCCGCTTTGAAGCACACCATTCCCGGCGACTTCAACCTCGTTTCCCGTAAGG
>CAZUYN010000021.1:0-20620 GCA_964624495.1 uncultured Clostridia bacterium
CAGCTCGCCGTCGAGCCTATGTCGTTGCGCTTGCAGTCGGCGATTACCACCATATCCCTGCCCTTGGCGTAATTGACGGTAAAATTAAACGCGCGAAGCCCCTCGAAGCCGTACTGTTCGTAATAAGCCGCCTGCACTTTTACGGCGGGGACGATATCGCAGACCTTGTCGATTATGTTCATATTGTATTCGATAATCTGCTCTACGACCCCCTCAAAAGTAGCCATACCCTCGCGCATGTCGTCGGGCAGATACGAAAAGTCGGTATCAAGCCCCACGCACGTCGGATTCTGCATTTCGATGATTCTGTCGATTAAATGGTCAACCATTTCAATTCCCTCGATAATATTTTTTTGTTTTAATTGTTTTCGTATTTTATTTCGCCGTCCACAACCGTCATGCAAACTTTTCCGTAGACCTCGTAGCCGTTGAAGGGCGTATTCTTGCCCTTGGACAGGAATTTTTCGCCGTCTATAATATATTTTGCGTTAAGGTCTACTATGGCGAGGTCGGCGACGCCGCCCTCTTTGATTTCTCCGCCGTCCAGCGACAGCGTACGCGCCGGATTGGACGACATCAGCTTCATAAGCTGCGGCAGCGTAATAAGTCCGCTTCTGACAAGGTAGGTATACGACAGCGCAAAGCTGGTTTCTATGCCGCTCATACCGAACGCGGCGAGGTTGTATTCCGTCTCTTTATCCTTTCCGGAATGGGGCGCGTGGTCGGTGACTATGCAGTCAAGCGTGCCGTCTTTGAGCCCTTCTATAACCGCGAGCCTGTCTTTTTCCTCCCTGACGGGCGGATTGACCTTTGTAAAAGTATCGAAGCCGGTGATTATATCGTCGGTCAGTATAAAGTAGTGCGGACAGGTTTCCGCGGTGACCTGCACGCCGCGTTTTTTTGCAGAGCGTATTATATCTACGCCGCTGTACGTCGAAACGTGGCAGATATGGACGGGAACGCCGAGGCTTTCGGCAAGGCAGATATCCCTCGATATCATTATATCCTCCGCCGCGCGCGGACTGCCTTTCAAACCCGTCAGCGTCGAATTTTTACCCTCGTTGACAACGCCTCCGTCCACGAGGTTGATATCCTCGCAATGACACAGACATTTTAAGTTGAAGCCGCTCGCATACTCCATACCCAGCCGCATTATAAGCGAATTCATAACCGACCTGCCGTCGTCGGATACGGCTACCGCGCCCGCGTTCGCCATTTTCCCGATATCGGCAAGGGCTTCTCCCTTTTCTCCGCGCGTTATCGCGCCGACGGGGTGTATTTTACAGAGATTTACCTCTTTCGCCCTCGTCTTTATATACTTGACCACGACGGCGTTGTCGCAGACGGGGTCGGTATTGGGCATACAGCAGACCTGCGTCACGCCGCCCGCCACCGCCGCCTTCGAGCCGCTTTCTATATCCTCTTTGCCCTCGAAGCCCGGTTCGCGCAGATGGACGTGCATATCTATTATGCCGGGAATAACCGTCTTGCCGGCGGCGTCTATCACTTTAACATCTTTATCGCCTGCGGCGTCTATGCTTTCGGCAATCTTTATTATTTTCGCGCCGTCGGTCAATATGTCGCAACGCTTTACTCCGTCCGGCAGCGCTACCTCGCCGCCTTTGATTAACGTTTTCATAAATATTTCTCCCTGTATTCGCTAAGCAGCTTTAAAACCGCCATTCTTACCGAAAGTCCGCTTGTGACCTGGTCCTCTATGCGGCTCGTTTCCCCGTCGATTAAACCGGGCGTAAGCTCCACGCCGCGGTTGACGGGTCCGGGATGAACGACTATCGCGTTCTTGTCGGCGTACTTCATCAACGATTGGTTTACGCCGTAATAACGGGCGTATTCGGAAAGCGACGGGAACAGTCCGCCGGACTGTCTTTCGAGCTGTATTCTCAGCCCCATAACCGCATGCGCGCCCTCTATGCATTCCTCCCGTGAACGGGCGATATGCGCGCCCAGCTCGTCAAAGCCCTTGGGAATGAGCGTCTTAGGGGCGTATACCCAGACCTCCGCGCCCATTTTGGAAAGCCCGAACAGGTTGGACTTAGCCACCCTCGAATGCTTGATGTCGCCCAGAATCGCTACCTTTAAGCCTTTGAGAGAGCCGAAGCTTTCGCGGATTGTAAGCATATCCAAAAGCGCCTGCGTGGGGTGCTCGTTCATACCGTCGCCGGCGTTGAGCACGGAACAACCTACCGTCTTGGCGAGGAGCGCGGGCGCGCCGCCCATAGGGTGTCGTATCGCGATGAAATCGGTCTTTAACGCCTGTATGGTCTTGCCCGTATCGATAAGGGTTTCCCCCTTCTGCACGGAGCTCGACGAAGCGGAAATATTTATTTCGGTAGCGCCGAGGTATTTGCCCGCAAGCTCGAACGAGGAACGAGTACGGGTGCTGTTTTCATAGAAAAGAGTGACCAAAGTTTTGCCTTTAAGCAGGTCAAAACTCTTTTCACTCTTTCTAAGGCGGTTCTTCATTTCTTCGGCGGTATCGAGAATTAAATTTATTTCCTCTGCGGAGATATCTCTCAACCCCAATAAATCTTTGGTTTTAAGCATACGTATCCTTTCGCCTTTCAATTACTTAGAAAAGTATATCACAACCGAAAAATATTGTAAAGATTAAAACCAAATAAAATTACAAATATTTTTCGGTATTTTCCACTATATATAGAAACTTTTACGCATTTTGTTGACGTCCGGGCTACTTTTTACGCTTCCCGTACAGCCGTCACCCGGGCGAAGCGCGCCGGAAAGCCGTATCAAAGACGCGACGCGGTAAAGTTGTCCGCACGCGGATATTATTAAAAAATGGTTTGCAGCGTAAAATTCACTTTATCGCAGGAGGTCAGGATATATTCTATTCCGTCCTTGACTGTGCGGAAAGGGAAAAAAGCCTGTCCGTGTATATGCCCGAACACGACCTTATCCACCTTATTTTCCTTAAAAATTTCGGTGAACAGAGTATCGGACAGTTTGGAGTTCATAGGCGGATAATGAATCATAGCAATCAGCGTATCGCCTTCCTCCCTTACCTTTTCCACTTGCTTAAAGCACAGCTTGAAACGCTCGGCTTCCCTTAAATACAGCTTATAATCTTTTTCGGAATAATCGGGGCTGCCGGGACAGCTCCATCCGCGAGAGCCGCAAATTACACAGCCGCCGATTTTTACGCAGTCGTTCTGCAAAAAGTAAAACGTATCGTCGGGCGCGGACGAACGCAGTTTGGAAATGCCGTTCCACCAATAATCGTGGTTGCCGCGGATAAATATTTTTTTGCCCTTCAATGGGGTGAGCATTGACAAATCAACGAGCCCTTCGGCAAGACAGCCGCCCCAGCTCGTATCGCCGCACAGGAGCACGACGTCGTCGTCCGTTACCTTAGCGTTCCAGTCCGAAACAATTTTATCGAAGTGCCCCTCCCAGGCGGGTCCGAAAATATTCATAGGCTTCGGCGCCGAAAACGAAAGATGCAAATCGCTTATCGAATAAATCTTCATATACCGATTATAACACCTTCACGCCGAAATTTAAAGCGTTTTAACGGCGTTAAAGATTTTCACCGAAAATGTCGCTTTTAACTTAAATAACCCTAATTATGTTTGACATAGTACTATATTTACCTATTTATGTGTGACATAATAAGCTATTTTAAGTCAGTTTAAACAATAAAATAATTTTGGCGGCGGTGCATACGCTACCGCCGCCGCTGCTTTCATTGTTTAAGTTTTTAACAAATAAATTTTTTACGCGGGCGTAAATTTAGCGAAAAATAACGCGAAGATTGGGCGTTGTTTAACCGCCGCGCTTTACGTCAGCGAGAGTTATTGCAGGCTCCGTTTCTGCCCTTGGGGTACAGGGGAAGCTCGAAAAATCCGGCGCACACTTCCTTGGAATAATCCTGTGCGGGCGGAATAGCGCAGTATCCGTAGCTGGGGATTAACAGCTCTACGTCTATCGCGACTTTTAAAATCGCGGTGACGCAGGCGCTTGCGGTGAAACCGCCGGTCGTCTCGTCGAACGTCGCCTCCGCCGCAACCGCGGACGCCTCCGCCTCTATCGAGAAGGGCATAATCGAGGGCGCGGGGACGAATAGCAGTACGTCCTCCGAAAGGCTGACCGTACCCGTCATAACCCCTTCCGCTCCGTTTGCGTCCGTATACACGACTTCCACGGGTATACCCACCGTCGCCTGAACCCTTGCGCAACCCTGCTTATCCGCAAGCCTTTCCACGTTGACGTTGGTCATCGCGGGCCGTTCACCCGTCGAACGGGCGCTTATAAACGTAAGCGGATATGTAGGATTTTCGGGCGTGAACGTTATAGGCGCGATCGAATAGTTTTCTATCTGAACCTGTTTAATGCAGGCGTCGAATATCTTTTTCGCCTGAATACAGACCCTTTCGCTCATTCCGTTCAAAGGGTTGCCGCTTATGGCGCCCGGACATTTATCCGATTGAAAATTTGAATAAAACGACATCTTTACCTCCGTTGATTTTAATACGACGTATTATTTACAGGCCGTTTGCGAAAAAATTTTAAAGCCGCAACGCCTATATCGGTTACTTTAATATATGCCGCGTAGCCGTTCCGCGTTACACGGGGAAAGCGTTAATATTTCCGCCCCTTATACGCCCTTGCTCAGCCAGACCCGTTTGGTCGGATATAAGGGCGCGTTGCCGTTTATTCTTTTTAAATCTTCCGCGTCGCAACCGTTACGCAAAGCGATTTTTTCGTAGGTGTCGCCCGGCAAAGCGTAACAAAAGCCGCAAGCTTGGGTAAGCGTTATTATTTTCCCCTCGTACAAATCGCCCGTAACGGGCGTTTTGTATGCGTCGCTCAACTGTTTTGCGCTTACTTTGCCCCGTACCCTTATGTATTTTCCCCTTTCAAGCCTAAGCGAAAACATAATATAAATATATTCCGCAGCCGAAGTTTTGGTGAATTTACGGGAATTTTAGCGAATATTCGCAAAATATTTCTTGTAGAATAATGTAGATGAAGAAGAACGTTTACAAATCCGCGGCGCAGGTTACCGCGTTTTCAATCGCGGAAAAGACGCTGAGCTTTATATACAGAATTATACTTTCGCGCTCAATCGGCGCGGAAGGGCTGGGCATTTACCAGATTTGCCTGTCGGTATTTTCGGTCTTTCTGACGGCGGCGGCGAGCGGAATTCCCGTAACGGTATCGCGCCTGATCGCCAAAAACAGCGCGACGGGCGCCCCGAAAGCCAAGCACGCCGTAGTCACCTCCGGCGTTATCTGCGCCCTGATGTTCACAGTGCCCGTAGCCCTGCTTCTGTTCTTCGCGAGGGATTTGTACGCCTTCCTCTTCCCCGAAAGAAGTTACGTCGATATTTTCATCCTGCTGCTCCCCGGGCTCGTCCTTACGTCAGTATACGCCGTTATGCGCGGCTCGTTTTGGGGAAACAAGCAATTTTTGCCTTACAGCATAATCGAGCTCGCCGAGGACGCGGTTATGGTCGTATGCGGATGCGTTCTGATAGGCTTTGCGCACAGCGCGGAGGGCGGCGCGAGAGCGGCGATAATCGCCGTGCTGGTCTCCTATGTATTTTCCTTTGCGGTGTCCGTCGGGTGGTATATCTTTACGGGCGGAAAATTCGTAAAACCCAAAGGACAGTTCAAGCCCCTTTTCGCCGCCTCAATGCCCGTCACGGCGATGCGTACATCTACCTCGCTGTTAAATTCCTGCGTGGCGATGTTCCTGCCGGCGCTGCTTGCGCGGACTTGCGGCTATACCGACGCGGAAGCCCTTGCCGTTTACGGGGCGGTTCTCGGAATGGGCGTTCCCATACTGTTTATGCCCAACTCGCTGATAGGCTCTATCGCGGTCGTCGTGGCGCCGCAGATGAGCGAAAATTTTTACGCCGGAAAGACGGACTTGCTCAAACGCGACATAGAGAGGACTATTAAGAGCTCCGTGCTGATTGCCACCGTGCTTATTCCCGTTCTGTTTACGGAGGGCAGGGATATAGGCGTATTCTTATACGACAACGCGCTAAGCGGCGAAATTATAGCAAATTTTTCGTTTATGATGCTGCCGATGTGCATTTCTATGATTACGACCACCGTTTTAAACTCTATGCACCGCGAGGTCAGGACGCTCGTCTACTTCTTTATCGGCGCGGCAGGTATGCTGGCCTGCATTTTCGCCTTTACGTCGCTTTTGGGCATAAACGCCTATATGATAGGGCTTTCGCTGAGCTTTTTCATAACCGCCGCGCTCAACCTCGGGCTGTTAAAGAAAAACTGTCCGCAGATAAATTATTTGGCTTACGCGGTAAGGAGCGCGGTTATTTGCCTGGCGGCGTGTCTGTTCGGAAGCCTGTTCGCCAACCTGCTTGACGGCGTTCTGCCCTTAATCTGGAAGATTATACTGTGCGGCGGAGCCGCGGGGCTTTTCGCGCTCGCCGCGTTTTACGCGATGGAAATGGTGTCGGCAAGACCTATCAAAAAGATTTTTTCAAGGCAGTGAAGCCGTTTCCGCAATAAATTTTTAAGCCCGACCGCTTGCAACGACGGGCTATTTCGCGTACTTGGTTTTGAGATAAAAGAGCTGTTTAAGCGCAAGCGCGATTAAAAACATACCGAAGGCGCGCCTTAGCGCTACGGCAGGCAGTACCGACATTATCAGACCGAATAAAACAGAGCTTACCGAAGCCGGAACAATTATAGCCCATACTCCCTCAGTCCTAAGCAGTCCGTTCTTTTTATGCTGCGGCAAGACCAGCGCCGCCATAGGCAAAAAGGATATTACGTTGGCAGCCTGCGCAAGCCGTTGGTCTACGCCCAAAAGCAGAGTCAGAGCAGGTATCAGAACCGTGCCGCCGCCCATTCCCATACCGCCGAATATACCTGCCGCGAAGCCCGTTAAAAGCAATAATATAAAAGACATCAGCCCATTGCCATCCTGATTCCCGCCGCGAGCATAACGGCTATAAATATGATTTCCGTCCACAGCTCGGGTATTTTTCCGAGAAATTCCGCCCCGAGCAGTCCACCCGCCACGTTCCCTATCGTTGCCGGAATTATGACGTCGGCGCGCGCGTAACCGTTGACGATATACAGCACGGCGCTGACGGCGCACACGGGCAGGATAACCAAAATCGCCGTCGCGTGAGCCTGTTTTTTTCCGTAACCGAACGCCCCCGAAAGCAACGGCACGGCAATCATTCCGCCGCCGCCGCCGAAAAGTCCGTTAATTGCCCCCAAGCCCGTTCCGCTGACCACTGCTTTTTTATAGTCGAGTTTCATTTTTAAACACCCGCCGCCGCTCCGTATAATAAAAGTTTCTGCATTTTTTTATTATTAATGAATTTTTTATGCCAACTTCAATGATAATTAGTTGCAAAATAATCGCTTTTATATTAAAATGAGTAGGTATGAAAACAGAGGGGTGAGAAAAGTCCCGTATGTTTATTAAGCAACACAAACTTTTAAAAAAGGTGAAAAATGAAATTCAGCTCCAAATTTAAAAAAGCGGCTTTCGGCTTAACGGCAATAGCCACATCGCTGTTCATCGGCATGACCGCGGCTTGTTCCCAAAGCAGCGACGACGACGATGACGACGAGACCGTGACCACTAAGGAAGACGTTCAGGACATCAAGAACGGCAACTTCGAATTCTATGACGATAACGACGGTCTGTACCCCATCAGCACGCCCGACAACTGGACGTTCTCTTATAACGGTACAAGCTCCACCTCTTTATCCGGCGTCATTAAGACCAATAAGGAGGGCTGGGATTATCTTACCGACCCCACCCTGCCCGACACGCTCGAAGCCAACGACGATTTAGACAGCGACGACGAGGATAAAGTAGATTATAACGGCGTTCTGACCGACGATTTGCCTTATAAAAATATGCACGACGCCCTTAGCGACAATCTTGAAGATTCCGACAAGAGCGACGACGAGAAAAAGGAATATATAGAAAACCCCTATACCCATAACCTGCGTTGGGACGACGACGAAGAAAAATACGTCTATACAGACGGCGAGGGTAACCAGCCCGAAGTCTATACGGACGACGACGGAAAGGTTTACGCCGACGCCGACCTGACGGAGGAAATCGGCACGAGCGTTTTGATGATTCACAACTACCGCAGCAACTACTACCGCGGAACCGAGGGCTATTACTCCTCTTCCACAACGCTTACGCTCGAAGCCAACACCGCTTGCAAAATTTCGCTTTGGGTCAAGACTGCGGAGCTTTACAGCGACAACTCCCAAGGCAAACGCGCTGCAGTAGCCTTTAACAAGGGCGCTTATATCAAGGTCAACACCACCGTCGGGGGGAACGACCTCGACACTTTCACCATTAAAAACATAAACACGGAAATTCTTAACGCCGACGGCGACAACAACGGCTGGGTACAGTATACCGTATACGTCCAGTCGAGCAGCTTCGCTTCGACCACGGTAAGCCTCACCCTCGGTCTCGGCGAAAACGGCTCCAAGGGCATAAACACGGTTGAAGGCTACGCTTTCTTCGACGATATAACCTATGAAAAATATCTCGACCTCGACAGTCTGAAAAAAGCCGACACAAGCTTTGACGATAATATCCACGAAGATACCGATAGCGTTCCCTCCAACATCTGCTATCCCCTTGCGGCTGACGCAGACGTGGTTTTCAGGGTGGACGAGCCCCAATACCAGACCGCAGACGACGGGGGCGAGATAACTACCCATACGGAAGAGAATAATTCGACGGACAGAAGCTTCTTCATCGATTTCGCGACGACCGAAGCACAGCCGTTGGCGTTCACAAAAGACGTCGTCGCCGCGGGACTTACCGTAGACGGCGACAAGTATATCTCGTCCAAAAACAGCGGTCTTACCTCTTTGAACATAGGCGCTTTGGACAACGGCGCGGACGGCGCTAAATTACCGAACAACCTTAAAAACGACGGAATTGCGGTAAGCGACGACTTGCTTACCTTAACGGATATAGGCGACGGCTGGACTCTTTCGGTAGACGGCTTCATTTACAACGCTTTGCTTACCGATTCCCTTAAAACGGCTGTCGGTTTGCCCGGCGTTGACGTTTCCGCAAGCACGTTGATAATGCTCAGTGCAAAGGGCGCGGCTTACGAAGCGAGAATTACAGACCCCTCCTTTACGGTCGCCGACGACGAATACAAACTGCTCTCGTTCTGGATAAAAACTTCCGATTTCAGCGGCAAGACTGCGGCAACCGTTTCGGTTTACGACCCCGACGACGAGGACAACGTTTCGAGCTTTACAATCGACACGACCACGCAGGCCGGTACCGATTTCGGCGACGAAGAGGATATCTACGACGGCTGGATAAGGTGCTTTATAAGAGTTTCGAACACCTCCGGCGAGGACGACAAGCAATTTGCGATAAAGGTCAACCTCGGACTTACCTCTATTAAGGGCACGACGGTGACCGATTACAAATACGGCTGGGTTGCGCTTACCAACCTTACGGTTATGGATCTTGACGAGGACGTATACGGATATACCTCCTCGCTCGGGAATTCCGCCGATTTAAGCTTTACCGAATCTTCCGAAAGCTACTCGGCGGAGTTCGACAGCGTACAGGGCGGAACCAATAACCAGATTAAAACCGACCTCGCCACCCCTTCTTCCTACACGGGCGCGAACGGCGCAAGCGTTGCGGTCAAGCCCACGGGTTCGTCGGCAAACGAATACGACACCACCAACAATAACGCTTATGCCGGACTTCTGAACAGGGAAAACCTCGAAAATTATAAGGATAAAGAATGGTTCTCTAAAATTTATGCAGGCGCAGCTCTCGACAACGACAACGACGCTATCTGGGAAGCGCTTATAGGTAAATACTCCTACCAGCCCCTTCTGATTGTCAACGCCGTAAGAGACGTCAGCGAAATACTTAACGGAGTTTATAATTACGGCTATATCGGCAGTACGGAGACGATTTCCTCCGACAGCTATAAGCAGATAAGCGTAAAGGTCAAGGTCAGCAAAGACGCGATTGCGTACGTTTACCTTATCGACACCGATTCGGAGAATAACGACGTACTCACCTATAAACTGCCCGAATACAACTTCTATTATGACGACGACGGCAATATTCTGAAAGAAGCCGCGGACGACGGCGACACCCTTGCGGAAGCAAAGGCGAAGATTGCCTACACGTTAAGGACGGACGGTCTGTACGAGAACGGCGACGGCAAGCTCTATGCGAACTTCTATAATCTTACGAGATATTACGATTATAAATACGAGCACGAGAGCTTCTACGACGGGGACGGCAACGCGGTAACCTTTGACAATCTCGTGACGGGTAACGTCTACTACGCCGACGCGGAACGCACGAAGTATGCCCCCCACTACCTTATAGCCGGCGGAAAGGAAAACAATAAGGTTTACGAATACGTCGACGGCTTGGGCGACGAAGCGACGTACTATTACGTAGAGGACGGCGTTGCAAACGAAAGCAAGCTCGTCTACGGCGTAGACAAAAATCTTGCATACTACAACGCTGCCGACGTTGCCGACGCAATTCCTTACAGCTTTGTAATAGACGGAACGTTGAAAGACGAAAACGGCGGTTATATTTACGCTGACAAGTGGGTAACGGTTACCTTTAATATCCACACGGGCAGCGAATCCAAGAATTACAGGCTTGAGCTCTGGTCGGGCAGCCGCGACGAGCAACAGACCGAGGGCATAGCAAAGAACAGCTATGTGCTCTTCGATTACAGCCCCGAGCTGGAAACTACGCTTTCTTCCGACACATACGAAACAAAGCTCGGATACTATACCGACGCTATCCGCGCGGATTTGATTGAACATATCGACGGCGAGCTTCCCGACAACGACAGGGAGATTAACGAGCTTGAAGAACTCGTGACGGACGGCTACGAACATATTTATAATTACGACTCCCTGTACTACACCTTCTCCCTTTACGACTCCTCCGCGTTCATCCCCTTCAACGAGGAGACCGCGGACGACGACCAGACGGGTTATTCGTACAGTTACAGCGATTATTCCGAATCGCTCGCCTTGCTCAAAGTAGAAGATTTGGACGACGTTGACAATTACTCGATGACGGCTTTCATAGATTATTCTGTAATCGACAAGTCCATTGACATCATAGGCGAACCCACGGTTGACACGGACGACGACGATACCGATACCGACACTGAAAGCGATACCAACGTATGGCTGCTCGCGGCTTCCATAGCGGTAACGGTTGCGATACTCATCGCGATGATAGCGCTGCTCGTCAAGTGGCTTATCGGCAAATACGGCAAGAAGAGAGCCCACGTCGGTAAAAACACCTATAACTTCAACAAGAATAAGCGCTACGTTAAACAATACGTTAAAGCCAACGGCGACGTAACCGAAAGCGACGTTGACGTCAACTTGCTTAACGGCGACGCAGAGGTCGCAGATACCGAAAACGCCGAAAACGGCGCGGATACCTCCGCTACTACCGAAGCTACGGAAGAACACAGTGCGGAGTCCGCACCCGAAGCCGCCGACGGGGAACAACCCGAAGAGACTAAGCCCGACGGCACGGACGGGAACAAACCCGAATAATTTTTCGGAATAAGGCACAGCAAAAAAACAGTCCGGTTTATATCGGACTGTTTTTAACTTTGTTAAAATAGAAAAGTTGAATAAAGCTTGTCTTTGTTTTTATATCCTTATCCCCTTGGGGAGATGGTTTTTCGCCGTACCGTTGACGGCTTTACACCAGCCGAGGGGGAAGCCGTCCAAGGCGACCAAGCGCCAGCCGCTCTCCGCGCCGTCGCAGGCGAAGGTAAGCCCTTTTAGGTAGTTTAACGCGGTAGCGCCGTCTACTTCTACCGTCTTTGCCTCGCCGCGTTTAAGGCACATTGCAAGGGAATGGGCAGGCTCGAAACGTTCGCCTTTAAATTCACCCAATTGAACGCCTGCGCGCAAGACCTGCAAGCCGCCGAAATCGGGGCAAGAATCGGGCAGGGAATAGAGGCTGCCGCCCACTAAATGCAGATTATCGAAGCTTACTTCAAGGCACTCCCTTTCAAAGGCGCGGTATATCGCCGTAAGTCCCGTGGGCGCAGACGGCTTGATTGTGCGAACGCACCCTTCTTCTCCGCCCGTCTTTTCGAGCAGGGCGGCGAAGTGCCCCTCGCCGCGGCATTTGTGCGGATAGAGCTTATTCTGTTTTAGAAGAGTAAATTCCGTATGCCCCGATAAAAAATCAACGATTTGCAGTTCGTCCTCTTCGGGGGCGAATGTGCAGGTTGAATAGACCATAAGCCCGTCGGGCTTTAAGCATCTTGCGGCGCAGTCTAAAATCTGCTTCTGACGGGCGGCGCACAGCTTAATATTCCTTTCGCTCCATTCAGCGACCGCGTTAGGCTCCTTTAAGAACATTCCCTCGCCCGAGCAAGGGGCGTCCACGAGCGCCTTATCGAAGTATCCGTTAAATTTTTCGGCTATCTTTTCGGGCGGAGCGCAGGTCACCAGAGCGTTTTTTATACCCATACGTTCGACGTTGCGCGCAAGAATTTTCGCCCTTGAAAAATCGATTTCGTTCAGAACGATTATGCCCTTGCCCTCCATCGCCTGCGCAAGCTGAGTGCCCTTGCCCCCGGGGGCGGAGCATAAATCGAGTATACGCTCGCCCGGGGCCGCGCACAGAAGGGGCGCGGCGGACATTGCCGAAGGCTCCTGCACATAGTACAAGCCCGCGCAATGGTACGCCGTTTTGCCCGCCTTTTCCCCGGAAACGTAAAATCCGTTCGGCTCCCACGCGACGGGCGTAAGCGCGAACGGCGATATTTTTTCAAATTCCGTAGCGGAAATTTTAAGGGTATTGACCCGTATTGCCTTATAGGGCTGTCTGTCATAAGATTTGAAAAAATCTTCGGCAGCCTCTTCAAGCATAACTTTAACCCTGTTTTTAAACGCTTCGGGCAGTTCAATCATTTAACAGTTCGTCAAGCTCCTCTACCGACATAATTTTCAGATTTTCCGCCGCTTTTGCGTTACGGGTACGGACGGTATCGTCTTTCCCGTCGCAGACGTAAATCGTGCATTCCGCAAGCTTTTCGGAATATTTGCCGCCCGATTTGCGTATTTTTTCGACGTAGGGTATCGACGCCGCTATTTCGTCCTCCAACATACGGGAAAAGTTAAAGGTCATACCTTTAAGCTTATCGCTTTCGGGCTTGCACCTGCGGCTTATGGCGTTATAAAACTGTACCTTGCGCTTCGAACGCGCCGCCTTTTCCTCCGCGCATTTTTTGCGGTACTCCGAAAACTTATACGAATCGGGACGGGTCAAACGGTAGTCCTTTACCCTGCCCCTCTTTATGCCGAGCGCCTTTTCAAGCTCCATACCCGTACAGCCGTGTTTTGCGGCGAGAGCCTGCACCACGCGCATAGTCGCATAGGCGTCGTCCGCCGCGCGGTGAGGGGTAAATTCCACGTCTAAATTACGCGTTATATATTCAAGCCCGAACTGCCGTGAAAAATCTTCCACCGAAGTCATATACATCAGCTGGCTGTCCGAAAAGGTAAACGAAAAAGAGGGCAGACGGAAACGTCTGGTTTCTAAATTCAGGTAGTTGACGTCGTTGATGGTTGCGTGGCCGAAAACTAAATTTTCACGGTTTTCCAACAGACCGCGTATTTTACGGTAGACCTGCGTAAACGCGGGATATTTTTTAAAATCGGAATATTCGTACGGCAAAACCAACCCGTGCTCCCCTCTGCCGTCGGTTAAACGGAATTTGCCCTTGGGATTGATTAAAATATCTTCCTTGGCAATAATATTGAAATTTTCGTCGCACAGGACGTAGCCGAACGCGCATATTTTTGCGGTGTATTTATACACGCTGGCGCATTCGATATCGAAAAAAACAAAATTCATAACGAAAATACGGCGCAAGCCAAAATGCGCTTACGCCTGAAAAAATAATCAGTTTTTCTTGGGTGTTATATACTCTTTTCCGCCCATATATTTTCTGAGGGGTTCTGGTATAAACACGCTTCCGTCGGCTTGCAGATGGTTTTCGAGGAAAGCTATCAGCATTCTGGGGGGCGCCACTACGGTATTGTTTAAGGTATGCGCGAAGCGGTTTTTACCCGTTGCGGAGTCCTTATACCTTATGCCGAGCCGCCTTGCCTGCGCGTCGGTAAGGTCGGAGCAGCTGCCGACCTCGAAATATTTCTTTTGTCTGGGGCTCCAAGCTTCGACGTCTAAACTCTTGTATTTGAGATCCGCCAAATCGCCCGAACAGCAGACGAGCGTGCGTACGGGAATGCCCATCGAAACAAACAGCTCTACGGTATACGACCATAGCTTTTCGTACCAGAAATCGCTTTCTTCGGGCTTGCAGACCACAATCATTTCCTGCTTTTCAAACTGGTGAATGCGGTAAATGCCCCTTTCCTCCAAACCGTGCGCTCCCTTTTCCTTACGGAAGCAGGGCGAATAAGACGTCAGCGTCAGGGGCAGTTTATTTTCGTCTATGACGGAATTCATAAACCTGCCTATCATAGAGTGTTCGGAGGTGCCTATAAGATACAAGTCCTCGCCCTCTATCTTATACATCATACCGTCCATTTCTTCGAAGCTCATTACGCCGGAAACGACGTCGCCCCTTATCATAAAGGGCGGAATGCAGTATGTGAAGCCCTTGTCTATCATAAAATCACGGGCATAGGTAAGCACAGCCGAATGCAGACGAGCTATATCGCCCGTCAGATAGTAAAAGCCGTTACCCGAAGTGCGGCGCGCGCTGTCCAAGTCTATTCCGTCGAGCTTTTCCAAAATATCGAGGTGATAGGGAACGTCGAAGGGTTTTTCCTTAGCTTCCAGATAGGTATTCCACTGCACGTTCCCGCTGTCGTCCTTACCTATGGGAACGTCGTCGGCGATTATGTTGGGAATAGACATCATATCCTTTTTAAGCTGTTCCCCGACTTCCGCCGTCAGCTTTTCTATTTCGGCGACGGCGTCGTTGTTTTCCTTGGAAAGACGCTTTACCTCTTCGGCTTCGTCCTTCTTGCCCTCTCGCATAAGCATACCTATCTGCTTTGCGTATACGTTACGCTTGGCGCGCCTTTCGTCGCCCTCCCTTTGCAGGGAACGCTTCCTTTCGTCGAGCGCCAACACCTCGTCCACGAGGGGAAGCTTATAGTCCTGAAACTTCTTTTTTATATTCTCCCTGACTAAATCGGGGTTGGTTCTTATAAGGTTAATATCTATCATTCTCAACGCCTCTTAACGCTTTTTATTTTAGCTTACGCGCAAATTTTTTAATACTTACTAATTATACGGCAAAATATTACCAAAAGCAATTAATTTAAGCTAATCTGTTGAAAAATCGGAATAAGCGTGATATAATAAAATTGATTTATTATTGTAACCGCCTTTGAATTCGGGGCGGCAAGGTGATTAATGAGTAAAATAGTTTATAGAGGAAAAAAGAATACCGCAGCCGATACGGAAAACGATATAACGGCTACCGCCGAAGCGGCAAACGACGCGGCTTCGGCAGACGGCGTTGCGGCAGATAAAGATATACAGCCGACCGTAGCCGATGATTCCGTCGGCGCGACCGACGCGGAAAAGGGCGCAAGCACGGCAAAGACCGCGGCGGCTCCCAAGAAAAAAGAGGGAACTATTACGGTTAAACGCACGCGCACAGTCTCCAAGACCTCCGCGCAGACCACGGCCGCCGACAACGAAAAAGATAACGCGGAAGCTTCGGATGCTCCCTCCGCGCCCAAAGCGGAGAGCAAAATAAAAGGAAATAAGGACGGCGACGCGGTTAAAGAGACTGCCGCCGCCGAAGCCGTTGCGGAGGGCGATATCCCAGCCGCGGACACGGAAGAGCCGACGCAGACCGTACCCAAATATGCGGAAAGCGGCGCCTTCGACAAGAAAAAGATTGTAAAATATTTTAAGCGGCACCCCAAAATGCAGATTAATACCAAGGTTGACAGGTTTACGCCCGACCTTGACAAGGGACTTGACCGCGAACAGATACAGACGAGGTTTAAGCAATTCCTCTTTAACGACACCAATAAAAAATACTCCAAATCATACGCGAGCATTTTTATAGGCAACATATGTACCTTTTTTAACCTGTTATGCCTTTTGGCGTTCGTCGCCCTGCTGATTTCGGGCATACAGGGCATAACCAACTATCTGGTTATCGTCATTACCACCGCGAATATCTTTATAGGTATTATACAGGAAATACGTTCCAAGCTTGCGGTCGATAAGCTGTCGATTATGGCCACCTCCACCACGAAAGCCGTACGCGACGGGGAATTGGTGGAAATAACCACCAACGACATAGTGCTCGACGACGTTATAGTTTTAGAGCTCGGCAACCAGGTGCCGGCAGACTGTATACTCGCCGACGGCGCGGTAGAAGTAAACGAAAGTCTTTTAACGGGCGAATCGGTTTCGGTTAAAAAACAAATAGGCGACGTGCTCTACGCGGGCAGCTTTATAGCGAGCGGCAGCTGCAAGGCGCGCGTCGATAAGGTGGGCAAGGAAACTTTCCTTGAAAAACTGACGGCAAAGGCAAAGAAGTATCAGCGCCCCAAATCTGAGCTTATGAATTCGATAACCGCCATAATCAGGACGGTTTCGGTATTGATTTTCCCCATTGCTATCGGCGTGTTCTTCGTCACGAAAGCAAACGGCGTGGTCGCAGGCGTAAAAGTAAGCGCCTGGCTGCTTAGCGAACAGGACAGCCTTGCGCTTGCCAAGACCTGCTCGGTCGTAATAGGAATGATACCTTCGGGCATGATGTTATTGACTTCGGTTGCATTGGCTGTGGGCGTTATAAGGCTCTCCAAAAACAACACGCTCGTGCGCGACTTGTACTCTTTGGAAATGCTGGCAAGGGTCAACGTGCTCTGCCTCGATAAGACGGGCACTATTACCGACGGGCGGATGAAGGTCAACGACGCGGTTATCCTTAATACCGTCGGGGAGCTTTCGCTGAACGAAATTATGGGCAATATGCTGTCTGCGCTGGACGACAACAACCAGACCTCGATAGCGCTCTCAAATCATTTCGGACACGGCAAAACGCTTGCGCCGACGAATAAAATACCCTTTTCTTCGAAGAGAAAGCTCTCCGCAGTGACCTTTGAAGACGTCGGCACTTTCGTTATGGGCGCGCCCGAATTCGTACTCCGCCCTATGCCCCCCAAGGTAGAGAGAATCGTCAAGCAGTACGCGCAGCTGGGGCTTAGGGTAATCGTGCTTGCCCACTCCTCCGCCGCGATTATCAACGACAAGCTGCCCGCGATATTAAAGCCGATAGCCATTATTTCAATCGCCGACAACATCCGCGACGACGCCATAGAAACCATTAAATGGTTCAAGGACAACGACGTGGAGGTCAAGGTTATATCCGGAGATAACCCCATAACCGTTTCGGAAGTGGCTAAACGCGCAGGCATAAATAACGCGGATAAATTTATTTCCCTCGAAGGACTGAACGACAAAGAGGTTGCCAACGTAGCCAATAAATATACCGTATTCGGGCGCGTAACGCCCGAACAGAAGGCAATACTCGTAAGGACGATAAAGAACGAGGGCAACACGGTTGCAATGACGGGCGACGGCGTAAACGACATTTTGGCTTTGAAAGAAGCCGACTGCGCTATTTCGGTCGCCTCGGGCAGCGAAGCCGCGAGAAACGTCAGCCACCTCGTGCTTATGGACAACAACTTCGGCAATATGCCCAAGGTAGTTTCGCAGGGGCGGAGGGTTATCAACAATATCAAAAATTCGGCTTCGCTTTATTTAATGAAGACCCTGTTTACTGCGATTATGGCGTTGATTTGTATAATCTTCGCAACGCAGATGAACGGCTATCCGTTCGTGCCGAGCAATATGCTCCTGTTGGAGGTCTGCATAATAGGCGTGCCTTCCTTCTTCCTCTCCCTGCAACCCAATAACGAGAGAGTACAGGGCAAATTCATTTCGCACGTGATGTCGCGAAGCATACCGGGCGCGGTTATTATGATTATGTGCGTTATGGCTATGCACCTCGTCTGCAATTATGCGGGCGGCGACTTTGCGCAGTACGAAACGGCAATGTGCACGATTGCGCTGACGTTTGCCGGACTGATAATGCTCTTCCGCGTATGCCAGCCGCTCAACCCGTTCAGACTTATTCTGTTTGCAATTATGGCGGCGATGTGCATAATAGCGTTTACGATAGGACCTATCGGCAATCTCGACCTGCCCGAATCTTTATGCGTCGGGTGGCGCGAGCTTGAATGGGATTATTCGAAGATACTTATTATCGTCGTCGCAATCGAAGCGGCGTTCCCGCTGTCGCAATGGCTGATAAACATAATGCAGATACTGTTGCCGTCAACCACGGAAAATTCCAAGCACAAGGAAGAAAAATCAGTCCAAAAGAGATAAAGGCTTTACTTGAAACGAACGATTATTGCAGCGTTCGGAAAAGACCTCCCGTATAATTCGGGAGGTCTTTAAATTTACCTTATATTTTTATCGGGCGGCGGAATTATTCTTCGGTATTTCCGTCTTCCCCGTCCTTAACGTCCGCGGCGGATTCTACGGGAACTTCGGCTTCGGCTTGCGCGTCGTATTCGGCAAGCGCGACCGTGGCTACCACGCCGTCTTTAAGCTTCATAAGCCTTACTCCCCGCGACGCTCTGCCAAATTTGGAAATATCCTCGCAATGCATTCTTATGATAGTGCCGCCGTCCGAAATAATCATAACGTCGTCGGCTTCCGCAGTGACCTGCTTTACCGAAACGAGCTTTCCCGTTACCTCGTTGAAGGTACCTATCTTTATGCCCTTTCCGGCACGTCCCTGCGCGCGGAAATTATCGCTTGCACACCTCTTGCCGTAGCCGTGTTCGCTGACGGTAAGCACGTCTTTATTTCTGTCCATAACCAGCATATCGACGAGTTTATCGTCTTCGCCGAGCTTCATCGCCCTTACGCCTGCGGTATCCCTGCCCATAGAGCGGACGTTTTCCTGCGCGAACGTAATGCACTTACCGCTTGAACTTGCGACCATTATTTCGTCGCCTGCGGAGCTGTACTGTACGGAAATCAGACTGTCGCCCTCGTTGAGTTTTATGGCTATTTTCCCGTTGCGGTTTATATTTTCAAATTGGGAAATTTCGGTCTTTTTAATCATACCGTTCTTAGTTGCAAAGCATATAAACTGCTTTTGCTTGTTGAACGGGATAACGGCTTCGACCTTTTCGTCCTGTTCGATCCGGACGATATTTACTATTGCCCTGCCCCTTGAAGCGCGTGCCGCCTCGGGTATGCGGTAAGCCTTTACGGAATATACCCTGCCGAAATTCGTAAACAGCAACACGTCGTCGTGCGTGGAGCATACGAACATATTGTCGACGAAGTCCTCGTCCTTGGGTTTATGGGCGGTTATGCCCATACCTCCGCGATGCTGCGCCTTGTACTCTGTAACGGGCAGGCGCTTTACGTAACCGCCGTGGGTCAAGGATATTACCACGTCCTCTTCGGGGATTAAATCTTCGTCGTCGATATCGCCGTAATCGAGGGCGATTTCCGTCTTTCTCTCGGTCGGATATTTGCGCTTTATTTCAAGCAAGTCGGTCTTGATTACCTCTAAAACGCGGTAATCGTTGGCGAGAATATCCTTATAATTTTCAATCGACTTTTCAAGCTCGTCCAATTCGGAGGTGATTTTATCAACTTCGAGGTGCGATATTCTGTACAGCCTTAATTCGGCAACCGCGGTAGCCTGCTTTTCGTCGAGGGCGAAATTAGCCGTCAGCTTGGTCACGCAATCGCTTTTATCAACCGCGCTGCGGCAGACCTCTACGACCTCTTCTATCGAAGCCTGCGCGATCACAAGACCTTTCAGAATATGTGCCCTCTCCTCACACTTGGCTAAATCAAACTTAGTCCTGCGGCGGATAACGTCTTTCTGGTGTTCGAGATAATAATATATAAAGTCCTTCAACGTGCAGATTTTGGGCGTGCCGTCTACCAGCGCGAGCATAATCAGTCCGTCGGAGATTTGCAGGTTGGTATGCTTGTATAAAAGATTTAATACCACCTGCGCGTTGGCGTCCTTTTTGATTTCGATGACTATGCGCATACCGTCGCGGTCGGACTCCTCGCGGATGTCGGAGATACCCTCTATCCTCTTGTCCTTGACGAGGTCAGCCATAGTTTCGATGAGCTTTGCCTTGTTGACCTGATAGGGTATTTCGGTGACGATTATCCTCTGACGGGTCGTGTTGCCGCTTTGATAATCTTCGATTTCGCAGCGGGAGCGGATAATTATGCTGCCGCGCCCCGTCTGGTAAGCCTTTCTGATACCGCTTCTGCCCATTATCAACGCGCCCGTGGGGAAGTCGGGCGCAACGATATATTGCATAAGCTCGTCTATGGTTATGTCGGGGTTATCTATCATGGCGCAGACGCCGTCGATTACCTCGCCGAGGTTGTGGGGCGGAATATTCGTCGCCATGCCGACGGCGATGCCGTCAGAGCCGTTGACGAGCATATTGGGGAAACGCGAGGGCAAAACGGTAGGCTGCATACCCGTATCGTCGAACGTGGGATA
>CAZUYN010000022.1:0-19925 GCA_964624495.1 uncultured Clostridia bacterium
TTAATAAAATTCTTGACATTCTTGTTATAATCGTTATTTCTCATTCCTGATATTGTTCCGCTAAATTACTGTTTATCGCTCTGTTGAGCATTTACATTATAGCATATTTATAGTGCTTTTTCAAGCCCGCAATAATTTGATTACCTCGATAAATTGTAATTTATTTTTCAACCTTGTCGTTAGTATCTTTGTCGTTTCTCTCTACGAAACGCTTAATTTTAACTGCTTGTATAATAAAATAAGATGTCAGAAAGCCCATTATTACAGTGCTTGTTAAAAACATATAAATGGCAATATGCTTTTGTCCTATTATGCAACAAATCAAAATCCCAAGGAATACAAAAAAGAGAACGCCCATAAAAATGCTCATAAAAATGTGCACATATAACTTTTGCTTATCCATATTTACCCCCCCTAAATTACTGTTTATCGCCCTTTGAACAGTTACATTATAGCATATTTATTAACTTTTGCAAGTCCGAAGTTAAGATTGATTGTTTACTCAATATAAAAAATAAATCCGAACCAATCGCTTGTTACAAGTATCGGTTCGGATTTAACTCTTTTGGTGCGGATGACAGGAGTTGAACCTGCATGGTCTCCCACAGGAACCTGAAACCTGCGCGTCTGCCAATTTCGCCACATCCGCATAATAGAACTCACTCCCCCTTAAAGGGGTAAAATCTATCAAAACAAAAATTATTATAATAAAATATCAAATTTATGTCAAGCGAAAATCAAGGCGTGATTACATTAAAATTATCCGCCGCCTTTATACGGCACTTTTTTAAAAATTTTACTGTTTGTATTTTTCAAAGATTTTAAATTTTTCACACTTTGAGCATACCTACAAAAATCACCTTTTCGGAAGTGGCAAAACGACAAATTTCTTGCTATAATGGCGGTGATAAAAAATAATTTTTTTAAGGAGAAATTATGGAATTCAAATTATCGTATGGCATTGTTGACAGCGTGGAGAGGTTGTCGGAGGAGATAGCACGGGTCCGCGCGGCGCAGGAGAAATACGCCGGATACAGCCAGGAGCAGGTGGATAAGATATTCCGCGCGTGTTCCATAGCGGCGAACAAGGCGCGTATACCTCTGGCGAAGTTGGCGGTAGAAGAGACGGGAATGGGCGTGGTAGAAGACAAGGTAATAAAGAACCACTACGCGTCGGAGTATATATATAACAAATACCGCGACGTAAAGACGTGCGGAGTAATAGAAGAGGATAAATCGTACGGAATAAAGAAGATAGCGGAGCCCATAGGAATAATCGGAGCGGTCATCCCCACGACCAATCCCACGTCAACGGCGATATTCAAGACGTTGCTATGCTTAAAGACGCGGAACGGCTGTATAATAAGCCCCCACCCGAGGGCGAAAGCGAGCACGATAGCGGCGGCGAAGACGGTATACGAAGCGGCGGTGGAGGCGGGCGCGCCGGAGGGCATAATAAGCTGGATAGACGTGCCGTCGTTGGAGATGACCAATCTGTTAATGAGGGAGTCGGACACGATATTGGCGACGGGCGGTCCGGGAATGGTAAAGGCGGCGTATTCGAGCGGAAAGCCCGCGCTTGGCGTAGGAGCCGGCAACACGCCCGCGATAATCGACGAGAGCGCCGATATAGTGCTTGCGGTGAACTCAATCATACATTCGAAGACGTTCGACAACGGAATGATATGCGCGTCGGAGCAATCTGTAATCGTCGCGGACAAAATCTACGAGAAGGTAAAGAAGGAATTTCTCTACCGCGGCTGTTATATATTGAAGCCGACCGAGTTGGATAAAGTCAGAAAGACGATAATAATCAACGGCGCTTTGAATGCAAAGGTAGTTGGACAGAGCGCGTACAAGATAGCCGCGCTTGCAGGGGTGGAAGCGCCCGAGAGCGCGAAGGTACTGATAGGCGAGGTTGAGAGCGTGGATTTATCCGAGGAGTTTGCGCACGAGAAGTTATCGCCCGTGCTGGCGATGTACCGTGCAAAGAGCTTCGAAGAGGGCGTAAGCAAGGCGGAGAGGCTTATAGCGGACGGCGGTTACGGACACACGTCGTCGATATATTTGGACGTTCCCTCGTGCGGAGAGAAGCTGGCGTATTTCCAAGAGCGGATGAAGACGTGCCGCATATTGGTGAACACGCCGTCGTCGCAGGGCGGAATAGGCGATATATATAATTTCGGTCTCAACCCGTCGCTGACGTTGGGCTGCGGTTCCTGGGGCGGCAATTCGATATCAGAGAACGTAACGGTAAGGCATTTGATAAACATCAAGACGGTAGCGGAGAGGAGAGAAAATATGTTGTGGTTCAGGACGCCCGAAAAGGTGTATTTGAAGAGGGGCTGTCTGCCCGTAGCGTTGGACGAATTAAAGACGGTAATGGGCAAGAAGAAGGCGTTTATAGTAACGGACAGCTTTTTGTACAAGAACGGATTTACGAAGAGCATAACGGATAAGCTTGACGAAATGGGGATAACGCACGCGACGTATTCCGACGTGGCGCCCGACCCTACTTTGGCGTGCGCGAAAGCGGGGGTAGAGCAGATGAAGTCGTTCGGACCGGACGTAATAATCGCGCTCGGCGGCGGTTCTGCGATGGACGCCGCGAAGATAATGTGGGTATTGTACGAGCATCCGGAAGCCGACTTCCTTGACATGGCGATGCGCTTTATGGACATAAGGAAGAGGATATACAAGTTCCCCCATATGGGAGAGAAGGCGTACTTTATCGCTATACCGACGTCCGCCGGCACGGGTTCGGAAGTCACGCCGTTTGCGGTAATAACCGACGAAAAGACGGGAATAAAATATCCGTTGGCGGACTATGAGTTATTGCCCGACATGGCGATAATAGACACCGACCTTCACATGTCCGCGCCCAAGGGATTGACTGCGGCGAGCGGAATAGACGCGGTAACGCACGCGTTGGAGGCGATAGCTTCCGTAATGGCTACGGACTACACGGACGGGCTGGCGAAGCAGGCGTTGAAGGTAATCTTCGAATATCTGCCTAGGGCGTACGAGAACGGGCAGACGGACTACGAGGCGAGGGAGAAGATGGCGAACGCCGCGACAATGGCGGGCATGGCGTTTGCGAACGCGTTCCTCGGCGTATGCCATTCTATGGCGCACAAGTTAGGCGCGTTCCACCATCTGCCGCACGGCGTAGCGAACGCGCTGATGATAGACGAGGTATTGAGGTTCAACGCGGCGGAGGCTCCCGTAAAGATGGGGACTTTCCCCCAGTACGACCACCCCAAGACGTTAAGGAGATATGCGGAGGTGGCGGAATACCTCGGGCTCGGCGGAAAGAACGACGCGGAGAAGCTTGAAAACTTAATCAATGCGGTGGACGAACTCAAAGCTAAGGTAGGAATAAAGAGGACGATAAAGGAATACGGGATAGAGGAAGAGGACTTCCTTAACCGTCTGGACGAGATGACGGAGCAGGCGTTTGACGACCAGTGCACGGGAGCGAACCCCCGATACCCGTTAATGAGCGAAATCAAGGAAATGTATCTGAACGCCTATTACGGCGGAAAAAAATAAGGAGGAGAAGAGATGGATAAGCAGTTTATAAAGTCGCATCCCGGGAAGGAGATGTACAGGACGGAGAACGGATTTGTAAAGACGTTCGGTCCGGAATATTCCAAGGCGGACATACTGAACGAGGCGTTAAACCAGGCGAGGGTAGAGGAGACCGATTTAAACATACCGAAGATAAAGGCGATAGAGGTGCTGGACGGGAAGTGGTCCATAATAATGGACTATGCGGAGGGTACGACTTTAACGGAGCTTATGCTCGCGCATCCCGAAAAAGAGGACGAGTATTTAGAGCTGTTCGTAGACCTTCAAAGAACCGTGCTGTCCAAGCGCGTGCCCATGCTGAACAGGTTGAAGGAGAAGATGCAGGGGCGTATAAGCGCCGCCAAGCTGGACGCGACGACGAGATACGATTTGCATACGCGTCTGGACTCTCTGCCCAAGCACTACAATCTGTGCCACGGCGACTTCCACCCGAGCAACGTCATAATAACCGCCGACGGCACGCCGTATATAGTGGACTGGGCGCACGCGACGCAGGGGAATGCGTCCGCGGACGTGGCGACGACCTATCTTATGTTCTATCTGGAAGGAAAGGAGCAGCTTGCGGACAAATATCTGAAACTGTACTGCAAAAAGAGCGATACCGCGATACAGTACGTGCAGAAGTGGATACCGATAGTGGCGGCTTCGCGCCTGACCAAAGCCAAGCCCGAAGAGGACGAATTCCTCCGCAAATGGATTGACGTCGTCGATTACGAATAATAATGGACTTACTGACTTTCGGGGCGGGAATAGGTTTACCCGCCCCGTTTAAAGCGCTGTACGACGGCGAAGAAAAGTCGCTTAAAGACGACGGGGCGCAACGCGGAGAGGCGATGCCGGAGCTCTGCTATAACGTCGCTTCCGCCGATTTGAAATTATGCGTAAAATTTTCCGCGGAAAATTTTTATTTTTGCGGATTCAGGTTTAATTGCGGCGATATAGATAAGCTTCCTCCGGCAAAGCTAACTATGCCGTGCGCGCCCGACGGGTTTATAAAAATAGAAAAAATCAATTCGTTTGCCGTGCCGCGCGCAAACCTTATCATCGGCGGCGGTTTCAACGCCCGTTACGACGCCGAAAACAAAATAATCGCCGTCGGTAACGTAAAAGAAGGGGATTGTTTTTACCGTATTTGCGAAAATATATGCGCGGGAATAGGCGAAAAACGCGAGTTGACGGGCTTTCTGGTAAAAATTTACTGAATTTATTTAATATTTTAATACTTTTTTTTAATTTCGGTCTTGAAATCTTTCGCCCCCTATGATAGAATAAATAGGGTATAGTATGGGAAATTATGAGAGGCTGGAAGCGTTCCATAACGGCACGGATATAAGGGCATACGAATTTTTCGGGTGTCACAGGCTGCAATGCGGCAAATACGTTTTCCGTGTGTGGGCGCCCCACGCCGCCGGCGTCAGCGTAGTGGGCGATTTCAACGGCAATGACGAAGCCGCCGCGCCTATGCAAAGACTGCCTGACGGCGAAAGCTGGGAGGTTGAATTGTCCGCCTCCGAGGGCGACCGTTACCGCTTCCTGATTTTTACACGGGACGGCAGAAGGCTGTTAAAAGCCGACCCGTATTCGTTCCGCTCGGACTTTCCCGACAGCACGCGCTCCGTAATCTGTACGGGAATCGCCCCCGTTGCGCGTCTCGGCGCCAAAACCGACTGGGAAAGCCCCATAAACATATACGAAGTCAACCTTCTCGCCTGGAGAAGGCATAAAGACGGCTCTTATTATTCTTATGCGGAGCTTGAAAAAACTCTGGTTCCGTACGTCAGGCGTATGGGCTATACGCACGTTGAGCTTATGCCCGTGACCGAGTTCCCGTACGACGGCTCCTGGGGGTATCAGGTGACCGGATATTTCTGCGTGACCGCGCGCCTTGGGTCGCCCTCGCAATTTGCGTCGCTCGTGGCGGCTTTCCACAGGGAGGGGATAGGCGTTATCCTCGACTGGGTGCCTGCCCATTTTCCCAAGGACGACTTCGCCCTATACGAGTTCGACGGACAGCCTTTGTACGAATGTCCGCTTTGGGACAGAATGGAGCACAGGGGCTGGGGAACGCGGAAGTTCGATTACGGCAGGGGCGGCGTGGACAGCTTTTTGCTTTCGTCGGCGGCTTATTTTATAAATACGTTCGGCATTGACGGCTTGCGTGTAGACGCCGTGGCGGCAATGCTCTACCTCGACTACGACGTGAGTAACGGCCGGTGGACGCCCAATATTTACGGCGACAACCGCAATTTAGAGGCGATTGAGTTCATAAAAAAATTCAATACGCTTATAAAACGGGAATTCGGCGGCGTGATTACGGTAGCCGAGGAGTCGACCGCATACGCAGGCGTGACCGCGCCCGTGGAAAACGGCGGTCTGGGCTTTGACTATAAATGGAATATGGGCTGGATGAACGACACCCTTTTCTATTGCAGGCAGGACCCGTTGTACAGACATTATCATCACCGGAAAATAACCTTTTCTATGATGTATTCGCTAAACGAGAGGTACGTCCTCCCGATATCGCACGACGAGGTGGTGCACGTCAAGGGCGCGGTAGTCAATAAAATGCCGGGCAGCTTCGACGATAAATTCGCCACCGTAAGGGCGTTGCTCGGATATATGTACGCCCACCCCGGGAAAAAGCTCAATTTTATGGGCTACGAGTTCGGACAGTTTGCCGAATGGAATTATAACGCGGGAATAGATTTTTTCTTAAAAAAGTACGAAAAGCACAGAAAGCTTTCCGTTTTCGTTAAAGAGCTCAATAATTTTTACCGTACCTGCCCCGCGCTGTATACCATCGAAACCGACTGGAAGGGGTTCGAGTGGCTGGTGGCAGACGACGTTATAAACAACGTGCTCGTCTTTAACAGGTACGACGGGAAGGGCGGATGTCTGACGGCGGTCATCAACTTTTCGGGAATAGACCAGCCGAATTATACTTTCGGGCAGCACGCGGGAAAATACAGAAAGGTATTCGACAGCGACTGCGCGCGCTTCGGCGGAGAAGGCAAATTTACGAAGAGGGTTCTTTCGACCAAAAAGCGTAAAAGTCACGGCAAAGAGTATTCCGTTACTATGGATATTCCAAAGCTGTCGTGTTTATATTTTATAAAAGAAAAATAAAATAATGGGGGGATTTGAACAATGCTAAGAAAAAAAGAATGTGTCGCGATGTTGCTTGCCGGCGGACAGGGTTCAAGGCTGTACGCTTTGACGAGCAACATAGCAAAACCCGCAGTTTCGTTCGGCGCCAAGTACAGAATTATCGACTTTCCGCTGTCAAACTGCATAAATTCGGGGATTGATACCGTAGGCGTGCTTACGCAGTATCAGCCGCTCGTTTTAAACGAATACGTCGGCAACGGACAGCCCTGGGATTTGGACAGAACGTTCGGCGGCGTACATATTCTTTCGCCTTACGAGGCGAAACAGGCTACGTCCTGGTACAAGGGCACGGCTAACGCAATATATCAGAATATCCGTTTTATGAAGATGTACGACCCGGAATACGTCCTTATTCTTTCGGGCGACCACATTTATAAAATGGACTATGACAAGATGCTTGCGGCGCATAAGGAGGCAGGCGCGGACTGCACCATAGCCTGTATGCAGGTGCCTATGAAGGAGGCTTCGAGGTTCGGTATCTTAAACACCAACCCCGACGGCACTATCTACGAATTTGAAGAAAAACCCAAAAACCCCAAGTCCGATTTGGCTTCTATGGGTATATATATTTTCACGGCGTCCAAGCTCTTCAAATATCTTGAATTGGACGAGCGGGATCCCGCTTCCGAAAACGACTTCGGCAAAAACGTCCTTCCGGCAATGCTGAACGCGGGCGAGAAGATGTATTCCTACCGCTTTGAAGGATATTGGAAAGACGTCGGCACGATAACCTCGCTGCTCGAAGCAAATATGGATTTGCTCGGCGTCGTACCCAATTTCGAACTTCGCGACAGCGACAGAGTAATACATTCGAGAAGTCCGCTCGCGCCCCCGGCATACGTTACGGGCGAAGTGCAAAATTCGCTTATCGCCAACGGGTGCGAAGTGGAAGGAACGGTTATTAATTCCGTAATCGGTACGGACTGCGTCATCGAAAAGGGCGCTACCGTCCGCGACAGCGTGCTTATGGGCAATACCGTAATCAAGGCGGGCGCCACCGTTGATTATTCCATAATCGACGAAGAGGTAACCGTAGGCGCAAAGGCGAAGGTCGGCGAACAGAAAGTCGAAGCAGGTCTGCTGACGGGTAAGACTAACGGCATAACCGTCCTCGGTAGGGGCATAAGCGTTTCGGACGGCGGCGCGGTTGCCGCAGGCGAAATCGTAGACAAGAATGTGTAAAGGGGGAAACTAAGATGACATCAACCGTAGGCGTTATATTTTCAAGCATAAACGACGAGCATGTACCCGAATTGACGAAGGTACGTTCAAAGGGTTCTATCCCTTACGGCGGCAGATACCGTCTTGTGGATTTTGCCCTTTCCAATATGGTCAACTCCGGCATTACGACGGTAGGACTTCTGACCAAGAATAATTACCAGTCCCTTATGGACCACCTCGGGACGGGTAAAGAATGGGATTTGGCAAGAAAGGAGGGCGGACTTATTCTCCTGCCCCCGTACAGCGACGAAAGCGAGGTTTTGTATAGGAACAGACTCGAAGCCTTAAAGGGCGCGGCCGCGTTTTTGAAAAAGGCGAAGGAGGACTTCGTTGTGGTTGCGGACAGCGACGCCGTCTATAAGCTCGATTACAGCAAGGTTATAGAAGAACATATCGCGCATAACGCCGATATGACGCTGGTATATCACGAACACGAATGCGGAACGGACAAATCGTATATGATGTTCGGTTGCGACGATGACGGCAGAATAAGATCCGTGGACGTAAACGTAGCCGGCGAGGGCGTAAGAAAGCATTACATAAACGTGCTCGTGGCACGCACGCCGTACCTTTTAAGCCTGTTGCAGACGGCGGTGGCGAGGGGGCTTAACAGCTTCTCCAAGGATCTCATAATTCCCGGCGTGAAGGACGGCAGGATATACGGCTATAAATTAGACGGATATTACAGCAATATCGATTCGCTCGCTTCCTATTATAAATCCAATATGGACTTGCTCGATAAGAATATAAGAAACGAAATTTTCGGCGACAGGGACGTCTATACGAAAGTAAACGACGCGCCCCCCGCAAAGATTACCGACGGGGCAAAGGTATCCAATTCGTTAATTCACGACGGTTGCCTTATAGAGGGTACGGTCGAAAACTGTATTCTGTTCCGTAACGTTCACGTCGGCAAGGGCGCTCACCTTAAAAACTGCATAATAATGAGCGAAAACAGCATAGGCGAAAACTGCAAGCTCTCTTACGTCGTATCCGATAAGGATTCTATCGTTTCTAAGGGCGTTACGCTTGCCGGCTGCGAACAGAAGCCTTACTTTATAAATAAAGGTTCGCGTATATAATTAAAATTTGGGGGATGAAAGATATGGCAGCAACAAAAAAGACGACGGGCACGACCGCAAAGACTACAAAGACCACGGCAAAGAAGTCGCCGGCAAAGGCGGTGGAGGTTCAGCCCGAGGGCAAGAGGAAGATTTTGTTCGTGGCTTCGGAAGCTACGCCCTTTATACAGACGGGCGGACTTGCCGAGGTGGTGGGCTCGCTTTCCGCGGCGCTCGCGGCTACGGATAAATTCGACGTGAGGGTGATTCTGCCCCTTTACTCGGACATTAAAAAGGAGTACAGGGAAAAATTCACCTACGTCGGCAATCTGTACGTCCACTTAGCCTGGCGTAACCAGTATTGCGGCGTGTTTTCGTATGAAAAGGACGGGGTAACGTTTTACTTCGTCGATAACGAATTTTATTTCAAACGCCCCGGCTGTTACGGCTATTTCGACGACGGGGAGAGGTTTGCCTTCTTCTCTCGCGCGGTGCTTGAAATAATACCTTTCGTAAATTTCTATCCCGAGGTTATGCATTGCCACGACTGGCAGGCGGCGCTTGCGGCTATATATCTTAAAACCAACTATTGTTTCAGACCGGAATATCAGTTTATCCGTTGCCTTTTCACTATTCACAACATAGAATATCAGGGGCAGTATTCGCTCGACATACTTTCGTCGTTGTTCGATATATACGGCAAGTACCAGTATCTCGTGGAATACAACAACTCTATCAATCTTATGAAAGGCGCGATAGAGGTCAGCGAAAAGTTCTCCACCGTAAGTCCCAGATATGCGGACGAAATAAAAGACCCTTATTTTGCGCACGGGCTCGATCCCATTATAAGGAATAACCAGTTCAAACTGAGGGGAATTTTAAACGGTATAGACGATAAGGGCTATAACAGCGAGCTCGATACTCACCTGTTCAAAAACTTCACGCCCGACGATATGAGCGGCAAGGCGGTCTGCAAGGAGGAGTTGCAGAAGATGTTAAATCTTCCCGTAAAGCCTTCTACGCCGATCATTTCAATGATTTCGCGCCTTGTTTCCCATAAGGGACTCGACCTCGTCACCAACGTGATAGAGGAAATGTTGCGGGACGATATCCAGTTCGTGCTTTTGGGTACGGGCGATTACCAGTACGAATCGTACTTCCGCGAGCTTGCGAAAAAGTATCCCGATAAGGTCAGCGCGAATATTCAGTTTAACGGCGATTTGTCAAGGAAAATCTATTCGGGTTCGGATATATTCTTAATGCCGAGCAAATCCGAGCCCTGCGGACTTTCCCAGATGATTGCCTGCCGTTACGGCACGGTTCCCGTCGTAAGGGAAACGGGCGGTTTATACGACAGTATCAAACCGCTGGAAAACGGTTATACGTTCGCAAATTACAACGCCCACGATATGCTTTACGTCGTGAGGAAGGCGGTTGCGGATTATAAAAATAAAGAAGAATGGGCAAAAATCAGATACAGGGCAATTACCACTGATTTCAGTTGGAATAAGTCCGCAAAGGAATACGAAGCCCTGTATTTGGAAATGCTTAAATAATTTTACTAAATTTCAGGAGTGTATATGAGCAATACTGCTATTACAGAAAAGGAAGCCAAGGAGCTTGTAAAGGGCATACTTGCAAGGTACTACGGCGTCAGCAGACCCAACGAGGTAACAAAGGATCAGCTTTATAAAGCCGTCGTAATGAGCGTCAGGGATATCCTGTTGCAGAAAAGACAGCAATTCCAGAGGCGCGTTATGGCAAAGAGGGCGAAGAGGGTTTATTACCTCTGTATGGAGTTCCTGCTTGGGCGCTCGTTGAAGAACAGTCTTTTCAATCTCGGCGCGACGGACGCTTTCTCTAAGGTCGTTGCGTCTTACGGCGTAAATCTCGAAGATTTGTACGAGCTTGAACCCGACGCAGGGCTCGGAAACGGCGGTTTGGGCAGACTTGCCGCATGCTTTATGGATGCTTTGGCTTCGGGCGATTATCCCGCGATGGGCTATTCGCTTCGCTACGAATACGGACTTTTCAAGCAGAAAATAGTAGACGGTTGGCAGACGGAGTTACCCGACGCATGGCTTCCGGGCGGCGAGTGCTGGCTGACCCAGAGAACGGATAAGTCGTTTTTAATCCGCTTCAACGGCAGAGTTGAAGAAAAGTGGACGGAAAACGGAATGCAGATAGAATACGTCGATACCAACAATATCGAAGCCGTGGCTTACGATATGATGATTTCGGGCAAGGATTCCGACGCGGTATCCGTTTTAAGGCTGTGGAAGGCTAAGCCCGTACAGGACTTCAATATGAAGTTATTCTCGCAGGGCGATTATTTACAGGCAATGGCTGCCGACGCAGATGCAGACCTGATTACCAAGGTACTCTATCCCGCGGATAACCACGTAAACGGCAAGTCGCTCAGGCTTAAACAGCAGTATTTCCTCTGTTCGGCGTCTATCCAGAATATCGTAGAGGACCACCGGCACAGATACGGGTCGCTTAAAGACCTGCCTAAGCTTGCAGCGATTCACCTCAACGATACGCACCCCGCTATGGCAATACCCGAACTTATGCGTATACTCGTGGACGAATATTGCTATAATTGGGACGACGCCTGGGCTATTACGACGGCTACCTGCGCGTATACGAACCATACCGTAATGGCGGAGGCGCTCGAAACTTGGTCGGAAGACCTCGTTCAGAGGATAGTGCCCAGAATTCATTCCATAATCTGCGAAATCAACCGCAGGATGTGCGAAGAGCTTTGGGGCAAATTCCCCGGAGAGTGGACTAAGATATCCCGTATGTCAATCATTGAGTACGGGCGCATAAAAATGGCAAATCTCTCGGTATACGGCGGACACAGCGTAAACGGCGTCGCCGAGCTGCACAGCGAGATAATCAAGCAGTCGATCTTCAAAGATTTTTACGAATTTACCCCCGAAAAATTTACAAACGTCACCAACGGTATCGCGTACAGAAGGTGGCTGTGCCAGGCTAACCCCGAGCTTACTTCGCTTATTGCGGACTGTATAGGCGACGGCTTCGTGCACGACAGCTCGCTCCTTGCGGACTTCAAGAAGTTTGAAAACGATAAATCGGTGCTTAAACGCATCGACGAGATAAAGGCGTTGAAGAAGAAGCAGTTCGTCGATTACGCCTTGAAAAAGCAGGGCTTTAAGATTAACCCCGATTCGATATTCGACACGCAGGCAAAGAGGCTTCACGAATACAAGCGCCAGCTGTTAAACGTGCTGAACATCATCGACGCCTATCTCGATTTGCTTGAAAATCCCGATTTGGATATCCAGCCCAAGACCTATATCTTCGGCGCGAAAGCCGCCCCCGGCTATTCGATGGCAAAGCAGGTAATAAAGCTTATCAACTATCTGTCCGAGGATATCAAAAAGAACCCGAAAATAAACGAAAAACTCAACGTTGTATTTATGGAAGATTATAACGTGACCATGTCCGAAAAGCTTATGCCCGCAACCGAGATATCCGAACAGATTTCTCTTGCCGGCAAGGAGGCGAGCGGTACCGGTAATATGAAGTTTATGATTAACGGCGCTCTTACGATAGGTACGCTGGACGGCGCCAACGTAGAGATGGCGCAGGCTGTGGGCGACGACAATATCTTCATATTCGGCTTGAAGTCTAACGAGGTAGATGATATCTGGCGCTCCGGCTATTATTCTTCCAAGTACTATAACGAAAATCCCAGACTCAGAAGAATAGTGGAGGCTTTGATTATCGGGTTTAACGGTCAGTCGTTCTCCGACATGGCGAATTACCTCGTCAGCGGTTCGCCGGTCGCCGACCCCTATATGTGTATGGCGGATTTCCCCGCTTACAGTCAGACCCAGCATCAGATTTCGGATTTGTACGTCAACGATAAATTAAAATGGAACCAAATGTCGTTGCGCAACATAGCGGCGTCGGGCTACTTCTCGGCGGACAGAAGCATAAAGGAATACGCTGAAAAAATTTGGGATTTGAAGCCTTTGACAAAGGAAACCAAAGACAAGTAACAGACGGTAGTTCAATAGACGGGGACGCGCTTCTCCGTCTATTTTGTTATTGTCAAGGAGCTATATGAAATTTATTGCCGAATGGAAAGAAGAATTTGCCGCTGATTTGGCGCATGCGATTAATAATAAAAAAATTACGGACAACCTGCGCGACGGCTTGCCATATCCTTACGACGAAAAAGACGCGGCGGAGTTTATAAACGCTATGCGTTCCGCCGACGGGAACGAGGTCTTTGCGTTCGCCGTAGTCTGCAACGGAAAATGTATAGGAAGCATAGCCGCCTTCCGTCAGGCGAATATACACAAAAGAACCGCCGAGGTCGGCTATTATATATCCGAAGAATATTGGGGGAAGGGTATTATGACCGCCGCGTTGAAGGAGCTATGCGCGCATATATTCGCGACCACCGATATTTTAAGATTGTATGCCGAACCCTTCGCGCATAACAAGGCTTCCTGCCGCGTGCTTGAAAAATCGGGTTTTTTCCGCGAGGGCGTTTTAAAATGCAACGCCGTCAAAAACGGGATATTGCGCGATATGGTAATGTACGCGAAGATTAAAGACGGGGCGGAAAGCGTGACGGAGTGACGTTGCCGTAAAAGACCGAAAAGAGAAGAATTTATCGGGCGGCAATCAAGGCGGCTTGATTTATTTTCGGGCATACCACGAAAAATCTCCCCGTATCTTAAATGTAACGGGAGCAAAGAAAATACCCGAATTAAACGAATTTTCCGTTCAATTCAGGCTTAAAGTGGTTGAGGTGACGGGACTTGAACCCACGACCTTCTGGTCCCTAACCAGACGCGCTACCAAACTGCGCTACACCTCAGTTCTTTCCAAACAATAATATTATACTTAAAAATATTAAAAAAGCAAATTTATTTCACTGCTTTTATAAAAAAAATATTGCAAAAATATTTACACGGACTGATTGTAAATGCTATAATAATTTTATGGTTTGGAGTTTGTTTTTATCTGTCGTTTTAATGGGCGTGTCGCTTGCCATGGACGCGTTCGCGGTTTCGGTGTGCGACGGCATGATTTACCGCGGAATGACCAAACGAAAAGGGGCGCTTATCCCCTTAACGTTCGGTCTGTATCAGGCGGTAATGCCCATAATCGGGTTTTACATAGGTATGGCTTTCAGTCAATTCGAATTTTTCGATTCGGTTGACCACTGGATAGGCTTCGGACTGCTTTTGATAATCGGCGGAAAGATGAGCCTCGACGGTATCAAGGAATTGCGTATGGAAGACGCAGACAACCGGACCGAGGAAAAGATCTTTTCAATACCCACGGTCTTATTGCAGGGATTGGCTACGAGTATAGACGCCTTATTCGTAGGCTTTACCTTTAACGCCCTGTTTGACGTCGAATGCGTGACCGATATTCAGCTCTGGGCTTGGATGAGCGTCGCCATAATAGGCGTGATTACCTTTATTATCTCGCTCGTCGGTCTGATTATAGGCAACCGCTTCGGAAAGCTGTTTCAGAAGAAGGCGTGCGTCGCCGAAATTATCGGCGGTATAGTCCTTATTCTGCTCGGCGTCAAAATGGTGCTTTCGGGCTACGGTTTAATCAGCTTTTAAGCGCTCTTTCGATTTCTGTAATAACGTTTTTATTGCCGCACTCCGTGTCGTCGCGCCGAAGTGCGGTTTTTAACTGCCCGTCGCCGATAAGCTTTTCGATTTCTTCATAGAGGGAACGGGGGGATAGCTCGGCTTCGTCAAGTACCCTGCATAAGCCCCTTTCTTTAAAATATGCGGCGTTTTCAGTCTGGTCGCCCCTTGTGGCGCCGTTATCCAACGGTATAAACAGCGTAGGCTTTTTAAGCGCAATCAGCTCGAACGCGGAGTTAGAGCCGCACCGCGCCACGGCATAGTCCGCCGCGGCGTACAGCTGCCCCATATCTTCGCAAAATTCGGTTTGCAGATAGCCGTATACGTTTGAAGAAATTTTATTGCCCCTGCCGCAGACGTGAACGACGTTATATTTTTTGCACAGAGGCAGAATGGTTTGCCTCAACGTTTTGTTGATTATACGGGAACCGCCGCCTCCGCCGAATACCAGGACGGTCGGGCGCAAATCTAACCCCAGACTGCGTTTTGCCTCTAATTGATTCCGCCCGAAAAGGCTTTGCCTCATAGGCGAGCCGGTATGGACGCCGTTTTTGAATTTCGTGGCGGTTTCGGGGAAGGATGTTAAAATACGCTCTGACATTTTCGCAATAATTTTGTTTGCCAAGCCTGCGGATAAATCGGATTCGTGCGTGATTACGGGTATTTTAAGCCTTGCCGAGGCAAGCGCGGGAGGGAGCGAAACATAGCCGCCCTTGCAGAACAGCAGGTCGGGGCGTTCCTTTTCCAGAATGGCTTTGCACTGTATTACGCTTGAAAAGAGCTTAAACGGGATAAGCAGATTGGGTAAAAGCTTGCCCCTTATAAGCTTTACGCCTTTAAACTGCAAAAAATCAATGCCGTAGTCGGCGCAGACGCCTTTTTCTATGCCGTCCGTTCCGATATAACAAATAGAATATTTGTCCTTTAATTGTTCGGCAACGGCAATATTGGGAATGACGTGACCGGCGCTTCCGCCGCCGCAAAATGCTATTTTTTTCATAATAAAAATATATTAAAATTTTTGACGCTTTATGTCTGAAAAGCCCGTCGCCCCGAACGCGCAAAGCCTTTCGGGTATGCGGTAAAAATAAAATGTCGGCAAATAAAGTTCTACCGTTGACAAACCGGTGGCAAAAGTAGTAAACTGAACGTATGGAACCTCAGTACATCGTAATGATAGTGGCAGGCAGTATATTTTTGTTTATACTGCTGTTGTATATAGCTATGTTTATAGAGCGTACGAGCGACAGGCTTCATTCCGAACGGGCGCAGCATATTTATTATTCCTCGCCCAATCTCACGAAAATGGAGTACGACGTCGCCTATTATGCCAAGGATAAGTCTAAACAAGCCGAAAAAAAGCAACAGGCCGCTATCGATGAAGCCGATAAATCGGGCGCGGATACCGAAGCGGCTATATTTAACCCGATAGAGTGTGAGGGGAGTAATGAAATAATCGGTTACTATAACCCCGATTTAAGCGATTAATTCGACGCATATATAAGTCCTGCGGAAAAATTCCGCAGGACTTTTTTTACGATTTGAAATTCATCAGCAGCGTCTTGCCGAGTATGGGCATACAGATTGTAAATTTCCCGTTTTCTATCTTGCAGTCCTGTCGGAATCTGAACCCGAATATCCCGAGCTCCGCTTTGAACCTGCCCGTCCTATCGTCGTATTCATAGCCGCATTTATACGAATGCTTCTTGCCGTTTTTACGCTTCATGCCGATTTCAAGCTCTTTGTCGTCAAGGAAGGTTATTCTGAAATATTCGTACTTTTCCAAAAGATTTTCGTTGCCCAGACTTGCCGCGGTGCATTCGTAAGTCGTAATATACGGCTTGGTAAGCGCCTTTACGGAGCTGTCGTTATCGATTGTAAACGCGCACATAAAAAGGCACAGAACCGACAGTATTGCAGTAAGTACGATTGTCTTGCTTTTCATACAACTCAGTATGCGCCGCAGAACGAAAAATACCCGTCGGAACTTATAAAAGCCGACGGGCGAATGAAATTATTTTATTTATTTTACGCTTTGCCTATGCAGCCGAAGATTTCCATTTTCTCTTTAACGGTCTGCTTGATGGCGGCGGAGCCGTCCGCAAGAAGCTTTCTGGGGTCGAAGCCCTTGCCCGTTAAATCCTTACCCGCTTCGATATATTTTCTGGTTGCCGCCTGGAAGGCGAGCTGGCATTCGGTATTAACGTTGATTTTCGCAACGCCCAAAGAGATTGCCTTTTTGATTTGGTCGGTGGGGATACCGGTACCGCCGTGGAGGACGAGCGGCATATTGCCGACCTTTTCTTTAACCGCGGCAAGCGTTTCGAAGCTGAGCCCTTCCCAGTTTGCGGGATATTTGCCGTGGATATTGCCGATGCCTGCGGCAAGCATTGTCACGCCGAGGTCGGCTATGCGTTTGCATTCTTCGGGGTCTGCGCATTCGCCCTTGCCGATAACGCCGTCCTCTTCGCCGCCGATTGCGCCGACTTCCGCTTCGAGCGAAAGACCGAGCTGGCTTGTTACCGCGACAAGCTCTTTCGTCTTTTCAACGTTTTCTTCGATGGGGAAGTGGGAGCCGTCGAACATTATAGAGGAGAAGCCTGCCTTAATACATTTATAGCAGCCCGCATAAGTACCGTGGTCGAGGTGCAGCGCGACGGGAACGGTGATATTCATTTCCTCTATCATAGCCTTAACCATGTCGGCAACCACCTTAAAGCCGCACATATATTTGCCCGCGCCTTCGGAAACGCCGAGAATTACGGGCGCTTGCAGCTCCTGCGAGGTTTGAAGAATGGACTTTGTCCATTCGAGATTGTTTATGTTGAACTGACCGACGGCGTATTTACCGTCCCTTGCCTTTTCAAGCATTTCTTTTGCCGATACCAATGCCATGAGAAACCCTCCGAAAAATTATAATATTTATGTGTTTTTCAACCATATTAAGTATAAACCAATATAAAGCAAAATTCAAGTATATTTTTTAAATTGTTCTTAAAAATAATTATTGAGTTATTTTATAATTCTTGACTTATCGCAAGCCGTTTGATATAATATAAGCGTCGGTAAAAAAAAGTAAATTTCTTTTTAAAGTTGAAAAGAAGCTTGCTTTCGCTTAATTAATTCAAGATAATTTTTTTTCGGAGGAAATATATTTATGGCAAATGTAAGAGTTGCTATCAACGGTTTCGGACGTATCGGCAGACTCGCTTTCAGACAGATGTTCGACGCGGAGGGATATGAAATCGTAGCTATCAACGATTTGACAAGCCCGAAGATGCTTGCACATCTTCTCAAGTACGATTCTGCCCAGGGCAGATACAAGTATGCGGAAATGGTAGAGGCGGGGGAGGACAGCATAACCGTCAATGGCAAGACCATTAAAATTTATGCTGAAAAGGACGCCGCTAATCTTCCTTGGGGCGACGTCGGCGTAGACGTTGTGTTGGAGTGCACCGGTTTCTACACTTCTAAGGAAAAGGCTTCCGCCCATATTAAGGCGGGCGCCAAGAAGGTAGTTATATCCGCGCCCGCGGGCAACGACCTTCCGACCATCGTATACAGCGTAAACGAAGATACTTTAAAGGCAACCGACACCGTTATATCGGCGGCAAGCTGCACAACGAACTGCCTTGCTCCTATGGCGGCTGCTTTAAATAAGTTCAGCAAAATAAAGAAAGGTTATATGACGACCATTCACGCATACACCGGCGACCAGATGGTTCTCGACGGACCTCACCGCAAGGGCGATTTAAGAAGGGCAAGGGCGGCTGCCATAAACATCGTTCCCAATTCTACGGGCGCGGCTAAGGCAATAGGACTTGTTATTCCCGAGCTTAACGGCGTACTCGACGGCTGCGCACAGCGCGTTCCCGTTCCCACCGGCTCGCTCACCCAGCTTATCGCCGTATGCGAAGGCGACGTCGACGCAGACAGCGTGAACGCGGCTATGAAAGCGGCTTCTTCCGCTTCCTACGGCTATACCGAAGACCCCATAGTTTCCAGCGACGTAATAGGTATTACTTACGGCTCGTTGTTCGACGCAACGCAGACGAAGTGCATGCCCCTCGGCGACGGCACGACCTTGGTAAAGGTTGTTTCCTGGTACGATAACGAAAATTCTTACACGTCCCAAATGGTAAGGACTATCAAATACTTCGCAGAGCTTTAATTTAAAATTTCGCAACGCACGGCGGCGCAAATATTTGCGCCGCCGTTTTTTTGTGCAAATTTGTACTGAAATCCTCTTGACAGAACACAATTATAACGCTATAATAGGAATTGATGATTGCGCAACGAGCAATTCTTAAAATGGAAAGCGAAAGGAGATTTTGTATGCCGCCGAAATTCAAATTTACGAAAGAGGAAATTGTTTCCGCCGCCGTCGAGGTCGTAAGGGAACGCGGAATGGAGTGCGTCACGGCGAACGCCGTGGCGGAAAAGCTAAGCTCTTCCGCGAAGGTCATCTTCGGCTTATTCAACGGGATGGACGAATTGAAAGCCTCCGCCGAAGAGAAAATCAGAATCCTGTTTAAGGAATTTATGAAAGAATACCTTCCGGCGAACGGCGCGGCGGGGTATATCCGTTTCGCCGTATCGGAGCCCAATCTGTTCAGGCTTTTATTTATGTCGCAGAGGGGGACGACGCCGGATATCAATTTCGCCCTGCCGCACTTCGACGAACATTATGAAGATAACTTAAAATACGCCGTGGAAAAATACGGGCTCGGGCAAGAAGCGGTCGAGAGAATTTATAACGACGTATGGATTTACGCGCACGGAATGGCTGTTCTGTGCGTGACCGGCGCGTGCTATTTTTCCGAGGAGGAAATCATAGCGAAAATAAAGGAATTGTTCTTAACGCTCGTAAAAGAAGAAAAGGGAGAATAACAGACCCATATGACTGAAAACGTTATTGAAATCGAAAATTTAAGCAAGTCGTTCGGGGAAATAAAGGCGGTGAACGACTTGTCGTTTAGGGTTAAGCGCGGCGAACTGTTCGCCTTTTTGGGCGTGAACGGCGCGGGAAAGAGCACGACCATTTCCATTCTGTGCGGACAGCTGAAAAAAGACGGCGGAAGCGTAAAAATCTGCGGCGAAAGCGTGGAAAACAATCTTGCCTCGGTTACGCGCAAAATAGGGGTGGTGTTCCAGAATTCCGTGCTGGACGGAACGCTTACCGTAAAGGATAACCTCGTCGGGCGCGCCGCGCTCTATAAAATCACGGGCAGGC
>CAZUYN010000023.1:0-11305 GCA_964624495.1 uncultured Clostridia bacterium
GTCCGGCGCCACGCGCCGTTAAATATTATATCACCCGTTTCGGCGTTTGTAAAGCCCGTATAAAATGAAAAACGGCGGGAGTATTCGTATAGCCCTGCCGCGCTTTGTTATATTTTATTTGGTTTTCCGTGACAATTTCCGTCTGCGGAAGGTTGGATAATTTTAAATTTCGATCAGAAAGCCCGCCTCTTTCAACGCGTCGCGTATTGCGTCCAGCTGTTCCTCGCTGTCGGCGGTGACGGTGTGATAGTGATAGCCGTCCGTAACGCTCATAAGCGGCTTCGAAGCCCCCGACGCGAGCGAGCGGTACAGCTCTTCCGCGTGTCTGGCGGTAGACAGCCCGAGCTTGGCGGAAATCTTGCCGTAGACCCTGTGGTTGACGAACACGTCCTCGACTTTGCCCCCGTTGGAAATTATAATTTCGCTCTCCTCGACCAGCTTATCGAGAGTATGCCTGCACTTAAAAACGCGTTCGGCGCAGGCGCCCCCGTCCATAACGTAGCCGCGGTTGGTGGAAATTACGCCGTAACCGTTTGCGCGCAGTATGGCGATATCCTGCACGATTACCTGACGGGAAACCGAAAAAGTTTCGCTCAGATAGTTTGCCGCGACGGGATTATTGCTGTTGGCTATCAGGGAAAGTATCTCTTCCCTTCTTTGGTTGGCTTTCATTACGCTTCCTTTTCGGGGTGCAGTTCTTTCAAGGATAAATCGAGTATGGGTGCGGAATGGGTGAGCGCCCCCGACGAAACGAAGTCCACGCCCGTACCCTTTATTCTCTCTATGTTTTCAATCGTGACGTTGCCGCTGCATTCGGTGACCGCCCTGCCGCCTATCATTTCGACCGCCTTTTTCATATCCCCGACCGACATATTGTCGAGCATTATTATGTCCGCCCCGGCTTCCAACGCTTCGCGGCACATATCGAGGTTTTCGACCTCTACCTCTATCTTCCTTACGAACGGGGCGTACTCCCTTGCAAGCTCTACCGCGCGCTTAACGCCGCCGGCCGCGCCTATGTGATTGTCCTTTAAAAGCACCCCGTCGGAGAGGTTATAGCGGTGGTTACCGCCGCCGCCTACGCGCACGGCGTACTTTTCGAACACGCGCATATTGGGGGTGGTCTTTCTGGTATCCAAAAGCTTAGTCTTGCATCCTTCCAAAAGCTTTACGACGCTCCGTGTATAGGTCGCTATGCCGCTCATACGCTGCAAATAGTTTAACGCCACCCTCTCGCCCGAAAGCAACACGCGTATGTCGCCCGTGATTATGGCGACGCGCTGACCCTTTTTGACCTCGTCTCCGTCTTTGAAGAAGAAGTCGACCTCGGTATTTTCGTCAAGCAGCTTAAAGGCGCGTTCGAACACGTTCAAGCCGCATATGACGCCGTCCTGCTTGCAGATAAGCTTGACCATACCCTTTTTATATTCGGGCATAACCGAGTTGGTGGTAACGTCCTCGTTGCCTATGTCCTCTTCGAGCGCCTGCTGTATCAATCTGTCCATTATCAGTTTTTCGGTGAGTTCGTTCATAATTTTTCTCCTTCGTCGGCTTTATCCTCTTTATCGGCGAGTCTGACCGCCGCCCTTACGCGCCGTTTATATCCCGCCAGCACCTTTTTAAGGTCGCGGTAATTTTCAAGGTCTACGGCGTTGCCCGCGGCATACGCCCTTTCCGTATTTATTTTGCCGTAATTTGCCGCTATGTCCAGCGCCGCCCGTTTTGCAAACAGCAGACTTTCCAGAAGCGAATTGGAAGCGAGCCTGTTTCTGCCGTGAACGCCGTTGCAGCAGGTTTCGCCGACCGCGTAAAGACGGGGCAGGGTGGTTCTGCCGTCGAGGTCGCTGCGCACTCCGCCCATAAAATAATGAATGGCGGGCGCGACGGGCACGGGTTGGGTGAACACGTCGTAGCCCTCCTCTTCGCACCTCTTTACGATCGAGGGAAAATGATTAGCCAGCTCCTCTTTGGGCAGACCGCGCATATCCAGCCATACGAATTTAGTGCCGTCGGCTTTCATCTGCTTCAAAATCGCCGCCGTAACTATATCGCGCGGTTCGAGCTCGTCCGTGAAGCGGTTGAAATTTTTGTCGAGCAAGTGCGCACCCTCGCCCCTGACCGATTCGGAAATCAGAAACCTTCTGCCGCGCTTGGGCGAATAGAGCGAGGTGGGGTGTATCTGTATATAATTAATATGGTCTACCGCGACACCGTGGTTTAAGCATATGGCGAGCGAATCGCCCGACAGCACAGAAAAGTTGGTGGTGTTGCCGAACGCGCCGCCGATGCCGCCCGTCGCGAGCACCGTATAACCGGCGTAAATTCTTAAAACGCTTTTACTGCTTTTATCGTAAGCGACAATGCCGTAGCATTCGCCGCCGTCCTCGATTATATCGACCATTACGGTATTATAGGCAAACTGCACGTTTTTAAGCGTAAGCGCCTTTTTCATCAGACGGGTGGTTATCTCCTTGCCGGTGGTGTCCTCGTGGAAGCATATGCGCGGCGACGAATGTCCCCCCTCGCGCGTGTAAGAGAGCGAGCCGTCCGCCTCTCTGTTGAAATCCACGCCGAGCGCGACGAGGTCGCTTATAATCTCCTGCGAAGAATTAATCATACACTCCACTGCCGACGGGTTGTTTTCGTAGTGCCCGGCGCGCATAGTGTCCTCGTAATATTCGTCGAAGTCCTCCGCGTTTCTCAGCCTGCAAATACCCCCCTGCGCCAGATAGCTGTCGCTTTGTTCGGGTAATTTTTTACAGATAACGAGCACGGATTTGTCCTGCGGTAAATTCAGGGCGCAATTAAGCCCCGCCACGCCCGTTCCGACTATTACTACATCGTATTCAGCTTTGATTTCTGCCATAAACGCGCCTTCGGTTTTAATATTCCGCCGCAGACCCCGTCGCCTCGTAAGCGCCGCGTCCGCCGCAATTTCGCCTTATATAAATTATGAAAAGTATACACAAAAAGTTTACACCTGTCAAGACAATTGTAAAGATTTTCGGATAATCGTTAAATTTTTCCCGCGGGCGCCGCGTAATAAAAATATCCTGCGGAAGGCGTAACCGACAAGATACGCCAAATTAATATGTGATAGACCGCCCGACGGCAAAATAAAATATTGTGTAAAAGGAGATAAAAAGCTATGAAAGTAAGTCAGTTATACGGCAAAAGAATAGAGAGCGCGGATAAAAAAACGCACGGCGTGATTTTGGCAATCAGCTGTGCGGAAAACGCGATTGAGGGCTATATATGCTTCGACGAACAGGAAAACGAATTTTTCGCCACGGCTTCGGGCGCGCGCAATTTAAAGGATAAGGTGACCTTTAAAAAATGCGGCAGGGAGAAAAAGAACGCCTACCGCCTGCGCCTCGGTCTGCCCGTATATTCGCAGGAGGGCAAATTTCTGGGCAACCTGTCCGACTGTACCGTCAAGGGAGGAAAGCTTTCCGCGGTAACGTGCAGGACTAAAAAATACCCCGTATCACGGCTCAGCATATCCGACGCCGTGATTTTAAAGGCGCCCCCCGCCGCAAAGACGGCGAAAGATACCGACGCCGCGGATATAGACGTGGTCGCCAGGGATATGTTCATCGGGGCGATTTGCGGCAACTGAGCTTAAAGGTCGTACTTTGCCATAAGCTTTAACAGGGTATTGAACATTTCGTTCAGGTTTTCCCCCTCCTGCGGCGACAAAACGCCCTTTACCTTTAAGACGGTGAGCGCGGTCTTTATCCTCTCCAATTCCTGCCTGTCGCCCCTGCCGATATTTTTGACGAGCAACTTGTCGGCTATCGACATTGCGTGGTCGAGCCTTACTCCGCTCTGCACGGCGGGCGCAACCCTTATTTCCGGCTCGTTCCCGGGGCGCGGACAGGCGGAAACGGATTGGACGTAACAGGCGTTTTCGGGCACGGGCGAAAATTTCTTAACGGGCTTGAACAGGCACAGTATGCCGTAAAAAGCAAAGCCTATCCCCCAGAATGCCGCGGTGGCGGCCACCGATTGGCGCAGGTCGAATTTTATTAAGAATACGGCGAGCGTAATCGCGGCGAACAGATTGACCGCATATAGAAAGGGCTTTTTATCGGCACGCTTCGCCCGTTTGGAAAAGGCGCACGCGAAAAGCGCAACCAGAAAGACCAGCAAAAACGCCGATAAATCTATTATTACGAGAAACGCGAAGTCGGCTTTTGCCAATTCGGCGAACACCCCGTTGAAAAAAACGGTAATATTTTCCATACGGATAAATTATATCCGTCCCGCCGCGCGACAGGGCGGATATTTTATGCTTTTTTGTCTTATTATGCGTTATATTAACAAATCAATCTGCCGCCGCGCACGGATGTTGATAATAGTGGTCGTAACCGCACGGCTTTCCAGCCCGTAAATTTTACAGACGACGCTTTTATACAGCCCCAGCTGCGCCGCGTATTTTTCCCTGACCTTTTCGTCCGTACGGGAGGTGTATTTGTAATCGATTATATCCGCCGCCGCGGCTTTTCCGTCCGCGAACCTGACGCAAAGCAGGTCTATCGCGCCCTGTACAACTACGCCGTTGCCGTCGTCGCCGCCCGCGTTAAAGCCGCCGCAAACGCCGTCCCTCAAAGCGACGTAGTCGGAAGAAGGCAGCCTGCACAAAAACTCCCTTTCGCGGTAAAGGGTCTTACCGGCGGTAAGACCGAACGCGGACATAGAAAGTATCTGCGCAAGCTTTTCGGCGTTCAGCAGCTCCGCCTGTCTTTGGGTTATCGAGCCCTGAGCAAGGAATTTTTCAAGCTGTTCCTCCACCCCCTTTAATTGCTTAACGTTAAAATCGCACAATTCGAGAAATCTGTGGTAAGCCACGCCCGTTTCGGGGTTGGCGTCGGAATTGTCCCCGTCCGCGTCCTCGTATTCGTCGCCGAACACGGGCTGACCGTCCTCAATGCCGTCCCGTTCCATAAGCAGGCGCGAAGCCGAGCTTTTTACGGGCAGAGAGGTTGCAATTTCGTATCCGTACCTGAACGCCGCCGCGCCGCGCAGCTCTGCAAGCAGCTCCTCGTCGGGAGAGGCGGAAAACGGAATAGCCTCTCCCTCGCGGCCGCCCGTTATCTGCGGTTGCCCGTCCAATATGCGGCAATTAACGCCTTCGAAGTCCAGCAAAGAGGCATAGTCGGAGGCATACGCCGCGGCAAGGGGGTCAAACGGGCTGACGTCGCTCGTCAGAACGTAGAGCGCGTATTTGGCGCGAGTAAACGCAACGTACAAAAGGTTAATTTCGTTGCCCAGATTTTCCTTTGCGCGCTCCGCGGCAATCAACCGCCTAAGCACGGTGTCGCGGTAAATTCTGTCCTCCCCGTAATAACGGGGCGCAAAGCCGAACGTCACGTCAAAGGGCATACTCTCGCCCGCGTCGCCCTTAAAGCTCGCCGCGATGTCGGCGACAATTACCACGGGGAATTCCAGCCCCTTGGAGGCGTGCATTGTCATCACGTTTATGCAGTCCGAAGCGACCGCCGAGGGCGCCGTAATCTTATTGCCGCCCGCCCTGATTTTAGCCAGGAACGCGTTGAGCGACAGCTCGCCGCCGACGCCGTAAGCCGCCCTTTGCAGCGTGCGCAGATACGATAGCTTGACCTCCGGGGAGAACTCCGCCGCAAACGCGCCGTCCTTCATAATCTCGTCAATCAGCTTCGCCGCCCCTATGCTCTCCGCAAGCGAGCGCAGGCGTTTGACCTTTGCAAAAAACGATCGCAATTTTTCCGCAATGCCGTCGCTCTCCTCCGAAGCGTAGCGCTTTGCAATCACGCGGAACAGCGGTTCTCCGCTGCCGTAGCGCACGCGGACTGCGGCGAGCTCCCTTTCGGTCAGCTTGCCGAGGGGGGAAAGCAACGCCGAAGCCAGGGGAATATCCTGTTCGGCATTGTCCAGATAGGACAAAATATCCAGTATTTTTATTATTTCGGGGCGCGTGCACACGTTTACCTCGGCGGACGCGGCGACGGGATATTCGGACGATAACGCCCTTATAATCTCCCGCGCGTTTTTATTGGAGCGCTTGCGCGTCAGTACGCAGATATCGCCCGTCTGAACGGGTACCTGTCTGCCCGTATCGGGGTCGTAGTAGGTGGTTTTAAGCGCCTCCTCCACGAGGTGCAAAACGGCGACCGCCTCGGCTGAAAAACCCTTCGCCGCAAGCTTTTCGTCCGCAACCGAATAAATCTTATCGGCGACCTCCTTAACCCTTTCGCCCTTGTCGAACAAGCAGAACTCCGCCTCGCCCTTAAAGCCTTCCCCGTACCTCGCGCCGCCGCGCATTTCGTGCCCGTCGCGGTAGTCGAACGCGCAGAGAGGCGGCTTCATAAGCTTTGAAAATACGCCGTTGACAAAGCCGATAACCCCTTCCGCGCTCCTGAAATTGTCGGGCAGAATTATGTATTCGCCGTTGCCGTCGGCGCGCAGGCATTTTTCGGAAAAGAATTGCGGACGGCTGCCGCGGAAGCCGTAGATAGCCTGTTTGACGTCGCCAACGCAGAAGATATCGTTGCCCGAAGCGAGCGAGATAATTTCGTCCTGAATGGGGTTGACGTCCTGATATTCGTCCACGAATACGTATTTATACTTTTGGTTGACGATATCCTTAACGTCGCAGTCGCACCCGTCGCCGCGCAAAAGCCGCAGGGCATACTGCTCCAAATCGCCGAAATCCATCTTACCTTCGCCGCGTTTGACCTCGGCATATGCCCCGTCGAACGCGTTCAAAAGGTCGGCAAAGGCGACGGCAAGCCTGCCGCTTTCGAAAAAGCGTTGCCGCTCAATCTCCTCGTCGTAGTCGGTAAGCTCCTTGAATTTTTTCTTGATTTTATCGCAGAAATTTTTGAACTGCACGTCCGCTTCGCCGCTCCCGGAGGGTCGCCTTAACGCGGTCAGACGGGCGGGCGCCCCGAACAGCTCGGGCGACGACGCATAGGCTTTGATATTATCGCGCATATCGTCAAGTATCTCGAAAAAGCGCGGCTCGCTCTTCAGCTTTGCGAATTTCTCTTCGAACGAATCTATCGACAGCACAAAGCTTTGCAGCTTTTCCGAAATCAGCTTTTTAAGCCTGCCGCACACGCTTGCAAAGCCCTCCTCCGTAAAGGTTCCGTCTTTGGCGGCGGCGATAGATTTTTTATAGTCGGGGCAGGTGCGCACTTCGTCGTACGCGGCGGAAATCATATCGCGCAGCGGCTTGTCGCTCCTCTTTCTTTTGAGCTTTCCCAGCAGCATAAAAAAGTCCCCGCCGCCGTGCGCGTACATTTCGTCGAACACCGCGTCCATCGCCCTCTGTTTCAGCTCGGCGGTCTCCGCCCCGTCCGAAACCACCTCGAACGAGGCGTCTATTTGCAATTCGTAAAAATAAGTCCTTACCAGACGGGAGCAGAACGAATCTATGGTCCCTATATCCGCCGTATTGATTTTAGCAAGCTGCGCCTTAATGCGGTTGCGCCTGTCCGCGTCGCCGCAGTTTAATCTTTTAACCAGCTCCGACCGCAGCTTTTCCTTCATCTGCGCCGCCGCCTTTTTGGTAAAGGTCACGCAGAGGACGTTGTCCAAATCCGCCCCCTCTTCGAGAATATCGGCAAGCCTTTTTATCATAACCGTAGTCTTGCCCGCGCCTGCGGACGCCGAAACCATGACGTTGCCGCGCGCTTTTATTGCCGCGGACTGTTCGGGCGTTGCGTTCATACCTTGTCCTCCCCATCTTCTTCGCGGCGGATAATGGCGGCTATCGCGGCGCAATTGGCTTTCTTCATCTCCCTCGTTCCGCCCTCCTCGGGGTCGTAGCCGCACAGACCGCGGAAATCGCACTTTTCGCAGCTGTCCTCGACGGGAGAGGGCGAAATTTCGCCCGAGAGCATCTCCTTGCCGCCCTCTTCGAAAATTCGCTCCGCATAGCGCAGGAAATAGCCGAAATCTTCGCTGTCCATGGCGCGGTCGGTCTTTCTGCCGTTGAGATACGCGCCGACGAGCTTGCTCTGCTTTTTCTCCTCTACCGACAAATCGGAATGTCTTACCACCTCTTCGCTGCCGTCCATAAAGCCCTGCATAGTAAAAGCGCCCGCCGAGTTCCCGTCGCCGTAATCGAGGTTTGCGGGGAAGTAGTACGCCCCTGCGGCGCGCCTGCCCTTCGCCACGGCGGTTAAATACAGGGGCAGTTGAAGTTTAAGCCCCATATAATACGCGTCGGGTTCGGCTTTCACCGTGCCCGTCTTATAGTCGATGACCCGAACGAGGTCTCCGCAGACGTCCGTCCTGTCTATCCTGCCGTTAAGCGTTACTCCGCCTATATCCGCCCTGCAAGCCGTCTCTACGCTTTCGACGCGGAAATCGGAATTGAATATCTGGTCGTATACCGCCCCCGCTACCGTCGCCGCTTCTTCGGTTATGCACGCGGCGGCATACGCCGCGCCGCCGTCGTCCTCGGGCACGGAATATGCGGAAGCCGAAAGCAATTTCTTCGCGGTCTTTCGCGCGAACTCCTCGCATTCGCTCTTATCCTTAAAGCTGTCGGAAGCCGCCGCGACTTCCCTTAAAACGTCGTGCATAAAATTGCCCGAATCGAGCGGTCTGAAAGCGCCCTCCCGTCTTTGGGCAAGGCGCAGTCCGCGCCGGGCGAACGCCATATAGGGGCAGACGAAATAGGTTTCGAGGTCGGTCGGCGACACGTCGCCGCCGTACAGGGCGCGCATATCCGCGACCGAATCGCGTACCTGCGCACGGCAACCGCCAAGCTCTTGCTTGAAGCACTCGGCGACGGCGGCTATCCTTTCGCCCTTTTCGCTTAACGGGTCTGCGAGGTAGTACGCGATTTTTCTCAAAGCCGGCGCGGTGCGGCAGTTAAAGTAGGTAAAATAACCGCCCTCGCGCGCGATAAACGCGGTGGTTTTAAGCTCTATCGGCTTCCCGTCCACCGTAAACAGCCGCCTTGCGTAGTCGATTATTTCGCTTACCCCGGCCTCCTCGCCGCAGCTGCGGACGGGATAGACGAGGTACAGCCTTTGCGAAAAGGCGCATAAATTGAGCGCAGTCGTCTCCTTGACCCTTAAATTGACCTGCGAAATTTTAGGGGAAACCGCAAGCTTTAACTTTTCCAGCGAGGAGAGCTCGCCGTCGGTCAGTATAGCCGTATCGGACGAAGCGGACGGCGCCGCGCCCGTAAGCCCCCCGACTATAAGAATTTTACTGCCTGCGTTTACGCACTTCGAAAGGTCGCCGACAAAGACGGCGTCCTGCTTGGGCGGAATTAGGGATATGCAGTCGGCGGTAAAGCCGCTGCGCAGAATTTTGATAAATTCGCGCACGGTATATTTTTCGCCCGAGGTGAGCTTTTCCGCCTCGTCAACGACCGCCGAAGCCTCCGCAAACGCGCGCGCCGACATAGAGCCGATAGAGGCAAAGCCGTACTCCTCCGCTTCCTCCGCCATACCGCAGAGCCGTTTTTCGCACCCGAAGAATTTAAGCAGCTCTCTCACGCCGTCGCAAAAACGTCCGCCCTCCGCCTTACTTGCAGGCAACAATTTCAGCCCCGACGCGAACGCGGCGCGCACTCTCTCCGCCCTTTCCGCGTCCAACCCCGCTTCGCTAAGGCATATATCGGGGTTTACCGCCCTTTTGACGCCGCCCCTGCCCGTCGCCGCGCGCAACATATAATTGATAAAAATATCCTTGTCGCCGCGCATATCCTCGCTTTCGAAGGTGAACAGCGGAGAGCTTACGGCGGCTATAACGCTCTGCTGTCGGCAGCCGTCCGCCGCGCAGTTAAGATAATTCAGAATAAATTCGCAGACCGGATGGGAAGAGAGCGGATAACGCCTGTCCACGTAATACGGTATTCCGTATTCCTCGAACACCCTTTCGAGAACAGGCTGGAAGGAATCCGCGTCGGGGAGCATCACCGAAATATCGCGGTATCTTACCCCGTCCTCCCGTACGGCTTTAAGGATAGCCGCCGCGAACAGCGCGCACTCGTCGTCTTCGTCAACCGCCTCTGCAAGCGTGACGACCCCGCGCGGAATTTCCAGACTCTCCGCGCTATAAAAGCTCTCGGGCTCCAAGACGTATCTTCTCATCTGCTCCGCGGCGGGGCACAGCGACGGGGGAACGACTTTTCTTACCGCCTTGCGTCCGCATTCCGCAGAAAGAGCCTCGAAGGTCGCCCACGCCTCGTTGACGTATTTGTCGCCCTTGCCGCCTATGAATATGCCGCTCACGTTTGCGGCGGCGTTAAGACAGGCTTTGACGACGTCCGCCATAGAGGACGTAAACGCCTGATAGCCGAGCAATATTATATCCGCGCCCGCTATTTTTTCCGACTTCGCGACGACCGACGGCAGCCGCCTTAAATAGGCGTTCATATCCACCGCGCCGCTCTCTTTTAAATATTCGGTATATTCCCTGTATAAAAGCTCCAAATCGGCGAGCTTGCGCGAAAGCAGTCCGCCGTCCGACGGGACGAGCGCCAAATCGTCGGGAGAAATCTTCGAAGAGTACAACAGCGCAATTGTGTCGTAGACCTCCTGCGCCGCCCCCGCCGAGGACAGGCGGTTGAAGAGTTTAAGGCTTCCGCGGTTTTTTTCAATCAGGCGGCTTATCGCCATAGCCGAGCCCTGGCTTGACAGCACGTCGCCGCACTTGCCCGTCTCCGAGCTTAAAAAACGCGAAAAGGTATAGACGGACACGGCGAAAGTGCCCCCCGTCTGCTCGCATACGGCGCGTTCGGCTATCAGCGAAAGCCTGTCCTCGCAGAACACGATAAGCTTTTTGCCTTCGCGCCCGTCTTTTTCGGCGTGCGCCGCCACGATTTTTTTAAAGCTTTCCAACGCCGCGCCGAGGTACGGCGCGATAATAACTTCGGTCATACTTTCATTATATCATAACCGGAGCGATTTTTTAATTAATTGCCGCCGAAAAGTTTTTACATTCCGAAAAATATATGCTATAATTTGAGCTATGAAACCTGTAAAAAGAATTTTGGCGGTTATTTTGGCCGCCGGAGGCGCAATCGCCGTCGCCGGTTGTTCGGGCAGTACGACAAACACCTCCACCGCGACTATGGCTAACTGGAACGTTGCGACTTCCGCCGCGGTAGAAAAAAATTACGTCGCTTACTGGCGCACGCATAAGGAAAATGCGGTCTATGAAATCTCCTTCAAGGAGGGCGGCAACAGCAGCTATTCGGTCAGCTACGACACGGCTGCCGCGGCGTACGCCACCTGCTTCTATATGGATAAGGAGGATTACGATTGGTCTGCGGACTCCCTGCCCGAAGGGATTAAAA
>CAZUYN010000023.1:11405-16531 GCA_964624495.1 uncultured Clostridia bacterium
GACGACGAAAAACGAATACGCTACAACGCGGTAAGCCTTGCCGTAAACGCCGATATGAGCGGCTCCTCACCCGTCTATTGGTACGCCGCGCTGGAAAATCCCGACGCGAACGCAACCCGTTGCGTATTACTGAAAAAGAGCGTTCCTCTCTCCTTCGGGCTCGGCACTCTCACGTACAGTCTGAAAGAGCTCCGTCTGTGCAATATTTAAACCGAAATATAAGACGAACCAACGCCGCCGCGCTTTACGAAAAAGCGCGGCGGCGTCTGCCCTTATTTAAATACGTATAAACAAAATTATCTCTTGATTTCGTAGTCCTGCTTCATAAGCTTGATTATGCTCTCTTCGTCGTCGGTGATGTTGAAATCTCCGTGCATGGTATGCTTAATTACCGAGGAAGCGACCGCGAAGTTGACGATGTCGTCGGGCTCCATCTCCCTCATCATCGCGTAAATCATACCGCTTGCGAAAGCGTCGCCGCCGCCGACCCTGTCGAGTATGGAAAAGCGGAAGGTCTTGCTCTCGTACGTTTCGCCGTCGTACCACATAAACGCCTTTAAGCTGTTTTCGCTGCCCGAATGGACGTAGCGTATGTGTCTGCCTATCGCCTTGAAATTATAGCGTTTATGCAGCTCGCGGAAAATTCTGTCCTGCTCCTTATAGGTGGGGTTTAAACTCAACCCGTCCTTCATATCCTTTCCGTCGGCGTCGGGCAGATTGATAGGTTCTATGCCGAAGAGCACGTCCACGTAAGGGAGATATTCCGTAATGCAGTCGCGCGCCTCCTGCCAGCCCCACAGCGCGGAGCGGTAATTGCAGTCGAAGGATACGGTCATACCCAACTCCTTGGCGGCTTTGAGCGCGTACGAAATAAGGTCGCGGCAGTTTTGGGAAAGCGCCGGGGTTATTCCGCTTAAATGCAGCCAGGTAAAGCCTTTAAGCTTCTCCTTGAAATCTATCGTGGAAAAATCGTAACGGGCGAAAGCCGAATCCTTTCTGTCGTAAGTGACCTTGCTCGCACGGACGCCGAAGCCCTCTTCAAGAAAATAAATTCCCATTCTGCCCTCTCCGTCCTTGATGCAGGGCGTGCAGTGCACGTCGTTACTGCGGAGGTAGCGTATCGCCGCCTTGCCTATGGAAGAATCGGGCACGACGGTAAAGTAGGAGCTGTCTACCCCGAGGTTGGCGAGAGAGGCGGCTACGTTGGCTTCCGCGCCGCCGTACGTCACCTTAAATTCGTCCGTGGTGCGTATCTTTTCGTTGTTAGGGGGCGAAAGCCTTAACAAAAGCTCGCCCATGGTAATAAATTTCTGTTCAGCGATATCCATAATATTTCCCCTTAAATTTGCCGTGCAGGGTCAATAAAAACCTGCTCTGAATTATTATAGCACCGATTTTTCGGTTTGTATAGACCCATTTTAAAATTAATTTAAAAAAATTCAGTCCATACCTTTAAGAATTTTACGAAAGCGCAAAAAGAATATACAGCCGCACAGCGTCGCCGCGGTAAGGTCGGCGACGCACTCCGCCCAGTAAACGCCGCCCACGCCCATAGCCATAGGCAGTAAAAACGCAAGCGGAACAAGGAGAATAATCTTCCTTAAAATCGCGATGAACAGGCTTATTTTAGCCTCGGTCACGGCGACGAATGTCGTCTGGCACGCCCTTTGTATGCCGAAGATTAGCATACCCGCCACGAACACGGGCAGGTATCTGTCTGTTATCGCCAACACCTCTTCCTTATATGTAAACATTCTGCCGAACGGGCGCGGAACGCTCATCATTATTATCGCCGACAGCGAGCAATACGCCCAGCAGACGGCAAGCGTTATAAAATACGCCCTTTTAAGCCGCTCCTTATTGCCCGCGCCGAAGTTATACGAAAGCACGGGCGTAACGCCCTGCGTAAAGCCCTGTACGGGCACGGTTATCAACATCATCACGCTCTGCAACACGGCGAGGGCGGAGATATACCTGTCGCCCAAGTCCGCGCCGGCAAGGTCGCCCCAATACTTCAACCTGCCGTTTAAAACGAACCCTATAACCGATTCGGTCGCCGCCATTACGAACGGGGCGAGCCCCAGACCGAGTATACCGCCGATAATCTTCGAATCGGGCTTCATATACCCGAAAGAGAGGCGGAGCGTCGATTTTTTACCGGCGAGAGTACATAGTACGAATATGCAGCTTGCAAGCTGGCTTATAACCGTCGCGAGCGCCGCGCCCTTTATGCCCATGCCGAAAGTAAAGATAAACAGGGGGTCGAGCCCTATGTTGAGCGCCGCGCCGACCGAAACCGAAATCATCGCCGTTGCGCTTCTGCCCTGCGCGGTCAGAAAGGTATTCAGCCCCACCGCAAGCTGTACGAACAGCGTTCCTATCAGGTATATCGAAAGATAGTCGGAGGCAAAGGTTATCGTATTTTCGCTTGCGCCTATTAAAAACAGCAGCGGTTTCTGCGCAAAAAAAGCGGAAAGCCCGAGCACGACCGAAAAGACGCACAGCATGACGAAGCCGTTATTTAAGAATTTTTTGGCTTTTTCCGCGTCGCCCTCGCCCAACGCCTTTGCCGCGAGCGGCGCGCCGCCGCCCGACACGAACGACGAAAATGCGGAAATAAGCGTAAGAACGGGGGCGCAAAGCCCCAGCCCTGCCAGGGCATAATCCCCCGTTTCAGCCATATTGCCGATATAAATACGGTCTACAATGTTATAAAGCAGGTTTACCACCTGCGCCAGAACGCAGGGCAAGCCCATTTTAACGCATAGCTTCCAGATTTTTTCAGAGCCTAAAATATCTGCCTTCGACATCTCTAACCCGATAATAAGCGATAATCTAAAACCGCCCGTATAAGAGCGGTTTTTATCAGTTTGCCGTTATTTGACGAATTTAAGCACTTCGTCGAACATTTTTTCCTTGACGACGGTCGTCTTAAAGCGAACGGGCTTATCCTTCAAACCGGCAAGGCTTTCGGGAACCGCCATAGCCGTGGCGGCGTGAAGTCTTTTAACGCCCTTGAAGCTGTCCCTGACGTCGTTCCCCGTGACGGCATACAGCACGTCCTGCGGAAATTTGTAGGGGTTAGCCGTAGACACTACCACGTTCATAGTAGTATCCTTTTTATTCTTGCGCTTCCAGTCGTTCGCAACCTTCATAGCGCAGCCTGTATGCGTATCCATAGTGTAGCCCGTATCGCAGAACAGCTCGTAAATGGTTTCCACCACCTCGTCCTCGTCGGCAAAGCCGCCGTCGAAGGTTTCGGCGATTTTCAAGCGCTCCTCTTCGGTTATTTCGTAAACGCCGTCGTTTTTCAGCTTAGCCATACGCTCCGCCGTGACTTCGGCGTTCCTGCCAGAAACCTCGAAAAGCAGTCTTTCGAGATTGGACGAAACGAGTATATCCATAGACGGCGAGGTCGTCTTATAAAATTCCCTGTGGACGTCGTAACAGCCCTTGGCGAGAAAATCGGTCAGGATATTGTTCATATTGGAAGCGCAATGCAGTCTGCGTACGGGCAGTCCCATCCGCTTTGCGTAATATGCGGCGAGTATGTTGCCGAAGTTGCCCGTCGGAACCGAAAAATCTATCGTCTGCCCCATCTCTATCTGACCCGCCGTAACGAGGTCGCAATAGGCGGAAAAATAATAGGCAATCTGCGGAGCCAATCTTCCGAAGTTAATCGAATTTGCGCTCGAAAGACGGGTATTGAGCTTTTTGAGCGCCGCCGCGCACTCCGCGCTGTTGAAGATGTTTTTAACCGCCGTCTGGCAGTCGTCGAAATTGCCCTTGACGGCGCAGACGTTGACGTTGCCGCCGTCCTGCGTGCACATCTGCAGCTTCTGCATAGACGACACGCCGTCGTCGGGATAGAATACCATTATCTTTATGCCGTCGGCGTCTTTAAAGCCCTCCAACGCGGCTTTACCCGTATCGCCCGACGTGGCTACGAGCACCAGAATCTGTTCCTTGATGCCGCATAAATCGCAGCCCTTTCTAAGCAGATAGGGCAGTACGGTCAGCGCCATATCCTTAAACGCGCAGGTCGGACCGTGAAACAGTTCGAGAATATATACGCCTTCCTCAATCTTTACCAGCGGCGCGGGGTCGGTCCCCTCGAATTTAGCGTACGCCTTTTCACAGGCGGTCAGCAGCTCCTTTTCGTCGTATTCTTCAAGATATTTATGCAGAATTTTCGCGGCGCGTTCGGGATAGCTCATATAGAGCATCTCCTCCATCTCCTCCGCGGTAACGGCTGGAAAATATTCGGGGACGAAAAGACCGCCGTTATCCGAAAGCCCTTTGACTACGGCTTCCGCGCCGTTGACCTTTTCTCCGCCTCTCGTACTGATAAATAACATATTTTTCTCCTTAACTGACTATTAAATATTCCGACGCGCGCACATAAAAACGCCGCCGCTTTTAAACCGAAAGCGGCGGCGTAGCAAATCATCCTTAAATCAGCAATACTTGGCGATAAATTCGGGCAGCTCCGGCTTATCGCAGCTGCACGTCACCGTGATGACCACTCCGCTTTGGTTTGAAATTTTTTCAAGCATATAGAAAATTGCGGCAAGTTCCGAAAGGGGTTTGCCGGCTATTCTGGCAATTCCGTCGATATAGATATATTCTATATCGTAGTTGCCCGCCATAATGCCCATTACAAAGCCGCACAGCGCGTCCTCGCCGGCGACGTGGTATTCCGTGACGTTCACAAATCTTACGTCGCGGACGACGTCGTGCACATACCTGTCGGTATCGGTGACGAATACGCTTAAACCCTTTGCGTTCGCGGCGTTGGTATTGGCAAGCTGAATTACCTGTTTAGTCTTACCCGAGCCTTTCGGACCGCATATAATTTTTATCATCTGAAATCCTCCTTGAAAGATTATATAATAGTCTTATATTTATTCTATCATAAATCGGAAGATTTTCAATACCTTTTTTTAAAAAATTAAAATTATTTTACGGCGCTTGGCGCACAGCCGTACCGTCATTGCGAGGTTGCCCGCCGACCGCGGCAATCCCATCGTGCCGCCGCGCCGCCGTACCGTCATTGCGAGGTTGCTCGCCAACCGCGGCAATCCCATCGTGCCGCCGCGCCGCCGTACCGTCATTGCGAGGTTGCT
>CAZUYN010000023.1:16631-19487 GCA_964624495.1 uncultured Clostridia bacterium
ACCGCGGCAATCCCATCGTGCCGCCGCGCCGCCGTACCGTCATTGCGAGGTTGCTCGCCAACCGTGGCAATCCCAGCGTTGCAACCGCATTTCTTAATCGCCTCGCCGTTTGACAACCCGATAATAAACCAAACGCGTTATTGCAGCTTGGAAGCAAAGTCGGCAATGCGCCTTAAACCTTCCAGCATCTCCTCCATAGAGAGCGCGTACGAAAGCCTTATCGCGTCGTCGTCGCCGAAGCATATGCCGGGGGTCGCCGCCACTTTTTCATAAGTTAAAAGCGCGTCGCAAAGGTCCATGCTGCCGTTTATCTTCTCGCCTTCGTAGCTCTTGCCGTAGAAGTTATAGCACAGTAGCATAACGTAAAACGCGCCGTCCGGCTTGACGTAATCGAAGCCCAGAGCCTTCATTTCGTCTAACTTCGCAAGCATAGCCTCGCGGCGTTCGCCGAATGCCCTGACCATATCGTACATAGGCTGTTGGTCGCCGTCGAGCGCGGCGAGCGCGGCGTACTGCGTCATCGTGTTTACGTTGGACGTCGAATGGCTTTGGAAAGAAGCGATTGCCTTAGCCACATGCAGGGGCGCCGCAAGATATCCGATACGCCAGCCCGTCATCGCGTACGATTTGGACATACCGTTGATCAGTATTGTCAGCTCCTTCATTTCGGGCGAAACCGCCGCAATCGAAAAATGCGTTTCGCCGCCGTAAATAAGCTTTTCGTAAATTTCGTCGGCAAGCACTATGATATTGTGTTTCAGGCAGACCTCCGCAATGGCGCGTATTTCGGGCTCGGTATAGACCGCGCCCGTCGGATTGCACGGGCTGTTGAAGATAAGCATTTTCGTCTTGGGGGTTATCATAGACTCTATCTGCGCGGCCGTAACCTTATAGCCGTGACGGGGCGTGGCGTATATGTAAACGGGTACGCCGCCGCAGCTTTTGACCACTTCGGGATAGGTCAGCCAATAGGGCTTGGGGATAAGCACCTCGTCCCCATCCTCAATAGTGGCGAACAGCGCGTTGAAAATAGGATGCTTCGCGCCGTTGGAAATGACTATCTGCGCGGGGTCGTAATCGAGATTGTTGTCGCGTTTAAGCTTGGCGCAGACGCTCTTTTTAAGCGCCGGCAGCCCGGCCGCCGCGACGTACTTCGTCTTGCCTGCGTCCAACGCGTCCTTAGCCGCCTGTACTATGTGCGCCGGGGTTGCGAAATCGGGCTCGCCTACGCCGAAGGATATGACCTTTTCGCCCGCCGCCTTCAATTCGTTTGCCTTTGCGGAAATGGCGAGGGTCATAGACGGGGAAATTTCGGAAATTCTGTTTGACAGTTTAATCATAATTTTGTCCGCCTCGGATATTATTTCCATTTTATTATACATATAATCATTTCATTTGGCAAGCGCTCGGCAAAAATTTAATATTTATACATTTTTTGATAATTTTTTAAGTAAAATGAGAATTTGTAATTACTCTTTCAAAGCCCCGCCCACGCTCCGCCATACGGGATATTCCGCACGCGAAAAGCGGCAGAGCCGTAAGGGCTTTGCCGCTTTTTGTTTTTTGGAGTTTGTTTGAATATCTTGGAGTTTGTCTGAATGATTGATTTTATTTGCCGTCGGAATTTCCGTCGGACTTTTTGCCGTCCTTTACGGGGCGGCAGTTGCAGGCATGGGGGCAACCCTCGCAGCCGCAATCGCAACCGCCTCCCTTATGTTTGACTTTTTTGTATATCAGCACGCCCACGACCGCGACGAACGCAACCGAAACGGCGACTATTATTACAATATCGAAAGGACTCATTTACTTATTGCACTTCCCCGTTCAAGCTCTTCTTACGCTTAAAAATCTTGCATATGTCGAACTTGCCCAAATTTCTTAATACTATGAAGGTTACTACGACCGCTATAACTGCCAGCCAGATGAACAGCGTCCACCACCAGCTGCCGATAGTATAAATCATTGTAGATACCAAATAGCTTGTAACAATCCAGAACAGGAGCGTCCACTTGAACTTGCCTTCGGGCAACTCCGCCTTAGCCGTCGCGCACGCCGCGAAGCAGGGAATTGTAAGCATATTGAAAGCTATGAACGCAATGAGCGCCGAAACGAATTGACCTTGCGATATGCCCGTGTCAGCCGTAATTATATTTATAAGTCCCTGCAATTCTTCTATGCCCTCTTCGGTACCTTCGCCGACGTACGCGCCGATACAGATGGCAAGCGTGGTGAACGTAGCTATGCAGTTTTCCTTTGCAACCAAACCGGTTATCGCCGCGACGGCAAATACCCAACCGTATGTGCCGAGCTGCGAGCCGAAGCCGAGCGGAGTGAATATAGGCTGTAAGAGCATGCCTATCGAAGCGAGAATCGAGTTCTGCATCTCCTCGTCGGGCAGATAGTGCCACTGCCAGCTCAAGTGACTGAACAACCATATAATGACCGTCGAAGCGAAGATAATCGTGAACGCCTTCTTTACAAAGTGCTTGGTCTTATCCCACAGGTGGAGCATAAGGTTTCTGAACCCGGGCAGATGATATGCCGGAAGCTCCATAATGAACGGAGGAGTCTCGCCCTTTAACGTAGTGTTTCTCATCAAGAGCACCGCGCAGACAGCCACGCATACGCCCAAAAGATACATTAAGAAAGTTATCACGTCGGCGTTACCCACACCGAAAGCCGCAACTATACCGCCCGCAACCGCCGTAAGTATAGGAAGCTTAGCTCCGCAGGAGAAGAAAGGTATTACCCTGACGGTTGCCGTGCGTTCCTTTTCGTCGGCGAGAGTTCTCGTATTGATTGTCGCGGGGAGCGAGCAGCCGAAGCCCATTATCATAGGCATAAACGCCCTGCCCG
>CAZUYN010000024.1:0-19342 GCA_964624495.1 uncultured Clostridia bacterium
CAGCACGAAATGGCGCCCGTATTCGGCACCACCAACGTCGCGGTGGACAACAATATGCTCACTATGGAAATAATGAAGAAGGTCGCGTCGAAGCATCATCTTGTCTGCTTACTGCACGAAAAGCCCTTCGAGGGCATAAACGGCTCGGGCAAGCACAACAACTGGTCTATGTCTACCGACGACGGCTTTAACCTTTTAAATCCCGGCGACTCCCCCGAAAACAACACCCTGTTCAAGCTCGTGCTGGCGGCAGTGATAAAGTCGGTGGACGATTATCAGGGCATTTTAAGGGCGTCGGTGGCTTCGGCGGGCAACGACCACAGGCTGGGCGCGGACGAAGCTCCCCCCGCGATAGTGTCCGTATACCTCGGCGACCAGCTCGGCGCTTTGGTAGACGCGATAGTCAAGGGCGAGAACTACGTCCCCAGAAAGGTGCAAAAGGGCAGTATCGGCGTACCCGAAAGCCCCATTTTCCCCAAGGACGCAACCGACAGAAACAGGACTTCGCCCTTTGCGTTTACGGGCAATAAATTCGAATTCCGTATGCTCGGCTCGCAGGCGAACGTAGCCGACGCGAATATAGTTTTGAATACAATCGTCGCCGACGCGTTCGAAAAGTTTGCCGACGAGCTTGAAAAGGCGGAGGACGTCGAAAAGGCTTCGGAGGAGATTATAAGAAGAGAGCTCAAAGCCCATTACCGCATAATTTTCAACGAGGACGGGTACGGACCCGCCTGGGAGCCCGAAGCGGCAAAGCGCGGTCTGTTAAACAACAAGACCACGGCGGACGCGGTTTCGGTATGCTTCGAAAAGAAGAATATAGACGTCTTCATAAGGCAGGGCGTCTATACCAAGGAAGAGGCGATTGCCCGCGCGGACATTCAGCTTGAAAATTACGTTAAGATTATCAATATAGAAGCCAAGACCATGATAGAAATGGTTCGCCGCGACATACTTCCGGCGGTTTCCGATTTCACGGCGGAGCTGTGCACGAACGTCGCCGCCAAGCAGGCGGTATGCGAGGAGCTGCCCTGCCTGTCCGAAAAGGAGACCATAACCGCCCTGTCGCAGCTCAACGACGAGGCCGGCGCCCTGACCGCCAAGCTCGAAGGCGTGCTCGGCGGAGTGGATTTGGCTAACGTGACCGCCGCTTCGCAGGCGATGGCGCATACCGTCCTGCCGCTTATGGACGATATCCGCAGACGCGTGGATAAAATGGAAACTATGGTTTCCGCCGACTATTGGCCTTATCCCTCCTACTTCGATCTGTTGTACAGCGTAAACAACTGATTGCTTATATAAAGCTTCCCCATAAATACGACGAGATTATACGCACGGTCAGACGGCCGTGCGTATCGCGTTGCGTAAGGAGTAATAAATTTTAACGGGCTGCCGTTATGCGCCGCGTTTTTAACTTGACTTAAACGCCGTACTATTTTATAATAATATGCGGATATATTTTTTCATCCGTATAAAACCGGAAAACTCTTCCGTGGAGGTAAAGCTTAATGCTTACGAGTATTTGTGGTATAAATTGGGGCGACGAAGGCAAGGGCAGAATGGTTGACCTGCTGTCGCGCGATTTCGACGTGGTCTGCCGTTACCAGGGCGGTAACAACGCGGGGCATACGGTCATAAACGAAAAGGGCAAATTCATTTTAAATCTGCTTCCTTCCGGTATTTTGCGCGAAAACGTGGTAAACGTGCTCGGTTGCGGTATGGTAATTGATATAAAGCACCTCTGCGGCGAGATTGAAAAGCTTCGCGCCTGCGGCATAAAAATTACACCCGAAAATCTGAAAATTTCGGACAAGGCGATAATCACCATGCCCTACAACGTCTTGCAGGACATAATGGAGGAGGACAGACTGACCAAGGCTACGGGCAAGCCCTACGGCTCCACGCGCCGCGGCATCGCGCCCGTTTACGCCGATAAATATATGAAAAAGGCGTTCCGCATGGGCGAGCTTTTAAACCTCTCCCTGCTCTATAAAAGGCTGCCCGATATCGTTGCCTGGAAGAATATGACCATAAAGGCGTACGGATACGACCCCGTAAAGACAGACGATATGATAGAGTACTTCGAAACGTACGGCAAGCCCCTGCGCGAATACGTTATAGACACGGGGTTATATCTGAACCAAGCCCACAAGCAGGGCAAGAAGATAATGTTCGAAGCGCAGCTCGGCGCGCTCCGCGATATCGACTTCGGCATCGTGCCCTATACCTCCTCGTCCTCGACGATCGCGGCGTACGCCCCCATAGGCGCAGGCGTGCCCAACCTCAAGCTCGACAAGTCCATAGGGATAATGAAGGCGTATTCGAGCTGCGTCGGCGCGGGTCCTTTCACCTGCGAATATTTCGGCAAAAAGGCTGAAAGACTCCGCGAGCTCGGCGGAGAATACGGCGCGGCTACGGGCAGACCGAGAAGGGTGGGACCTTTCGACGTCGTCGCTTCCCGTTACGGTATACGCTGTCAGGGCGCGGACGAAATCGCTTTGACCAAGCTCGACATTCTCGACAACTATGACGAAATCGAAATCTGCACCCATTACGAGCTGAACGGAAAAATCATAGACGAGTTCCCCTTTACGGACGTGCTCGAGATGTGCAAGCCCGTATACGAAAAGGTCAAGGGCTGGCATTGCGACATATCCTCCTGCAAGACCGCGGAGGAGCTCCCCGCCGAAGCGCTGGACTATATCCGTCTGCTCGAAAGGCTGTGCGAATGTAAAATCAAATACGTTTCGGTCGGCGCGGAGAGAAACCAGTGCATAGTTATGCCCGACTGATGGCGGCCGTTTAAAGATATGTTGACTAAATTTTATAAGATGCACGGCATCGGCAACGACTATATTTATTTCGACTGTATGAACGGGGAGTTGAACGACCCGCAATCGCTCGCCGTCCGCCTTTCGGACAGACATTTTTCAATCGGCGGCGACGGTATAATACTTCTGTGCCGTTCTAAAACGGCGGATTGCGGAATGCGTATGTTCAACGCCGACGGTTCCGAGGGCAAGATGTGCGGCAACGGCATACGTTGCGCGGGTAAGCTCGCGCACGATTTGGGTTACGTCACGGGCGACGTCTGCCGCATAGAAACGCTTTCGGGCATAAAGACATTGGAGTTCAAGTACAATGCGGACGGCGCCGTGGCTTCCGCAAAGGTGGATATGGGCGCGGCTGAGCTGAACGGCGAAAAAATCCCGTCTTTGATTAGCGGAGAGCGCGTGGTCAACCGCCCCGTCGAAATAGGGGGCGAGGTGTACGGCATAACGCTGGTTTCCATGGGCAACCCCCATTGCGTGGTTTTTAAGGACCCCGACGCGCTCGATTTGGAAAAGGTCGGAAAACTGTTTGAAAACGCTCCGATCTTCCCCGACAGGATAAATACGGAGTTCGTAAAGGTTATAAAGCGCAACGAGCTGAAAATGCGCGTATGGGAGCGCGGAAGCGGCGAAACACGGGCGTGCGGCACGGGCGCGTGCGCAGCCGCCGTGGCGGCGGCGCTCAACGGCTTTGCCGATAAAAACGTTCCCGTAACCGTACATCTGCGCGGCGGCGACCTGACCGTAACCTATACCGACCGGACGGTGTTTATGGAGGGCTCCGCAACGCTTGCCTTTACGGGCGAGGTGGAGATATAACGGCGCACCGCGGCAATAACGGCGGTTTAAGCGCAATAAACGTACAGATAACAAATCCGCGGGCAAGCCGCGGACGGCATACCTAAGAGGTGAATATATGACAAAATATATCTTCGTTACAGGCGGCGTAGTATCGGGGCTCGGCAAGGGCATAACGGCGGCTTCGCTGGGCAGACTGTTGAAATGCAGGGGCTATAAGGTCGCTTCGCAGAAGCTCGACCCCTATATCAACATCGACCCCGGCACGATGAGTCCCTTTCAGCACGGCGAGGTCTTTGTAACCGACGACGGCGCGGAAACCGACCTCGATTTGGGTCATTACGAAAGATTTATAGACGAAAATTTAAACGAATACTCCAACCTTACGACGGGTAAGGTGTATTGGAACGTCCTCAATAAGGAGCGCAACGGCGAATATCTCGGACAGACCGTGCAGATAATTCCGCACATAACAAACGAGATAAAGTCGTTTATCTATTCCGTGGGCAAGACTACGGGCGCGGACGTGGTAATAACCGAAATCGGCGGCACTATCGGCGATATCGAAAGCCAGCCGTTTATAGAAGCTATCCGTCAGGTCTCACGCGAGGTCGGCAGGGATAACTGCTGTTTTATACACGTCACCCTCGTGCCCTATATTTCGGGGTCGGAGGAATTCAAGTCCAAGCCCACCCAGCATTCCGTCAAGGAATTGCAGGGTATGGGGATTACGCCCGACATAATCGTACCGCGCGTAGACGCCCCCATGCCACGGGACGTGCGCGACAAAATCGCCATGTTCTGCAACGTGGAGCCCGAATGCTGCATCGAAAATATGACGATGCCCGTGCTCTACCAGTGCCCCACGATGCTCGAAAAGAGTCATTTCTCCGAAATAGTTTGCAAACGCCTTAAACTCGACCCCCGCGTCATAGATATGACCGAGTGGAATAAAATGCTCGCGAGGATAGAGGCGAGGGACAAGACCGTAAAAATCGCCCTGTGCGGCAAGTACGTGCAGCTTCACGACGCGTATTTGTCTGTTGCGGAGGCGCTCGCCCACGCGGGTTACGAAAACGGCGCCAAGGTAGAGATAAAATGGGTCGATACCGAAGCTTTGACCGCGGACAATGCGGAGGAAGAGCTGGGCGGGGCGGACGGTATAATCGTCCCCGGCGGCTTCGGCAACCGCGGCGTAGAGGGTATGCTGCTGTGCGCCGAATACTGCCGCAAGCGCAACCTGCCTTACTTCGGCATATGTCTGGGTATGCAGACGGCGGTCATCGAATACGCGAGGAACGTGCTGGGTTATAATGACGCGAACTCTTCGGAATTCGACTCTGCGACGAAGCACCCCGTAATAGATTTGATGCCCGACCAGCACGGAGTGAAAATGGGCGGCACGATGCGCCTCGGCGCATACCCTTGCAAGGTATTAGGCAAAATAATGAAGGAAGCGTACTGCGCGGACGTGATTTCCGAACGCCACCGCCACAGATACGAATTCAATAACGATTACAGGGAAGAGCTTGAAAAGGCAGGTCTGAGCGTCGCGGGTACCTCCCCCGACGGACTTTTGGTCGAGGCGGTGGAAATACCCTCGCTCGATTTCTTCATCGGCGTGCAATTCCACCCCGAATTCAAGTCGCGCCCCCAGCACGCGCACCCCGTGTTCCGTGAATTTATTAAGGCGGCGGTCAAGTATTCGCACAGATAATTTACGCACCCCGTAAATATACAAGCCTGCGCCGAAATAAGCGAAAAAATAAATTTTTTAATTTGGAAATTATGAAATACAACACCAACTTTAACAACATAGCGCAAAACTATCTGTTTGCCGAGGTCGCGGACAGGACGGCAAATTATGCCGCCGCCCACCCCGAAAAGAAGATTTTAAAGCTCGGCATAGGCGACGTAACCCTGCCTCTGGCGCCTGCGGTCATCTCCGCAATGCATACCGCCGTGGACGAAATGGCGGACAAATCGACCTTCAAAGGCTACGGTCCTTACGAGGGCTACGAATTTTTAAGGCAGGCGATAAAGGACTATTATAAGACTTACGGCGTCGGGATAGGTCTTGACGAAATATTCGTATCAGACGGCGCGAAGAGCGACTTGGGAAATATATTGGATATCTTCGGAGCGGACAACACCGTGCTTGTGCCCGACCCCGTTTATCCCGTCTACGTGGACACTAACGTTATGGCGGGGCGCAAGGTCATATTCGCCGACGGCACGAAGGACAACGGCTTTTTGCCTATGCCCGACTACGGCGTGGACTGCGATATAATCTATATCTGCTCGCCCAACAATCCCACGGGCGCGGCGTATTCGGCGGAACAGCTTAAAGAATGGGTAGATTACGCTTTGAATAAGGGCGCGGTGATTTTATACGACTGCGCTTACGAAAGCTTTATCACCCGAAAGGGGCTCGCCCATTCCGTATTCGAGGTAGACGGCGCAAGACAGTGCGCCATAGAATTTTATTCGTTCTCCAAAATCGCGGGCTTTACGGGCGTGCGTTGCGGCTGTACGGTAATTCCCAAAGAGCTCGGCGGAAGCGGATTTAACGCAAACAAGCTGTGGTACAGGCGGCAGGCGACCAAGTACAACGGCGCGCCTTATATAGTCCAGCGCGGCGCGGCTGCCGTTTTCACGCGGGAGGGTATGGCGCAGATTAAGCGCAATATCGGCTATTACCAGAATAACGCTGCTGTCATCGCAGGGTGTATGGACGACCTTAAAATATGGTATACGGGCGGCAAAAATTCGCCCTATATATGGCTTAAATGCCCCGACGGGCTGGGCAGCTGGGAATTTTTCGACCTGCTTTTGAACGAAGCGCAGGTAGTCGGTACTCCCGGCGCGGGCTTCGGCAAAAACGGCGAGGGCTTCCTAAGGCTTACGGCGTTCGGTAGCGCCGAAACCACGCTCGAAGCGGTTGAAAGAATAAAAGCCCTGTTGGGCAAATAAACGAACGGTGTAAAAATGTCGGAAAACAGAGAGAGAGGAATGGGGGTTCTGTGCCATATATCGTCGCTCCCCAACGAGTTCGGTATAGGCTCGCTCGGAAAGGAAGCTTACGAGTTCGCAGACCTTTTAAAAAAGACGGGCGTTAAGTATTGGCAGATACTCCCCTTACAGCAAACGGGCTTCGGCGATTCGCCATACCAGTCGGTCTGCTGTAATTCGGGCAACCCCTATTTTATCGATATAGTAGATTTGCAAAAACAGGGCTTGCTGGACGAAACCGAGGTCGAAAGCGCGAAAATGCCCGTAGGCGCGGTAGATTACGACGCGCTTTACGAAAGCCGTTACGCGCTTTTAAGAAAGGCTTATTCGCGTTTTAATATCCGTTCCGCAGACTTTGTGGACTTTATAAACAGCGGCGAATTCGAAGATTACGCGCTTTTTATGTCGCTTAAACAGCGGTATAAGGATACCTTTTATAACTTCCCCGAAGCGTTCAAATATAAGGAGCATCTGGCGGTTTACGAATTCCGCAACGCGGTCTACCGCCCCGAATACTGCTTCTGGCTGTTTTTGCAATACCAATTCAAGCGCCAATGGAAAAGGCTTAAAGACTACGTCAACGGGCTCGGCATAAAAATAATCGGCGATATACCCCTGTACGTCGCTTACGATTCCTCTGATTTATGGGCAAGACCCGAGCTGTTTCAGCTCGACGAAGATTTAAAGCCCGTCAAGGTCGCGGGCGTTCCCCCCGATTATTTTTCCGAAAAGGGGCAGCTCTGGGGCAATCCGCTGTACAATTGGGACGCCGCCAAGGCTGAAAATTACGACTGGTGGATAGACAGGGTAGCCAAAGCCAAGCAGATGTACGACGTTATCCGCATCGACCACTTCCGCGGCTTCGACCGCTATTACGCAATTCCGTCGGACGCGCCGGACGCGACCGTCGGCGAATGGGAAAAGGGCGCAGGCAAGGGGTTCTTCGCCGAGATTGAAAAACGGCTCGGAAAGACCGAAATCATCGCCGAGGATTTGGGCGTAATGGACGACGGCGTCATCGCTTTGAGGGAGGAGTGCAAGCTCCCCGGTATGAACGTATTGCTCTTTGCGTTCGACGGCGAAGAGGATAACGCATACCTGCCCGAAAACATCGTGGAAAATTCCGTGACTTATACGGGCACGCACGACAACGATACGGCGGTAGGGTTTTTCAAAAATATGACGGACGAGGAATTTTTAACCTTCAAAAAGCGCCTCCGCGCGGCGATGAAGGGGCAGAATTTCTACTACCCCGTGGTGGACGAAAAGGACGCGGCTTGGGCGCTGTGCCAATGTGCGGCGTATTCCAAATCTTACATCGCCGTACTGCCCGTACAGGATATACTCGGGCTGGATAATTCGGCAAGAATGAACGTGCCCTCCACCCCGTCGGGCAATTGGCAGTTCCGCTTAAAAGAGATGCCGCAAAGGCGCAGCATGGCGCTTTTGAAAAAGCTGATTAAAGACAGCGGCAGGGCGTAAAACGGAATAAATCTTCAACTAAGGCGTACCGTACGGGTACGCTTTTTTAAGCGGAGCGCGCTTGCCCGTCTTAACGCCTGCGGTCTGAAAGAGCTCGCCTCGATAATAGGGGAAATGCCCGTAGCCGACTATGCCAAGGCGGAAATTCCTGCCGACTATTCGTCCGTCAACCGCAAGGTGAAAAAGGTGCGTTTGGGGGCGTACAGGGAGGAAAAGCTTTTAAATAAGTACGAAAAGTATAAAAACCAAACCCTTTAAAATTAACTTTGTCTTTCGTATAGCCGTACGCACAGTACGGTCATATCGTCGGGCGCGCCTAAAGCGCGCTCTTTTGCCGCGGACAGTATGTTGTCCGCCATAGCTTGCGGATTGAGCGGCTTTAACGTACCTATATAGTCATACAGGTCGCCGACGCCGTCGAAGCAGGAGGTAACGCCGTCGCTCATAAAGACGACCACGTCGTTCTTTTTCAGCTGTTCGCGGCTGGTTGCCGGTTTAAGGTTGTCGAGTATCCCGAGCGGCAGCGAGCGGCTTTCCAGAACCTTGATTTCGCCCTTCCGCACGATAAGCCCCACGGGCGAGCCTATCTTTACGAAGGACGCCGAAAGGGTATTCAAATCCACCGTGGCGGCGTCTATGCAGGTAAAGCGTTCGTCGCGGTTAAAGCACAGCAGCTTATTGATCGTGTCCAGCATAACGTCCTGCGGCATTTCGGACTTGCAAAACGCCTCTATAAGCGATATCGCGGTTTCGGAGACCTTTCTCGCGTATTCGCCGCTCCCCATTCCGTCCGAAAGCGCCATTAAAAACGCGTGCTCGTTAATTTTTATGACCGAATGGGTATCGCCCGAAATGCGTTCCCCGTCCTTGACGGCGAACGCCACGCCGAACGCCGCGTCGTATCTGGGCGGACGAACCAAAAGATAGGCGCACTTTTCGCCGTCGTAGCGCGTTTTGGCTTTAAGCATAAGCTTTTCGCCCGTCGTCTCCTCCACGCACTGCTTGACGGGCGCAAAGCTTTTACAGCCGACAAGCGTCATCGCTATTTCCCTGTTCTTGTCGCCCTTTACGCTTATTTCGGGGCAGCTCACCCCGTTTGCGGCGAGCGCGTCGGCAAGCTTCTTTTCGAGTGCGGAATAATCGTCGCTTTCGCGGCAGAATTCCACGGCGCGCATTTTAAGAACCTCGGCTACGCCCTTTGCCTGCTCCGCCAAAAGCCGCCTTCCGTTTTTGGCGTTTTCCGCTTCCAGAGTGCTCTTACGGTATTCGTATAAAAGCTTGTTCACCGTTTCGGTCAGCCCCGACGGGTCCTTGCAGTTGCGCGTAACGTCGGCGGTTAAATCTATAAAGCCGACTTTGCCTTTCAGACAGCCCGCTTCTATAAGCGCGGCGAAACCTCGGTATACGCCGCTCTTTTTGCATGCGTCCGCCTTGGGACAGGAGGAGCACATACTCTGCTTAGCCTCAACGAGCATGCGCTTTTTCATCGCGCCGTCGTCCGGTCCGTCGTCGAGCGCGGTGAAGGCGCTCTCTATCTCCCTGAAAACTTCGCTCATACGGTACAGCTTTTCGCTGACCTCCTCGCGGCAGCGCGTCACCTCCGAACGGGGCAGAACGCGTTGCAGGGTCAGTAGCGACCGCAGGTCGGCTATGCTCTTTTCGTGCGGCAGGGCGGTTATAAAACACAGCGTGAACAGTAACAGCGCGTACATGACTGCCGCTACCGCGCCGTCCGAAAAACTGCCCAAAAGGTACATATGCAGGGCGGTGAACGGCATAACCGCAAGCGACGGGGCAAATCTGCCGAGCGAACAGAAAAAAAGGGTGACTATCGCGATTAGAACCGAAGCGGTTAGAAAGTTCAAGTCGAGGGAAACCAAGGTTTGGGGCAGGGCGCAAACGCAGGCGGCAATAATGGCGGAGGGGCTTTTGGTCAGGCGTACGCAGAACGCTGTTATAGCCGCGCACAGGCAGACGTACGCATGACAGCCTATCAGGTTGCGCACGCCCACCCCCGCGGCTGTGCAGAAAACCGCTATGCACAACAGCTCGTCGTTGCGCAGCTTGCAGCGGCACAGGCGGAACAGCAGGGCGTGAACCGTGCGGAATGAAAACAGCGTAAACACAGCCGCCGCCGCCGCGGCTATGCCTTTAAGGACGTATACGTTATCGGTTATGTATATGCTCTCTATTCCGCCCCAGCGCGAAAAGGCGACGAACGGTCCGAGCGCGATTATCATATAGGCGACCGCTTCCGCACGGATTTTTCTCCCCGTGCGCCTGTACAGCAGGACTATGACGGTCAGGAAGCCCGCTTCGAACAGGCTTAAAAGCGTTGTTATCCAGTCAAGTCCGGTTACCGACGCCAATATGTAAAGAACGGGGGTTGCGACCGGATTGGCTCCGCAAATCAGCATAGAAAAGCACACCCCCAGCGAAAGGGGCGCCTTGGGCGCTACCGAATTGAGCGCGACGAGCGACATCGAGTACGCGGCGTATAGGAGTATGCTTTTTAAGTTGAGTTTAAACGCCATAACCGCATTATATAATCGCGGTTGCCGCGAATACCTGCAAGTTATGTAACAATATGAGGAAAAAGAAAAAAGGCGCTTTTGCGCCCTTTTGCCGTTCTTTATTTATTCACGCTTTTTTGTTCATAGCCAGCCACACGGTTAAAACGGCGATATCCGCCGGATTGACGCCCGAAACGCGCGCCGCCTGTCCCAGCGAACGGGGCTTTACCTTATTCAGCTTTTCGCGCGCTTCCAAACGCAGCCCCTCTATCTGCGAATAGTCGCAGTCGGCGGGCAACAGCTTGTCCTCGGCTTTTTTAGCCCTTGCAATCTGCTCCCCGTTCTTCTTTAAATATCCCTCGTATCTGATGTAAATTTCGGCGGAAAGGAGAGCGTCGGCAGGGAGGTCGGGGGTTCCAAGAGTGCGCGCCGTGTCTTTTAACCGTATGCCGCGCCTGATTAAATCGGCGTAGCTCAACGCGCCCGACGCGCGTCCGAAGCCGTTTTCTTTGAGAATTTCTTCCGTGCGGTCGGGGGGAAAGGCGGCGGAGGATAGCTCTTTTAAAGCCTCTTCGTAAGCCTGCCTGCGTTTCAGGTAAACCTCGTACCGCGCCTTCGTGACCAAGCCGCAGTCGTAACCCTTTTGGGTGAGGCGGAAATCGGCGTTGTCCTGCCGCAGCTCTATGCGGTATTCCGCGCGCGAGGTCATCATTCTGTAAGGCTCCTCCGTGCCCTTGGTCACGAGGTCGTCTATAAGCACGCCGATATACGCTTCGTCGCGCCCCAAAACGAGGGGAGGCATATTCCTCAGCTTTAAGCTCGCGTTCAGACCTGCCATAAGCCCCTGCGCCGCCGCCTCCTCGTAGCCGGAGGTGCCGTTTATCTGCCCCGCGGTATACAGTCCGCCGACCTTTTTGAATTCGAGGGTGGGGTAGACGTCGAGGGTATCTATGCAGTCGTACTCTATCGCGTAGGCAAACCGCATAACGTCGGCGTTTTCAAGCCCCTCTACCGAACGGTACATTTCTATCTGTATATCGTGGGGGAGGGAGGAGGACATTCCCTGCACATATGCTTCGAGAGTATCCGCGCCCTCGGGTTCGATAAAAATCTGGTGGCGCTCCTTGTCGGCAAACCGCACGACCTTGGTCTCTATCGAGGGGCAGTAGCGCGGTCCCGCGGAGGCTATCGTTCCGTTATATAGCGGAGAGCGGTCAAGGTTGCCGAGTATGATTTCGTGAGTTTTTCGGTTGGTGTACCCAAGGTAGCAGGGCAGCTTGTTTTCGGGCTGTCTTTCGCTCATAAAGGAGAAGGCGCCCACGCCCTCTTCGCCGTACTGCGCGGTAAGCTTGGACAGGTCGAGCGAGCGGAAGTCCACGCGGGCGGGCGTGCCCGTCTTGAAGCGGCGGATATTAAAGCCCAGCTCTTTAAGGTTGGCGGTAAGGGCGTTCGCGGGGGCGAAGCCGTTAGGTCCGCTGTCCGCGGTTACGTCGCCCGTGATTGTGCGCGCGTTGAGATACACGCCCGTAGCCAGCACGACCGCCTTACAGTAAATAATTCCGCCGTAAGTGGTTTTAAGCCCCGCAACGTTGCCGTCTTTTACTATTATTTCCGAGACCTCGCCCTGAATTATGCGCAGACCGGGGGTGTGTTCGAGCACGCTCTTCATTCTCGCGTGGTAGGCGTTTTTGTCCGACTGGCACCTCAGCGACTGAACCGCCGCGCCCTTGCCCTCGTTCAGCATTTTTATTTGCAGGGCGGTGGCGTCCGCGTTTAAGCCCATTTCGCCGCCCAACGCGTCGATTTCGCGCACGAGATGACCCTTTGCCGTGCCCCCGACCGAGGGGTTGCACGCCATAAAAGCAATACTGTCTAAATTTAAAGTCAAAAGCGCGCACTTTATACCCGTGCGCGCAAGGGCGAGTGCGGCTTCGCAACCGGCGTGCCCGGCTCCGACGACCGCCGCGCCGAAGCTGCCCAGATTAAATTCTTTCATTATTTTTTGAGTATAATGTTTTTAATATCGTCTATTTCTTTGGCGAGCTTGTCGTTTACGGCAATCATATTTTCGATTTTATCGCGCGAATATAATATGGTGGTGTGGTTTCTGTCGCCCAATTCCTTGCCTATGGACATCAGCGGCAGGGACAACAGCTCACACATAAGGTAACAGCAGACTTGTCTGGGGAGCACGAGCTCCTTTTTCTTGCACTTTCCCGTAAGCTCGGTTTTGGTGACGTTATAAAAGCCCGTGACGGCGTTAATTATGCTCGCGGGGGTAATCTCCTCTGCGCCGCCTTCGGACACCGCCTCCTTCAAAGCGTTTCTCGCCAGCTCTACGGTTATGGGTTCTTCGTGCAGCTTGCTTGCAAACACCACCTTGGTAAGCCTGCCTTCGAGCGTCCTTACGTCGTCGCCCGAATCGTGCGCTAAAAAGGCGAGCACTTCGTCGGGCACGATGCACCGCTTATCCGCAGCCTTTACCTTTAAAATGGCAATCTTGGTTTCGTAATCGGGGGGAATCATATCGAGGACGAGTCCGCCCTGAAAGCGCGTCCTCAGCCTGTCTTCGAGCGCGGTCAGCTCCTTGGGGGGCTGGTCGCTCGTAATGATTATCTGTTTATTACGGGTGACAAGCTCGTTAAAGGTATGGAAAAATTCCTCCTGAACGGCTTTTTTGCCCGCAATGAATTGGATATCGTCGATAATCAGCACGTCGGCGCTGCGGTAGTATTGGCGCAGTTTGTTGCCCTTTTCGCGCGCTTCCGCGCCCTTGGTCAGCATAGAGTCGATTATTTCGTTTACGAATTGCTCGCAGGTGACGTAAACCACCCTCATAGAGGGCTTGTCGTCGGCTATTTTGTTGGCTATTGCCTGTATAAGGTGGGTCTTGCCGAGTCCCGTGCCGCCGTACAGGAAGAGGGGGTTATAGATACCGGCGGGGTCGTCGGCGACGTTGAGCGCCGCTTTATAGGCGAACGAATTATTGCCGGGCACGAAGTTTTCGAACGTGAATTTTTTGTTCAGATTATTCGCGGGGGCGTAGGCAGGCGTTTCGTCCGAGGAGTCGAACGCAAATTCCCTGCTGCCCTTGACCACGAGACGGAAGTCGGTAACGCCCACGTCCGCCTTGATTATGGCTTCGGTCATCTTGTCGGCGAGGTTTCTGGTTATATACTGCGCAAAATTTTCGGTGAGCGTTTCAAGCACGATATAGCGTCCGTCGATTTCGACCGGCACTAATTTGTCTATATACGAAATATAGGAGATGGGAGATATCAGCTCCTCCATTTTCTGCTTGATGGGTCTGTAAATAAAATCGAGATTGCTTGCGTCCGTCATTTTGCACCTTTTCGCTTTGAGTTTTTTAAAACTTGTGTTAAAATAATTATGCGCCGCGCCCCGGTCCGCGCAGGGGAAGAGTACGGCGGCGGTTGATACGTTTTCATTATACAACTTTTTTTTGTTTAAATAAAGTGATTTAAGTTAAAATGTTCATAAAAAATCTGGTTTTGAAAAATTTCAGAAATTACAGGGAAGAGCGGTTCGAATTTTCGCCCGGTATGAACGTGCTGTTCGGCAAGAACGCGCAGGGCAAGACCAACTGCGCGGAGGCGGCTTTTTATCTGTGCACGGGGGCTTCTCCGCGTACGCGGCGCGACAAACAGCTTATTATGCACGGCGAAAGCTCGGCATATATCTGCTGCGAATGCGAGGGGCGCTACGGCAAGACCGAAATTTCCGCGACGATTACCGAAAGCGGCAGGGAAGTCAAGCTGAACGGCAATAAAATTTCGCGCAACGCCGACATTCTCGGCAATATGTTCGCCGTTTTCTTCTCTCCGCAGGAGCTCCGCCTAATACAGGACGGACCCGACGAACGCAGGCGCTTTCTGAACGTTTCCATTTCACAGCTGTCGAAAAGCTATTTCGTCGCGCTGTCGCGCTATAACAAAATTCTCGAACAGCGCAACAACCTTTTAAAGAACAGGGATATAGACCTCGTGTACGATACCCTGCCCGTGTGGGACGCGCAGTTGTGCAAGTACGCCGCCGTCATAGCCGGGCACAGGGCGGACTACGTCGAAAGGCTTGCGCCGCGGGCGGCAGAGGCGCACAGATATTTGACCGACGGGGCGGAGGAGCTTTCGATAACCCCCGATAAAAAATACAAGGGCGGCGTAGAGGAGCTCGAAAAACGCCTCTTCGACGAACTGACCTATAACTACGAAAGAGATATACGCCTCGGGTTTACGGCGAGCGGACCGCACCGCGACGATTTGGACGTAAAGATAAACGGCGCCGACGCGAAAATTTACGCCTCGCAAGGGCAGGCGAGGACGGCGGCGCTTTCGGTCAAGCTTGCCGAAGTGAACCTGTTCAAGGAGTCTTGCGGAGAGCCGCCCGTGCTCATACTCGACGACGTTATGAGCGAGCTCGACCTGCCGCGCCGCAAAAAGCTCGTGGGCAGATGCGAGGGCTTGCAGACGGTTATAACCTGTACCCATGCCGAGCGCGTGCTGTACGGAAGGGAAGCGAAGAAGATTATGATAGAGGGTGGGGTAATTAAAAGATGATACGCGCCGATTTGCACATTCACACTTACTATTCGGACGGCGGACAGTCGCCCCGCGACGTAGTTTCTGCGGCACGCGGAATGGGCGTAAACCTTATTTCGGTCACCGACCACGACACCGCTCTCGCCGCCGCGGAGACAAAGGCTCCGGCGGAAAAAGCTGGTATAATGTTTGTGGACGGCGTGGAGGTCTCCGCATACGACGGCGACGTCAAGGTGCATCTGCTGTGCTACGGTATGGACTATTCTTCCGCCGCGTACGTCTCTTTTATAAAAAAGATAAACGACGGCGCGGAGGAGCGGACGTTCGATATTTTAAAAAGGCTTTCGGCGGCGGGCGTCAATATAGAATACGGCGAGGTCGTGCGCGAGCGCAGGAGCAAGAAAGTCCCCGTGCACGCTATGTATATAGCGAGGGCGGGCGCGCGTAAGGGCTATGCGGCGTCGCCCTTCGACTTCTATGCAAAATACCTCAACTACGGCACGCCCGGGTTTTCGTGCATATGCCGCCCGACCCCCGAAGAGACCGTCGTTATGTGCGAAAGCTGCGGAGGGCTGTGTTCGCTCGCCCACCCCGGCAGGATAAGCCTTGACGGGGAGGGGGTAATAAAGCTGATAGAAAGACTTGCGCCCGTCGGTCTGCGCGGCATAGAAGCAATCTATTCGGGGCATACTGATAGACAGACGCAGTACTATAAGGGGCTTGCGGAAAGATATTCGCTGTACGTTACGGGCGGTTCCGACACGCACTACTCCGGCGGTAACCGCAAGGTCGGCGTGCCGTGCTTTTATCCGTCGGAGGAATTGCTTTCCGCATTGAAAATAAAGTGACGGGGAAGAAAATATTATTCAGGTTAATCGCCGATATCGCTGCGCTCGCGTTCTTTACGGGCGCGGCGTTTTTTTGCTTCGGCTTTGCTTACCGTTTGCCGTGCGGCGTTACGGTCAACGGAATCGACGTGGGCGGACTTACGCGCACCGAAGCCAAAAATCTTTTAAGGGAGAGGGAGATTGAGCGTTTAAAGGACAAACGCCTGCGCATATATGCAGGCGAACGCGTGTACGAGTACGTCTATCCCGAAATAAATTTCACCGACGGCTTCGGGGAAGCGCTGGGCAGGATAAACAAAAAGGGCAGTTATACCGCCGTAACGGCTTACTATCTCAACGGCGAAAGCGAAATCGTGCGCTATATCTGCGACGGGTTAGACAGGGAGCCGCAGGAGCCGTACTGTACATTCAACCTGAGCGGCGAGCCCTTCACATATTACGGGGGCAAGGGCGGTTTGAAGTGCGACAGGGGCAAGCTTTCCGAAGATATAAAAAGCGCTTTGTCGGGCGGCTTCGGGGACGTGCGCGTCGCCGTAGAAGAAATCCCCGTGAAAGGCTCCGTCGGGCAGCTGGTCAAAGATACGGCCAGACTGTGCGGCTTCACGACCTATTTCGACGGCGCTAACACCGAACGGGCGGCTAATATACGCCTTGCCGCAAGCAAGCTCAACGGCGTTTCCGTCGGCGCGGGCGAGGTGTTTTCTTTTAACGGCACGGTCGGCGCGAGGACGGCGGAAAACGGCTTTAAACAGGCGAAGATAATCGAAAACGGTAAATTCGTCACGGGTTACGGCGGAGGGGTGTGCCAGGTTTCGACCACGCTTTACAACGCCGCCGCCCTCTCCGGGCTGGAAATCTGCGAATATCATCCGCACAGTTTAAGGGTATCCTACGTCGAGCCCTCTCGCGACGCTATGGTAAGCGGCAGTTATTTTGATTTGAAGTTCAAAAATAACCGTTTGACCCCCGTATATATAAGGGTAAACTGCACTTTAAACAGCATAACGTGCACAATCTACGGCGCGGAGGACGGCTACAGGTACGAGTTCCGCTCCGCCGTGACGGGCACTGTGCCCCGACCGCCCGCCGTAACGGTAGAGGGGGAAGAGGACGGCGTTATCAGCTACGGCCGGGACGGCACGCTCAGCGAAAGCGCGCTTCTGAAAATAAAGGACGGCGCGGAGTATACCGTATTCGAGCGCAAAGACAGGTACGCCCCGTCGGCGGACGTGGTGCAGGTTGCGCCCGATAAATCGCTTCAATGACTTGCTTTTGACAAATGTTTATGATATAATCATAAAGTATATTATTTACGCACTGCCGCAGTACGGCGGCGCGGCTTTATCAAGGAGATCGGCATATGGATAAAATCGTTTTGGACGGAATGGGCGGCGACAACGCCCCCTCCGCCGTGGTCGAAGGCGCTACTATCGCGTTAAACGGGGATAAGGAGCTTTATATAATCATAACCGGCAGAAAGCAAGAAATCGAGGCGGAGCTCAAAAAATACAGCTACGACAAAAGCCGCCTCGAAATTATCGACTGCCCCGACGTGATAGGAATGAACGACGTGCCCACCGTCGCCATAAAGAACAGGCAGACTTCTCTTGCCGCGGCGTACTGGACGCTTAAAAAGAACGACGACGTGTGCGGACTCGTGACGGCGGGCTCTACGGGCGCGACCATCGTGGGCGGACAGCTTATATTGGGCAGAATAAGGGGGGTCAAGCGCCCCGCGCTCTGTCCGGCTATCCCCAACGTGCACGGGGGGACGACCCTATTGTGCGACTGCGGAGCCAACGCCGAATGCAAGCCCGTAATGCTTTGCCAGTTCGCCGTGCTCGGCTCGGCGTACGCGCAGGCGTGTCTGGGCAAGGAAAACCCCTCCGTCGGGCTTCTTAACAACGGTACCGAGGAGCACAAGGGCGACCCGTTGCACCTGGAAACCTATCAATACTTAAAGCAAATGGACGGTATCAACTTTATCGGCAACGTCGAGGGCAGGGAGATTACCTTTGCCGAAAAGCCCGTAGACGTAGTGGTTTCCGACGGTTTTTCGGGCAACGTCTCGCTTAAAGCCATAGAGGGCTGTGCGAAGATGATTTTAACCGAGATGAAGGCGCAGTTTACCTCTTCGTTCTCTTCCAAAATGGGCGCGCTTTTATTAAAGGGCGCGATTAAGAAGATGAAGGAGGATCTCGACTTCAACAAGGTCGGCGGCGCGCTGCTTCTGGGCTTGAAAAAGGTAGTGGTTAAGACCCACGGCAATTCCTCCGCCGTAACGGTGGCGGCGGCGGTAAAGCACGCGGTCACGGTATACCGCAACGGCTTGATTCCCAAGGTGGAAAAACTGCTTGAAAAGGTAGACCTCGACAATCTTATCCCCCGTGAAGCCGCCGACGGGGCGGCGGAATGATGGATTTTTCCGCGGTGGAAAGGGCGTGCGGCTACGCCTTTAAAGACAAGGAGCTTTTAAAAAAAGCGCTCACGCTTTCGTCCTACGACAATAGCTTCAATAACCAGAGCCTTGAATGCCTCGGCGACGCTTTGCTCGGCTTTGTGGTCGCCGAAAAATATTACGGCGAGGGGTTGAGCGAGGGCGAGATAACCGAAAAAAAGCGGCAGCTTCTGTCCGACGACGCGCTCCGTCCCGTTTCGGAAAAGCTCGGGCTGCATCTCGCTCTTCTTCGCGACAAGGGCGACGTAAACAACAAAAAATCGGTGCCCAGCGCGTACGAGGCGCTGACCGCGGCGATATATCTTGACGGCGGCATAGAGGCGGCTAAAAAATTTGCCTTTGCCACTCTTTCTCCGGCGCCGCATTCGTTTAACTATATCGGGGCGTTGCAGGAGCTCTTGCAGGGCGCGGGCGAGCCCGTGCCCGTATACGGACAGATTGACACGGGCACGCCCAGAAAGCCGAGGCTTAAAGTCACCCTGACGGTGCGCGGCAAAACCTTTTGCGCCGAGGAGGACAGCGGCGCGGCGGCAAAGAGAAAGGCGGCGGAGCTCGCCTATAAATATCTTACGGAAGGAAAATAAATTATTGCGGCGGGCGTTTTTAAGCCTGTACGGGAAAAAACCTTATACGTTAAGGGGTCGGTAAATTATGGTTCAGTTTAAAAAAATCACTTTAATAGGCTTCAAATCGTTTGCGGATAAGACCGAAGTGCCGTTTACCGACGGCGTCACCTGCATAGTCGGACCCAACGGGTGCGGCAAATCCAACGTGGCGGACGCCGTGCGCTGGGTTCTCGGCGAACAGTCGGCTAAGATGATGCGCGGCTCGCAGATGATGG
>CAZUYN010000025.1:0-19139 GCA_964624495.1 uncultured Clostridia bacterium
GGCTTCCCTGCTGGCGGGGAAGCTGTCACCGTAGGTGACTGATGAGGTAGGATAATTTCAACCTTATTATTTTGGTTAAATAATTAGAAGTATCAAACTCTATCGACACTCGCTACGCTCGTGCCACTTTCCCTATTCTTTAGGGAAAGCAAGGGTTCGCGCATACCCTCGCACTGTTCTTCGTGGGAAGGCAAGGGTACGCGCATACCCACTGGGATTGCCGCGTCGTGCGCACGGCGCACTCCTCGCAATGACGGTAGGACGGGCGCAAGGACGGCGTTCGCAAAAACGGTGGGGCGGCGTTGCAAGCCGCAGGCTTGTCCTGCGGAGGCGCCGTATTTAATGACCGTATAATATCAGTCGTCGGGGTCGATAAGGTCGGGGTCGGGCTCCTTTACTTTTTTATAAAGCACCTTTAACAAAACGGGGGTCAGTATGGACGACGCCAAAATCAACAGCACCGTCATCAGCATAAATTCCTGCCCAAGGGCGTTCTCGCCGAGCGAAACCGAGGTGACCGTCTGCGTGACGATCAGCGCCACCTCGCCCCTCGCCATCATACCTATACCGCCGATTGCGCTTTCGCGCCAGCTGTATTTAAACGCCTTGCACACCGCGCCGCACCCGATAATCTTACCTATAATGCCCATTAAGACGGCAAGCAGAGCGAACAGCAGAATTTCGGCGCGCATACCCAAAAAGCTTATCGAGCTTATGCCTATATTCGCAAAGAACACGGGGGAAAACAGCGAACGGCTTGAAACGTCTATCTTGGAATCTATATAGACGCTTGCGCGGTGGTCGGTAGAGAGAACTATACCCGCCAGGAACGCGCCCGTTATATCCGCCACGCCGAAAATCTTTTCGGCGAGCCAGCTGTACCCGAAGCAGACGACGAGCGAATATATGGAAAGCCTTATTTTGGACGGCCAACGCTTATCCAGCCACTTGAACGCCTTGGAAACTGCCCAGCCGAGCGCGATTGCCACGACGAAGAACGCGACGATCATAATAACCGTGCCGTACGGCGTCGACTTGAACGCTTCGAAGGCGGACATCCCCTCGGTCGAGTCGCCCGTCTTTGCAAAGCCCGTTACAACCGAGAGCAGAACTATGCCGATAACGTCGTCTATGATAGCGGCGGAAACTATCGTCGTGCCGAGCTTGGTATTGATTTTGTTGAGCTCCTTTAAAACCGAAACGGTTATGGCAACCGAGGTCGCGGTAAGAATAGTGCCGATAAAAATACAGCGGTAGATATGCTCTACGCCCAGTCCGATACTTGCAAACGGCAGCGAAATAAGGAAGCCGAGCAGCATAGGCAGCGCAACGCCGGCGCACGCCACCAAAGCGCTTGCCAGCCCCGTATGTTTTAACTCCTGCAAATTGGTCTCCAAGCCGGCGGCAAACATAAGCAACAGCACGCCTATCTTGGAAAAGGTTTCCAAAACTAAATTTTTGCCGTTCGCGTCCGCTTCGAGCAGGAACAACGCGTAATAATCGCGCCCTTCGAAGCCGATTAACGTAAATCCGCATAAATCGCCGAAGATTGCCGGACCTATTATTATGCCGGCAATGATATATCCGAGCACCTGCGGCAACCCGAAATGGCGGAAAATAAGCCCGAGCGATTTAGTGGCGAATAAAATTATTGCAAGGACGGCAACAAAGCCCAACCCGTCGTTTACGACAAACATCTCTTTTTTTTACGCCTTCTTTGCATACGTCTTTTGCATGCGCATAGATTATAACAGATAAAATCGCAAATGTGTAACGATTTAAAGGACAAAAGCCTACGTTTTCGGCGAAATTTTGCAGCCGCGCCCGTAAAATTTAACGTTAAATTACCCGTCTTGCGCCCGTTAAAATTATAGGGCGGCGCCCCCGAAATTAATTTCACAAAAAATTTTTAAAAAAAGTATTGACAAAGTAAAAATAGATGTTATACTTAAAGTACAAAAGAAAATAACTTACAAAAAATGTTAGGTACCAACATTAATTTGCGGAGTAAGCTATTATGAAAGAGAAGTAGCGCCGAAAGGCGGACAGGGTTAAAAATTAAGATTATAAAAGTTTTAACAGAGCACCCGAGCGGATAGCAAGTTGCGACCGCCCGTAGACATATACCAAACTGAAAGTCTTGCAAAAGGAGTGAATGGTTATGAGAAGACTGTTTTGCAAAGCTAACGAAGAAAAGGTGAGGTAAGGTCCGATGTACAATTTATCTTGCGGAATCTGAATTCCACAAACGGTTTTAATTAAAGCGGCAAAGTCCGCGTGGGTCATTACCCGACGTGCGTTAAGCAACCGTAGGAAAGCGGTTCCGACCAATTAAAACTTAATATCAAAAATTCTACCCCATACGGCTACCGTATGGGGAATTGTTTGCCCCGTTTCGAGAATTTTCCTTAATTGCCCCTCCGTAATATATGCGGATAAATTTTAACGACGGGCGCAACCGCCGCGGCGAATAAACCGGATAATAAACGGCGGCTTTACGGGTATAGGATATTAATTCAACTGCTCTGATTTAACAGAACGCCCTCCTTTGACGGGAGGGCGTCGTTTTTATTATTTTTTCCGTACCGCTTTTATCCGTCTATGCCGCCTTCGAGCTCGTCCAGCGTAAGGCTGAACGGCTGAATGAAATTTTCGAAGAAATACTCCGCCTCGGGCATATTGCGCGAATGTAAATCTTCCTCTATGCTCTTCTTGGCTTTTTCGAACTCGGTATTGCCGCAACGGTGCTCTTCGAGGCACTTGACGTATGCCGCAAACCTGTCCGCCGCCTTTACTATTTTATATTCGGGGCTCGATATATCGGGCTTGACGTATGCGCCGATATCTCCTTTTAGCTCCTCGGGCAACATTCCGATAAGCTTGTCGCACGCCATATCTTCAAGATTTTTATACGCGCCGTGAATGGAATTGTTAAAATACTTGATAGGCGTGGGCAAATCGCCCGTCATAACCTCGCTGCACTCGTGGTAGACCGCGTACATAACGCATTTTTCGGCGTCCACGTTGCCGTTGAATATCCTGTTGTTTATGACGGCGAGGGCGTGCGCGAACACCGCCACCTGCTGGCTGTGCTCCATAATGTTTTCCTCTCGCACGGAGCGCATAAGCGACCAACGCTTGATATACTTCATTCTGTCCATAAACGCGTAAAAATTGTAGGGCATAATTAATTCTCCCGGTTAGATTTCATTTATTATATACCAAACGTTTGCAAAATTCAAATAATAGTTATATAATAAAGAAAATTAAATAACCGTCGGGGGTGTCCTCGTCGCAACAGGCTCCTTAATTTCAGGAGAAATTGCAGGCACGGGCTGAGATTATACCCTTTGAATCGGCAACGTAATGGTTGAGCGATAGTACAAAGAGCGGACTTTTCTGGCGCTCCCCGAAATTTTTAACGGGGAGCGTTTTCTTTTCGGCGGTTAAGGAGGTATTTTTAAATGTTTCCCAACTCCCTTCTTGCTTCGTCGCTGGCGGATAGCATAGTCAACTACTTCGCCAACTTCGACGGAGCGACCAACACCTGCCGTACCGTATTTTTATGGCTGGTCATCGCGCTGGCGGCGGCGTTTATAATTTGTAAGCTCGCCGTGAACAAGGCAAAACAACCGCTCGTGAACAAAATTTCGCTTATAGTGGCGTGCGCGTTCGCTTTGGCGAGCATAATCACCTTTACCGTGTGCAACTTTTTGGACGACGAAATGGTGGCGATAACCTTCTACCCCCTGCTCGTGTTTGCAATCTGCTGCGTGGTAGGCGGTTTGCTCGTAGCCGTATACCCCAAAAAGGCGATAAAAATTACGGTGGCGGCTGTAATCGCGGCTTCACTGGTCGCCGCGCTCGTTTGTATGATAGTCTATTATACCCATAACTGGGTGGACAAGGACGACGTTAGCGACGCGGGACTGTATATTTCGGCGATAATTTTAGCCGTCGGAATCGCCCTGCTTGCGTTTTTTGCCGACAGAAGCCGCCGCCCGTTCGATTCGCGCACCATTTCTTTTGCCGCGATATGCGTCGCGCTGTCCTTCGCGCTGTCCTATATACGCATCTTCAAAATGCCTATGGGCGGCAGCATAACCTTCGCCTCCACCCTGCCCATAATGCTCTTTTCCTATATGTACGGCAGCAGAAAGGGCGTGCTTGCAGGATTTATATACGGCGCGTTGCAAGCCATTCAGGACCCCTATATACTGCATCCGGCGCAGTTCTTGCTTGACTACGGCGTAGCGTTCGCGGGCATAGGCGTCGCAGGCTGTATTAAGGACTTCGGACTGTTCAAAAACAATCCCCGCGCACAGTTCTCTGTGGGCGCGGTAATCGCAGGGGCTCTCAGGTTTATCTCCCACTTCTTTTCGGGGGCGTTCGCGTTCGGCTCGTTCGGCGCGGGCTATGCGGATGAATTCGGTATTCCCGCCCTTAACAATCCCTACGTTTACAGCCTTTTATACCAGACTATGTACGTCATCCCCGACTTGCTGATAGTCATAATAATCGGCGTGATTTTATTCTCCTCGCGCAATTTCGTCAAACAGATAGAGCGCTACACTTCGGCTAAGCAGAAGAGCGCGCCCGCCGGAGAGGTCGGGCAAGACGAAAATTTACAGCCCGTAACCGAAACGGCGTCAACCGACGGGAAAAGCCCCGAAGAATAACCATTCGAATAACTTAAAAAAGTATCCCGATAAATATTTTTCCACGGAATAAATATAGCGCACCATACATTCAAACAAGGCAAGTGCGCTTATTTATTTTACTTTTTAAATGTAACGGGCGATAAAATTTTAAGTATTCAGCCAATATTGTTGCCACCGTAAATTTATTTACCCGACAAATTGAAACTTATTTTAATTTTCGATTATGACCGCCACCTTACACCAATAGCCGTTTGCCACCACAAAAATTTCCGTATAAGCAGGTATATCATAGCAGGTAAAATAAAACGGAAAGTCATAGGTAGGCGTTGCCTCGCGTTCGGGGTCGTCCCAATATTCGCCCTCGTCAAAAGCCAATAATTGCGTATCGTAATATATCTCTACCGAACCTTTTCCAAGCATTACATATCTGCTCCCCCGAAAAGAAGCCAAAACGTAAAATTCATATGTTTCGCCCGTTTTCAAGCGATAGACGCGTATATTTTCACTTCCCTTTACCGTTTCATATTCTGTATTGAAACTGCCGTAAATCCCCGTTATTACGGATTCACCGCTCCCGGCAGGGGCGTCTTCTTTCCGCGTGAGATAAATGCCGAGAATGACGGCAGTTGTGATTAAAAACGCACAAGCAAGTGATATGAACGCAATAAGCCACTTCTTCTGTCGGGAGAGTTTCCCGTTCTTTTCAATAATAATCGTCTCTATTTCACGGTCGGCAAGCAAATCTTCGCGATTTACACCGAAAAAAGCCGCTATTTCTTGGAGAGATTCATCGCTTGGAAGTCCAAGCCCGTTTTCCCATTTAGCAACAGCGCTTCGGCTAACGTGTATTTCGTCTGCGAGTTCCTCCTGCGTAAGCTGTTTCTCCTTGCGCAATTGCTTTAATTTTTCATGAAACTGCATATCGGCGCACCTCCTGTCTTGCGGCTAAATTATAACGCATATTTTTCGTACACACAAGAGGCGACGCCGTTACTTTTCCGTTACGCCGCGTTACTTTGTAAACAGACAGACCTTTAATTTTGCTTTATTTTCGCTAACACCTTGCAAATTGCAGGATATCGACGAGCACGGCGAAGGCGATTATGGCGATAAGCCCGACGGCGTGTATAGCCGCTTCCACCTTTCGGGGCACGGGCTTTCGGAATATCCATTCGATGAGGCAGAATACGACCTTGCTTCCGTCGAGAGAGGGTATGGGCAAAAGGTTGAATACGGCTAAATTGACCCCGATATATGCCGCGACCGTTAAAAAGTTTTCGAAGCTTTGAACAGCCATTTGCCCCGTAAGCCTAATAGTCGTCACGGGTCCGCCCATCGCGCTTAGCCCGAGGTTGCCCGTCAACAGCTCGCCCAGCACCTTGAATATCGCGCCGGCGGTCTTGAACGAATACATAAACGACCTGCCGAGCGTCGGGAAAAAGCCGAAGCGCACGTTCTGAGAGGTCACGCTCCAATACAGGTTGCCGTCCTCCCCCTCGTATGTGCCGGAGCCCAGCGCCTTCCAGATTTTGCCCGTTTCCGAAGAATTTTTAAAATCGCAGTCCGAGCGCATAGCCACGCTAACTTCAATCTGTTCGCCGCCGCGCAGCACCTCGAATTGGGCGGTATCCCCCTCCTTTTTGCCCTTCAACGCGGAAATCAAGTCGGGGGCGGAGTAAATTCCCCTTCCCTCCGCCCGTAAAATGACGTCGCCTTCCAGCAAGGAATATTCCGCCGAATAAATATCGCTCGCCTGCACCGCGCCCATTTTATAGCACGGCTGACCGAACACAAAGAAGCACGCGGTAATAAGCAGCAGAGCCAGCAGATAATTCATAAAAGCGCCGCTTAGCAGAACGATTATGCGTTGCCAGGGCTTTTTGTTATTGAATGAATCGGGGTCGTCGCCCTCCCCGTCCTCGTCGGCAAAGGCGCAATAACCGCCCAGAGGCACGGCGCGGACGCTGAAAAGCGTTCCGTGCTTTTTGCCCCTTTTTTTGAAAACGGCGGGTCCGAAGCCGACGGCAAATTCGTTTATTTTAAAGCCTAAAATTCTCCCCGCGAGATAGTGTCCGAATTCGTGCACGCATATCATCACGAGAAGAATTAAGATTGCAAGCACTACCGAGGCGATTATACCCCCGATATCCGCAGCAAGCAAATTTGCCATTATACCCCTTTGATTATAACCTTAGCTCTCTCCCTTGAACGGGCGTCGGCTTCGCATAGCCGTTCATAGCTGTCCGCCCCGCAATTTTCCGTAGCCGAAACTACCTTATCCGCAACCGCGTATATGTCAGTAAATTTAATAAGTCCGCCGAGGAACGCCCCCACCGCGACCTCGCTTGCGGCGTTGAGCGCCGCGGGCAATATTCCGCCCTCCGCTCCGCAACAAAGCGCAAGGTCGTATAAGGGATAATCTTCCCTGACGAGGGGCATAAATTCAAGCGACAGGCTCTTGGAAAAATCGAGCTGTCTTAACTCCCCCTCCGTCCTTTCGGGATAGGTCAGCGCAAGCCGTATGGGTGCCTCCATAGTCGGGTAAGAGAGCTGCGCAAGCGTTACGCCGTCCTTAAACTGTACCATAGAATGAACTATGCTCTGCGGATGAATGACCGTACCGATTTTGGAATACGGGGCGTTGAAGAGATAATGCGCCTCTATCACCTCGTACCCCTTGTTCAGCATGGTCGCGCTGTCTACCGTTATCTTTGCGCCCATGCGCCAGGTGGGGTGGTTTAACGCCTCGGCGGGGGTAACGCAAGCCAAATCGCTCCATTTCCTGCCGCGGAACGCGCCGCCGCTTGCGGTAATGACCAGCCTTTCGAAGTCCGCGTTGCGGTCAAAATTAAGGCATTGCCATATCGCCGAATGTTCGCTGTCCACGGGCATAAGCCGCTTTATGCGCGAAGTAACCAAATCGCCGCCGCACACAAGCGTTTCCTTATTGGCAAGCGCAACCGCCATGCCGAGCTCCGCCGCCTTTAAGCTGTATTTAAGCCCGGCAAAGCCGCCGCAGGCTATGAAAGCCACGTCCGCGCCGCACTCCGCCAACGCGGTCAGCGCCCCCTCATCCCCATTCAGGAACGCCGTTCCTTCGGGGATATTTTTAAGCGAAGCCGCCGCGTCCCCGTCGGTTAAAGCGGCGAAAGCGGGTTTAAGCGCGTTCAACTGCTCTTCGAAAAGCCGTACGGACTTGTTCGCAACCAGCGCGACTATCTTGAATTTGCCGGGGTTTTCGCGTACGACCCCGATTACCTGTCTGCCGACAGAGCCCGTACTGCCTATAAGCGCGATTTTCTTCATATCTATTATACCCGTAAAAAATTATTTAATGTCTGTTTATAGACGAATTGCCCCGTTTCGGGGCAAAAATCACGCGTCGCCGTTCGAAGGCGTTTAAATTATCATAAAGCCTACTACTATGGACACCGTGGCGAACAGCATACTGTCGAAGCGGTCTAAAACGCCGCCGTGCCCGGGCAGAATTTTGCCCATATCCTTAATGCCGCAACCGCGCTTAACCGCGCTTTCGAACAAATCGCCGAGTTGGGCGAGCACCGAGGTGGGAATGGCAATGAGTATAAGCGCAAGCCAGCGCGGTAAGCTGCCCTCGTAGCCGAATTCGGGGAAGCCCGCAAATTCCGAAAACGCCCACACTATCAGCGCGGCGATAACGCCGCCTATAACGCCGCCGATTGCGCCTATAACCGTCTTATTCGGCGAAGTCTTTGGCGCAAGCTTTAAGGGCAGGAACCTGCCGAACAGCTTGCCGAAGAAGAACGCAAACGAATCGACGAACGGCGTAATGACGAACAGCAGGGTTATTGCAATCGCCGAATACTGCATCATATGGTTTATGTTCGGCACGACGGACACGAGCACGCCGCAATAGAGTATGCACATAAGCGAGTACGCCGTACTCTTCAAATCGCTCCTGTCGTGGTCGAAAACCGTCATAGACGCGGTGACCATTGCGCCTATGCTCGAAACGGCGAGCATGGCTATCAGAGCGGGACCGCCCAAGGTGTCGGTCGTTACGGCAGGATTTTCGTAGGCGAGCTGTATGGTGACCATCTTGGTTATTACGAAAACCGGCGTAATCAGACCGCAGGTGATAAGAACGCACAAACGCTGAATCTTGGATATGCCGCCGTCGGACGGCTCCTTATGCTCGCCGACCGCCCGGGTAAATTCATACGCCCCCAAAACGGATATGACCGTAAACAGTATATCGATGGGTACGGAGCCGTATTCCAGCCCCGATTCCGTCGGCGGAATAAATATCTTCATCGCCAGCAGGCATACCATCACCACAATATAGACAATGCTGGTTATAACCCTTTGCTTCATTAACTAATCAAGTCCTCCTCGCTCTTTCCGCAAAAGCAATTAGCGGCGGCGCAAACCGCTTAAACCTTTCCGAAACGCCGTTTACGCGATTCATATTCCTTTAACGCCTTTACGAATTTCCCGTTGGAGAAATCGGGAAAGAGCACGTCGGTAAAATACAGCTCGGCATAAGCCGATTGCCACAGCAGAAAATTCGACAGGCGGAGTTCGCCTCCCGTGCGGATAATAAAATCGGGGTCGGGGATATCCGCCGTATACATACGCGCCGAAAACTCCGCGGCGTCTACGCGTACGCCTTCCTCTACGCATTTGTTTACCGCCCGTACGATTTCGTCCCGTCCGCCGTAAGCCAACGCTATAATCAACGTAAACGGCGCCTCTTTGGGCGACCTTTCGACGCCCGATTTAACCACGGCGGCGACGTCCTCCGGCAACAGGCTTAAATCGCCGATTACCTTGACGGCGGCGCCCTGCTTTATGAGCTTTTTTACGTTTTTGTCAAAATACGACTTTATTAAACCGTACAGCTTATCCAGCTCCTCCCGCGAGCGCGAAAGGTTTTCGGTAGAAAGAGCGTAGACGGTGAGATAGCGCACCCCGTATTCCTTAGCCGCTTCGGCAAGGGATATCATGCGCTTCATGCCTGCGGAATGACCTGCGGAACGGGGCAATAAGCGCCTCTCCGCCCAGCGTCCGTTGCCGTCCATAATCAGTCCGACGTGGACGGGTAGGTTTGTAAAAGTGTTTTCTGCCATAAATGTGTCTGTCTTAAATACGGATATACGGATAACGCGTACGCTGCCTTAAAAAGGTTAAACGGTCATTATTTCCTTTTCTTTTGCGGCGACCGCGCCCTCTACCTTGGCTACGGCGTCCGAAACCAGCTTTTCCACTTCCTTTTCGCCGGCGGAGTATTCGTCCTCGGAAACCGTCTTGTCGTTTTTAAGCTTTTTAAGCCCGTCCATCGCCTCCCTGCGCACGTTGCGTTGCGCAATCTTGGCGTCCTCGCCCATCTTCTTTATCTGCTTTACGAGGTCGCGGCGGCGTTCTTCGGTGAGCTCGGGGAATACAAGCCTTATGACCTTGCCGTCGTTGGTGGGGTTAATGCCTATATTGGAAATCTGTATAGCCTTTTCGATGCTCTTTAACGCCGACATATCCCAGGGCGAAACGACGAGGCACCTGCCCTCCTGCACGGAGACGTTAGCCATCTGCGTTACGGGGGTCATCGCGCCGTAATAGTCAACCGACACCTTGTCCAAAATGTGGGGGTTGGCCCTGCCGGCGCGCACCGCCGAATAGTCCTCTTCGAGTACGGATACGGTCTTTGAAAGTTTATCGTCCAGAACTAAAAGTATTTCTTCTATGAGCTCGTTTTCCATATTGGTATCTCCTTTTGTCTTTTATTTTGGAATAATTAATTGTTGTCAATAACTGTGCCAAGCTTTTCTCCGCAGACGACTTTGACTATGCTGTCGGGTTCGTTCAGACCGAACGCGACGACGGGAATGTTGTTTTCCATACACATGGTTGCGGCGGTCGCGTCCATTGCCTTTATGCCGTTTTTGATTATATCGAGATAGTTGATATGCTCGTATTTTTTCGCGTCGGGGTTAAGCTTGGGGTCGGAATCGTATATGCCGTCGATGTTCTTTGCCATCATAAGCAAATCTGCCTGTATTTCGCAGGCGCGCTGCGCCGCCGCCGTATCGGTGGAGCAGTACGGGTTACCCGTTCCGCAAGCCATTATGACTATCCTGCCCTTTTCGAAATGGCTCAACGCCTTACGCAGGATATAGGGCTCGGCGACCGAGGTCATAATAAGCGCCGTCTGTACCCTTGTGGGTATTCCGTGGCGTTCGAGCGCGTCCATCATCGCGAGGGCGTTCATAACGGTTGCGAGCATACCCATATGGTCTGCCACCGCCCTGTCCATATTCTTGCCCTGCCTGCCGCGCCAGAAGTTGCCGCCGCCGATGACGAGGGCTATCTGCACGCCCATATTCTTTACCGCGACGATCTGCTCGACGACCTTTTCCATAACGTCTTCGTCAATGCCGTGACCTTCGGGACCAGCCAACGCTTCCCCCGAAAGCTTGATAAGCACTCTTTTGTATTTTGATTGCATAATTCTCTCTCCCTGTCGCTTAATTATCGGCGAAGACGCACGCAAACCCGCGCCCGCGCAGACCTTTACCGCATAATTATAACATATAACCGCCGCCAAAAGCAATACTAAATTTATAATTATTTGTCGGCGTATGTGAAAGTTGCAAGAAATTTATTGTTTACCCTTGATTTATCAGTTCAAACGCATTAAAATAATAACGCATTAAAATAATTAAGAGAACGTTTTTCAGCGGAGATAACAATGAAGAAAGTAAAGACTTTGATATTTATACTCGCCGCCTCCGTCTGCACGGCAAGCTTCTGCGGATGCGGCTTATTCAACAATATCGCCACCGTATCGGACTATAAGTCGGAGACGGAGCTCAGCGCGGACAGTCTTATGGCGGTACGCGATAAAATAAGGGCGTTCAACATCTCTATCGACACAATGTATTACCAGAACGTCGGCTGGCTTTCGCGCACGGCGGGCACGGGACTGGGCAGCGGCGTCGTATTCGAAGAGGACGACGATTATTACTATGCCCTGACCAACTACCACGTCATAACCGACGAGATCGACGGCAAGACGTACAGGGTTTCGTACACCGTAACCGACATTATGGGCACGGAGTACGCAAGCGCGCAGGTAGTCGAAGCGGATAACGACGACAACGACCTTGCCATAATCAGATTTGCGAAGAAGAAGGACGCCGCTTACACCCTTTCCAAGGCGAACTATACCGCGAGAGAGAACACCAACGTCGTGCCGGACGAATTCGTGTTTGCCGTCGGCAACCCCAGCGGCGTAAACAACATCGTGACATACGGCACGGTTATCGGCTGGTCGAAAATAGGCAACGTCAGCTATAACGTCATCCACCACAACGCCCTGATCAACCCCGGCAACAGCGGCGGCGCGTTATGCGACATCGACGGCAACCTCCTCGGTCTGAACACCTGGGGCAACGAAGACGCCGACGACGACAATTACTCGATTTCGCTCACCCAGATAAACGCAATTATAGAATCGTTCCACGCAAGTCTGAACAGCTCCGAGGCGGCGTAACCCTGCGCGATAAATTTAGCCCGTACTTTTTTAACCCGCGGCGAACCTTTTTGCCGTTATACGCAAGCCGCACGGGAAATATAGGTTTCAATCAAAAATATAATACTAAGTTAAAACGGTCTTATGGTAGCTATATCATAAGACCGCTTTAAACAACAGAAGATGGTACTATAATCAAATTAAACGGGAATTTTTAAGCCGCAAAGCCGCCGTTTCGGAGACCGTAAAAGCAATGTCAAGCAAATTTTATAAAACGGTCTTGACGGGTTGCTCACGGACTTAGCGTTTATTGCGGTTTGCTTATCGGTAACCCGATGTCTGACGAACGGATAAAAGAATTGCGCAAATCCCATAAAAAAGGCAAAATCAGGGGCATTCCCTGCGGAACGCCCTTTAAATTTACTTAATATTTTTAATTCTTTTTCATCGCGGCGACTTGCTTTGCAACTTCTTCCTGCAAATCTTCGTGCTTCTTTTCGATGCCTTCGCCCATCGTCCAGCGGACGAAACGGACGACCTTGAACTTATTGCCGATAACCTGCCCGACGGTCTGCGTATCGTCCTTTACGAACGCCTGCTTTAACAGACAGTTTTCGGAATAGAACTTGCCCATCTTGCCCATAACGATTTTTTCAAGAATTTCCTTGGGCTTATTCTTGTTCTTTTCGTCGTTCTGCATCTGGACGAGCATAATTTCCTTTTCCTTATCCAGAACCGACTGGGGAACCTCCTCCTCGGTTACGTAAGAGGGATTGCTTGCCGCAATTTGGAGAGCGACGTCGTGCAGGGTCTCTTCGCAGCCCTCCGCGCAATCCACCGCTTCCACCATAACGCCGACCTTGCCGCCCATATGGATATAGGTTTCGATCTTGCCCTCGGTTTCGAAAATAACGAACCTGCGCACGGCAATCTTTTCGCCGATGACCGCGGTTGCGTTGGTGATATAATCTTTAACGGTTACGCCGTCTATTTTAAGCCCGTACAGAGCTTCTAAGTCGGCAGGCTTTTCCGCCGCGATGAGCTTGGCGATTTCCTTTACTATATTGCGGAATTTGTCGCCCGAGGAAACAAAGTCGCTTTCGCAGTTGATTTCCAACAATACGCCGACTTTACCGCAGTCGGGGCAGACGAACGCGCCTACCGCGCCTTCCGCCGCAATCCTGCTTTCCTTTTTGACCGCCTTGGCGATGCCGCGCTCCCTTAAAAGCTCGGCAGCCTTGTCCATATCGCCGTCGGCGTCGGTCAAAGCCTTTTTGCAGTCGAGCATACCCGCGCCCGTCTTATCCCTTAAAGTCATTACGTCCTTAGCTGTGAATGCCATAATCTAACTCCTTGAATTTATTTAATCAGTCCTCTGCGGGCGCTTCGGTTACGGGCGCATCTTCTTCGAGAGCGACCGCTTCCTCTATGGAAACAGGCTCGGCAACCGTCTCTTCGGTATCTTCGGGAACGGAATAAGCTTCGCCCTGGTTGGCTTCGATAACCGCGTTAGCGATAACGCCGGTAATCAGCTTGACGGCGCGGATAGCGTCGTCGTTGCCGGGGATAACGTAGTCGATAAGGTCGGGGTCGCAGTTGGTATCGGTGATGGCAACGATGGGGATATTGAGCTTTCTCGCTTCCGCAACCGCGTTCTTCTCGTTATGAGGGTCTACCACGAACATAACGCCGGGCATTTTGGTCATATCCCTTATACCGCCGAGGTTGGTCTGCAATTTGGTAAGCTCTTCCTTTAACTTGGCGACTTCCTTCTTGGGAAGGAGGTCGAATTCGCCGCTCTCTTCCATCTTTTCGAGCTTGGACATTCTGTCTATACGGGAGCGGATAGTCTTGTAGTTGGTCAGCGTGCCGCCCAGCCAACGGGAGTTGACGTAGAACTGACCGCAGCGCTCGGCTTCTTCCTTAATGGCGTCCTGAGCCTGTTTCTTCGTGCCGACGAAAAGGACGGACTTGCCCTCTTTAACCGTCTCGCAGACGAATTTGTAAGCCTCTTCCACAAGACCTACGGTAAGCTGCAAGTCGATAATGTGGATATCGTTCCTTGCCGCATAGATGTACTTGCCCATCTTGGGGTTCCACTTTCTGGTCTGGTGACCGAAGTGTACGCCTGCTTCGAGGAGCTGTTTCATAGTGATAACTGCCATATAAAACCTCCGTTAAACCTCCCCGTAAACGCTTTTCACGGGACTGATATGCGGAAATTGAAAGATTTTTTCCGCCACGGACAGTCCGCTTTACGGGTGTGAATTTTTTATAGCTTTGGTATTTTAACACAAATATTTACGCTTGTAAAGCAAAAGACGCCCCCGTAAACAAAGTTTTGCGCACGGAAATGCCCCGCTTTCAACGCTTGTTTGATTTTTCAGTTATCGTCCCCGCCGTCATCTTCGTTCTGCCAGAAGTCAAAGACCTCCTGCATCAGTTCGTCGTCCTCGATAGGCGCGAGAATCTGCTCCTCTTCCTTATAAAGGAAAACGGCGACCTCGTCGTCGGCAATCGTTTCGTTGGGCTCGGCAGGGAGCAAAAACGCGTATTTTTCGCCCTTGTATTCGGTTACGTCCACCAGCTTGAATTTAACGACGTTGTCGTCGTCGTCAATAAGCTCGATTATGCCGTCCTCGTCCATATTAGCTTCCTTAGTCTCCATATCCGCCATAGTTAATAATACTCCTTTAACGTTTTTTACCGATGCGTTGCAGGTATCCGTCCAATATATTAGCCGCCGCAAGCGCGTCCACGCAGGATTTGCGCTTCTGCCTGCCCATACCTTCGGATATCAGCGTTTCGTGCGCCATTACGGTAGTGAAGCGCTCGTCCTCGCATACGACGGGGATTGTCAGCGCTTGCTTCAAAGCGGCGATGAACCTCTCGGTCTTTTGCGTCTGCAACGCTTCGGAACCGTCGGCATTGACGGGCAGACCGCACACCACCGTGGTCGCGCCCTTTTCAGCAGCCACCCCGGCGAGGGCGGCTACGTCCTCCTTAAAATTCTTTCTGAAATAAGTAAAGGACGGCAGGGCGTAGGTATTGGACGGGTCGGATATCGCCACGCCTATGCGTTTATCGCCGATGTCGAAAGCAACGTATCTCTCCAAAACTGCTCCGCCTTTTTTAATTATTTTAACCGCCCGCGAACGCCTGCGCGCCGGCAGAGCTTACGGGTATTATATCACGCCGGCTTTCACTTTTCAAGCGAATTTATAAATTCCTTGAATTTGGCAAGCGACAGTTTGGTTGCGGGATTGTCTACGAAGGTCATAAAGCGGTGCGCCGCCCGTTTGTCGTCTTTGGGGAAAACCAGCGTTTCGACCCTTACCCCCGTCTGCCTTAAAGCCCTTTCGTACACAGCGGTCTGCCCCTCGTGCAGGTTGTCTGTCATTCCGCTGCACATCAAAGTGGGCGGTATCTGCGGCGAGAGGTAACTTATCGGCGAATATTTGCTTAAAAATACGTCGCGGTTCGGCATATCGGTCGGAAGCGCCGCGTCCGTATAGCCCTTTTTGTTATTGAACGGCACGCCGTCGAGCGCGGTCAAATCGTAAACGCCGTAAAAAAAGGCGCACCCGATAAAACGCTTCCCCGGATCTCCGCCGCCCGCAACCAGACGGTTGATATACAGCGAAAGGAGATGCGCGCCGGAGCTGTCGCCGGCGAGTATGATTTTTTCGGGGTCGCCCCCGTATTCCGCGGCGTGCGCGGTTACGAATTCAACGACTGCCGCCACGTCCTCCTCCATATCGTCGAAGCCGTATTCGGGGGCGAGTCGGAAATTACAGTTGAACACCACCGCCCCCTGCGAGGCGAGCGCCTTCGTCGTGGAGCGGAATATAGACTTGTCGTAGGCGCTCCAGCCGCCGCCGTGCGAATAAATCACGCAGGGCAAGCCGCCCTCTCCCCTTCGCCCGTTTTTGCCGCGACGGGGATACATAACGTCAAGCGTATGCTGCTTTAAGCCGTCGGGGCGGTAGCCGAGGTTATACGCGGCTTTTACGCCCTTTATCCGACGGTTGAAGCCGTACTTCCACAGCCGCGCGGACGCTACCTGTATTCCCGTTTTCAATTTTACCTTTCGTATCTCGTTCATTTACTCTTCCGCAGATAACTTTTATTCAGTTATTATATCTTTCCGTCATAATTTTGTCAACTTGTAACCGCTTTACATTGCAAAAGTTGAAAATTTATAGTATAATTATTCCTGTTTTACAAATATAATACCGAGGAGCAAACGCCTTAATGAGCAAAAAAGAAAAACCATACAAATATAAAATGAAGCTTAAACGCGGCTTCTTCATAAAATTTATCAAAAAGTTTTTGCGCCCGTTCAAGCGCAAGCCGCAGATTATATTTCAAGGCGGCGGCGAACCGGAGGACAAGGCGATATTTCTAAGCAACCATTCGGGCGCGGACGGTCCGCTTACCTACGAAATGTATTTCCCCAAGTTGCTCACCGTATGGGGCACGCACGAAATGTGCGGCGGTTTTAAAGAGCGCTGGAATTATCTGTACCGCGTGTTTTATATGCAGAAGCTTCACTGGGGCAGGTTCCGCGCGTTCTTCGTGGCTACCGTATTCGCGCCCATATCCAAGCGCATTTACCGCGGTATCGGGCTGATACCCACCTACACCGACAGCAGGTTTATAACCTCGGTAAAGACCAGCTGCCGCATTTTAGACGAAAACCACCCCCTGCTCATCTTCCCCGAGGACTCCCAAAAGGGCTATATCAACCCTCCCGATTCGTTCAACAAGGGCTTTATAACCATGTCCAAGCTGTACTATAAAATGCGCGGCGTGGATTTGCCCGTGTACGTCGCCTACCTGTTCAACGAAAAAAAGCGCAGAATAATAATCGCGCCGCCCATATACGTCAACAAGCTGTTACAAGACGGCATGACCGAGGACGAAATTTGCCGGACCGCGCTGAACACCATGAGGGAAATTTACTTTGACAACGCCGAAAAGAAAGCGTAACCGCCTGAAAGCGCGCATATAATAAATATAGGCAAAAAAGAGGAACGGTAAAAAAACCGTCCCTCTTTAATTTTCCCGACAGAATCAGTCTTGCGCCTGTTCCTGTCCGCAACAGCCGTCGCCGCCCAGCTTCTGGTCGATATATTGCTCGCACTTCTTCATGATATCTTCCTGATTTTTCTTCACGAGATTTCTGAGCTTGCAGTTGTTTGCAACTAAAAGCGCGCCGCCCGCCATACCGACGGCAAGACCGAAAATGAATTTTTCCATATACGGACCTTCCTCCTTGTCATAAGAAGTATGGGCGTAAATGAAAATATCTATGACTGTAAATTTTTTACTTGCAGCTTTAACAGAAAATTTTCGTCCATAAGCTTTTTAATGACCGCCGTCAGCCGCTTGTTTTCCTCCTTCAAGCCCGCGTTGAGCTCGTCGTACAGGGCGTTTATCCTGTCCTCTATCGCCTTTTTGCCCTGCGAGTCCACGCTATAACCCGCCTCGCGCATAAGCTTTTCTATCCGCGCGGGCTGCTTCGCCATTACGTTGCGGTACTTGTTCTGATAGCGCAGCATAAGCTTATCGTCGCCCCCCGCGAGATTCAGAACCGCCCGTCGCACGGACACGCCCTTGGACTTGGCGGCAAGTATAGCCCTTAAAATCTTATCCGTCTCCTCGTCGGTAAAGGGGCGGACGTCCTCGGCTTTAAGCGCCGTGCCCGATAAGATTTTTTTGACCTCGGGGTTGTCCGTACTCTTTAAAAGCGAGTAGTAATAATTGCGCACGCTGCCCTTCGCCCTGCCTGCTTTCCGCGCATATTCGTCGAAAATACGGGTCAGCGTTTTACCCTGTCCCTTGCCCTCGCACACAAACCTGACTAAGCTTTCCGCTTCCTCCTTGGTATAGCCGTTAATCTTTTCCATAACGCCTCCTGCAAAAATTTGGTATCGGAGCGTTTATTGACATAAAACGGTTAGTTTATACATTAAATAATACGGGGAATTATAACCGTGAGAGTATATTTTTTATCCTGTATGACGGCAGGACTTAAATTAAACGGCGCGTACGCCGGAATTATAGGCTCCTTTGAAAAATTCGCAGATTTGGAGGGCGGTTGCGAAATTCTTGCGGAAGCCGTGCCCGACGGCGGATACCTTCCGCGCAATTTTTTTATTTGCGACGAATTTTTCAAACGGCCGCCGCCCTTTGCCGACGTGTACCTCTGCGGCGGCGAAGCCGTCGTGTATATTTCCTCTTTCGACGAAGCGCGGGGCGGACTCCGCGTTTTGGCGCAAACGCGCCTCGACGGGCTGTCCGTCACCCTGTTCGCGGACGGCGGACGGGTCTATATAAGCTGCGAGGGCGCGGACTGCACCCTGACCGAATTGCCCCAAGGCTTTAAAAACGCCACGCTTTCGGGCGCGGAGCTGGGCGGCCGCCCCGTAATAGCCGTGCGCGGCGAAAAATGCCTGTGCTTACTGTCCGAAAGCGGCAAAAAGATTTTTTTAAACCCGTGCGAGAGCTTTTCCCTCGGCGCAACCTTAAAGGTCACGGTAAATTTTTTAAGCTGCGCAGGCTACTGCGCCGATTGCGAATTTTCCTACGACGGACGGGAAGTCAAGCTTATTAAAAGCGTCACGCGCAAGCGGTTCGAGGTGGAAGAAAGCGTGATGCACTTCGCCTTTTTCGAAAGCGTGCTGACGGGCGCGGACTGCACGCCCTATTTAAGCGGGGAGCTTATAGCAAAGGCAGGCGCCCTGCGCGAATTTTTGGGGGAGTTCGTGGACGTGGTCATACCGCACTCCGGCTTTTATAAAAAGCACGGGGATATAAGGGCGGCGGGGCTGGTATATCCCCTTTCGGAAAATTTATATAAGGTAAAATATTTCGCCGTGGAAATGCTAGGCGGCAAGATAGACAATATTATACCGCTCGGTTAAAATAAAAAATACGCGTCGCCGCGTATCCTTTTTGATTATTTA
>CAZUYN010000026.1:0-18581 GCA_964624495.1 uncultured Clostridia bacterium
GCTTTACAAACGCCGAAACGGGTGATATAATATTTAACGGCGCGTGGCGCCGGACGTTATGCAACTGTCGGGCAGTTATGCCGCGGCGGAGATAAATTTTTAAGCTTTTTCGGGGGTGCTTATGAATAAACCGCGCGTTGTGTTCCCGTTTACCGAAGCGGGGCTGGGGCATATTATGCCGATGAACAGCATTGCGGACGAATTTGAAAAGCTTTACGGCGACAGGGTCGAGGTCGTGCGCTCCGACTTTTTCAGAGAAACGGGAGATAAAAGGCTTATCGCCTATGAAAAGGAGCTCGCCGTAAACGTCGTGCGCTATAACAAGCGTCCTTCGCTGGGGTATTTCGCAACCTTAAACATGCGCTTCTGGGGGACGAGAATTTCTTCCTGGGGGGCGGTAGATTTTATAGGGAAGGGCGCGCTGTCGGCGGGCGTTAAGCATATGACCGATTTAAAGCCCGACCTCGTCGTAAGCACGCATTGGGCGACCAACTATTACGCGATGAAGATGAAAGACCGTCCGCTTACCGTAATGTACTGCCCCGACGTCTGGCTGAACACACTTTTCAGATATCCGTGCGACCTAACCCTGCTGTCTATGCCCGTCGGGTACGAAAAAGCGTTGAAGCACAAAAAACGCTTTAATAAGGATAATTTAAAGCTCGTGCCCTTTCTTATCCGCAACGAGGCGTTTGAAATCACCGCCGATAAAGCCGAACTAAGGCGTAAAACCGGTCTCGACCCCGATAGATTCACCGTGCTGGTCGCGGACGGCGGCTATGGCATAGGCAAATGCGAAAAGACCTGCAAAGAGCTGTTAAAGCGCGATTTGCCTATCAACCTAATAGCGGTGTGCGGCAAGAATGAAGAGCTGTACGGGCGGCTGTCAGAGATGAGCTCCCTCGGCAATACTGCTTTCAAGCCGTTCGGGCTTGCGGAAAATATGTTAGAGCTGATTGCTTCCGCCGACGTTACCTGCGGCAAGAGCGGCGCAAGCCTTATGGCGGAGCCTTGCTTTTTCGGCGTTCCGCAGATAATCACCCAATACGCCTGCGAGATAGAAAAGCGGATAGGCGAATATTATATAAACGACGTGGGCAGCGCGATAAAGCAGTTCGACGTGATAAAAGCCTGCGATTTAATAGAACAATTCGCCGCCGACCAATCGCTTTTACAGCCTTACAAAGACGCCGCGCTTTCGCAACGCGGCAATTACGGCGCGGAAACGTCGGCAAGGTATGTGTTCGGACTTTTATGCAAAAAATTCCCCGGACTCGGGGATAAAAGCGTTAATTAATTAAAATACCGCACTTTGCGCGGCGCTCGATTTGCGCGGCGGAGCGGCTTTGAAATTTTTAAGTATTAAGATACCCCCTGCGAGGGGTATTTATTTTTGCGGTAAGAATATTTTTAGTACAAGCTTAATAGCATATTCACGGGGTGAGATATGCTTAAATTTACCGATACGCCGAAAGAACGGGTTTTTGAAATTTTAAAGAGCGGAGAGGGCGGTCTGACCGACGCGGAAGCCGCCGAAAGGCTGGGCGAGTTCGGGCGCAACGAGCTGAAAGAGGGAAAGAAAAAAACGCTTGCGGGGCTGTTCTTTTCACAGCTTTGCGACGTTATGACTATGCTGTTAATCGCCGCCGCGTTTATTTCCGCGGTGATTGCCGGCATATCCAAGGACTTGTCCGACCTCGCCGACACCGCCATAATAGCCGTGATTATTCTGCTCAACGCCGTCGTGGGCACGGTTCAGCAATACCGTGCAGACAAGGCTATCGGGGGGTTGAAAAAGCTGAACGGCTCTACGGCTAAAATAAGGCGCGGCGGCGCGGTCAGGGTAGTGGACGCAGCCGAAGTAGTGCCGGGCGACGTCGTGATTTTGGAGGAGGGCGACGTCGTCCCCGCGGATTTAAGGGTTATAAAGTCCTCCTCGCTCAGGTGCGTGGAGGCGGCTTTGACGGGTGAGGCGCAGAGCGTGGACAAACGCGAATGCGTCGTGGACAAACAAAAAGTAGACTATCACGACGCGTGCAACCTGCTGTTTTCTTCGACTTTCGTGGTGGGCGGAAGCGGCGAGGGCGTCGTCATAGCCACGGGCGCGGCAACCGAAATCGGCGGCATTGCGACTATGTTGAAGGACGTCAAAAAGACCGAATCGCCGCTGGAACGCAGTCTGAACAAGCTCGGTAAAATAATTTCAATCTTCGTCATAGCGGTTGCGGCAATCGTGTTTGCCGTCGGTCTTTGCGCAAGGCAGACTCCGGTTTTGAAGAATTTTATGACGGCGGTCGCCATTGCCGTGGCGGCTATACCGGAGGGGTTGCCCGCGGTGGTTTCGGTAATTATGGCGATGGGCGTTCAGCGTATGAGCCGCGAAAACGTGGTTATACGCAAGATGAAGTGCGTCGAAACGCTGGGCGGCTGTACGAGAATCTGTACCGACAAGACGGGCACGCTAACCTGCAACCGTATGAAGGTCGTAGAGGTGGTCTGCGCCGCAAAACAGGCTTCGCCGCGGGATAGTTGGGGGTGTTTGGATAAAATTCGCAGCTGTATGGCGGTCTGTAATTCGGTCAAGGGCGAGCGCGGCTCGTTTATAGGCGACCCGACGGAAGCGGCGTTGAAGAATTACGCGGCGGACGGCGGCTTCGAAACCCAATATACGGTGACGGGCGAAATACCCTTTTCTTCGGAGAGGAAGCTTATGACCGTACGGGTGGAATCGGGCGGCGGCGAGCATATTTACAGCAAGGGCGCGCCCGAGGCGCTGATAAAAAAATGCAACCGCATAGACGACGGCGGAAAAATAAGGGAGTTGACGCAGGAGGACGCCGTACGCTTTTTAGCCGATTGCAGGCGTATGTCGGGCGAGGCGCTCAGGGTGCTTGCCTTTGCCTGTAAGGACGGCGGTTCGCTCAGCGAGGACGGGTTAATTCTGTTGGGCGCGTGCGGTATGATTGACGACCTTAAAGAGGGCGTGCCGCAGGCGGTCAGAACGTGCGCCGAAGCGGGGATAACCACCGTGATGATTACCGGCGACAGCCCCGAAACGGCGCTCGCGATAGCCGAAAAGGCAGGCATATGCGCCGACGAACGGCAGGTTTTCACGGGCGAACAGCTCGACGGTATGACCAAGCCGCAGTTAAAACAGGCGGTAAGGGACGGCAGGGTCTTTGCAAGGGTTTCGCCTAAGCATAAAAATATCATAGTCCGCATACTCAAAGCGGACGGCGAGGTGGTGGCTATGACGGGCGACGGCGTAAACGACGCGCCCTGCGTTAAAAGCGCGGATATCGGCATAGTGATGGGTAAAAGCGGTACCGAGGTCACAAAAAGCGTCGCCGATATGGTTATATGCGACGATAATTTTACGACCATAGTCACGGCGGTAAAAGAGGGGCGGCGGATATCCTCCAACATAAAAAAGACCATACAGTTCTTTTTGTCCACCAATCTTGCGGAGGTGCTGGCAATCCTCGCCGTGACGTTCGCCTTCTTCGGTTGCGGATTTCTGCCGTCTACGCAGCTGCTCTGGCTCAACCTTATAACCGACAGCTTCCCCGTGCTTGCGCTGGGGGTCGAAAAGGGCGGCGACGATATGAAAAATCCGCCCGAACGCGCAGAAAAGGCGTTGTTTTCCAAATCGTCTTTGGCGTTTATTTTGGTTTCGTCGCTGTATATTACGGGGGTAACCGTGGGACTGTACGCATATGCGATGTGCTATTACGGGGTCGGGGTCGCGACGACGGTCGCGTTCATTGCGCTTAGCTTTTCCGAATTATTCCACGCGTTTAACGTCCGCTCGGGGAGTCGCTCGGCTTTCGTCGGCATATTCTCCAACAAGGCGCTGTTTCTGACCGTGCTTCTGGGCGTGGGGGTAAATATCGCGCTGTGCCTTTCTCCGCTCGCCTCGGCGTTTAAAATCGCAGCCCTGCCCGTAAAGCTGTGGGCGCTATCGTCGGGCGCCGCGCTATCGGTAATACCCTTTTGCGAGGCGTATAAGCTTGCCGTGTCGCTCGTTAGGACAAGGGAACGGCGGAAGTCAAAAGGCAAGCGCGGACGGTAAATAAAGACTTTTATAGGCAAATTAGTAATTGAAACCTATGCGTTTGAGCTTGACAACCGTGGCGCGTATGTTTTATACTATCGGTAACAAAAGTAACCAATGAATTTTTGGGGGACTTATGGCGGCGAAAAAAGTTGTGACGAGGGAAAAGATTTTAAACGCGGCGTACTCTCTCGTGCGTAAAAAGGGTATGGCGGCTTTGAACGCACGGGCTGTGGCTTCCGCGCTCGGCTGTTCGACGCGCCCCGTCTATCTGTCGTTCAAGGGAATGGAAGAACTGAAATCTGCGGTCGCCGAAATGATAAACTCGACTTACAGGGCTTATTTACAGAATGAGGTAAACAGCGGTAAATACCCCGAATATAAGGCGTACGGTATGGGGTATATCAGGTTTGCGAGGGAGGAGAAGCAGCTGTTTTCCTATCTGTTTATGCGTAGCCGCGACAAAGAAGAATATATTGCCGACGGCGGCGAGCTTTCGGGCGTGTTCGGTGCGCTCAATGCGGCGACGGGTCTTACGGGGGATTTGGCGGAGCGTTTTCACGCCGAGTGCTGGATATTCGTACACGGCGTCGCCACAATGATTGCCACGTCCTATCTGGATATCGACGACGATACGGTAAGCGCGCTTATTTCGGATATGTTTATAGGGCTGAAAGCCCGTTTCGGACAAGCGCAAAATTTATAATACGGCGGAGAAAAGAGGTTTATGAAGGCTATTGAATGTAAAGGCATAACCAAGCGTTACGGCGCGGTGACGGCGTTGAACGGCGTCGATTTGAAGGTCGAAGAGGGCGAGCTGTTCGGGCTACTCGGCGTCAACGGCGCGGGTAAGACCACGCTTATAAAAATTCTGAGCGGTCTGACAAAACCGTCCGAAGGCGACGCGTTTTTATTCGGCAAAAGCGTGCTTTCGGAAATGCGGGAGATAAAGCCCTTTGTCAGCGTTTCCCCGCAGGAAACGAGCGTGGCGCTCAACCTGACCGTAAAGGAAAATTTGGAATTTTTCGCGGCGATATACTACAAGGACGCAAAGGTTGGCGATAAGGCGGTTGAAGAGATTATTCATACCCTTTCTTTGGAGGAGGTGTTAAAGCGTAGGGCAAAGACGCTTTCGGGCGGTTGGCAAAGGCGGCTGTCGATTGCCGCCGCTATCGTTTCCTCGCCTAAAATACTATTTTTGGACGAGCCTACATTAGGGCTGGACGTGCTTGCGCGCAGAGAGCTGTGGAGCGTTATAAATAAGATAAAGTCTAAGACGACAATCGTGCTTACCTCGCATTACCTCGAAGAGGTCGAAGCTTTATGCGACAGGGTTGCCGTTATGGATAAAGGCAAGGTCAAGATGAGCGGCAGCTGCGGGGAAATCAAGAGAGCTACGGGCTGCGACAATTTCGAGGACGCGTTCGTGACCGCCGTGACCGACTGGGAGGGCGTTTAACGATGAAAAAAACTGTTGCGTTTATAAAGAGAAACCTTTTGGAAATGCTGCGCGACCCGATAGTATATATCTTCTGTATCGCCTTTCCCGTTTTAATGATGCTGCTGTTTTATGCGATAAACAGTTTTACCGCCGTACAGTTAGCCATATTCGACGCGACGTCGCTCGTCCCCGGGATAATAATGTTTTCGTTTTCGTTCGTAATGCTTACCGAAAGCCAGCTTGTTTCCAAGGACCGTTCGTCGTCGTTTTTGATAAGACTTTACACCTCGCCGATGAAAACCGCGGACTTCGTCCTCGGGTATGCGGCGCCCTGTCTTGCGGTGGGTATAATACAGGAATTTATCTGTCTGTTCTTCGGGTGGATATTAACGCTTATTTTCGGCGGCGTTTACTTTTCGTTCGGCGCGGCTGTGCTGCTCGCCGCCGAAATGCTGCCGCAGCTTGTCTTTTCAATATTTCTGGGCATATTTTTCGGGAGTCTGCTCGGGGAAAAAGCCGCGCCCGGGATATGCTCGGCGTTTATATGCGCTTCGGGTATTCTGGGCGGCGCCTGGATGCCCCTCGACACGATGGGCGGCTTCGAAACGTTCTGCCGCTTTTTGCCCTTCTATCCCTCGGTATACATAGGCAGGGTAGTGACGGGCGCGGTGCATACTACGCCCGACCCTATAAGCGGACAGCCCGTTCCGTATACGTTTGACGGGGTGGCGCGGCTCGGGCTTATACCTATTATAATCTTCCTTTTGCTTGCGGTAATTTTATCGCTTATCGCTTTCCGCCGCAATACGGTTTCCGATAAAAGGTAACGCCTTAAAACGCGTCGGCTCGGGCATAAAGAAAAGCGACCGAATTGAACGGTCGCTTTTTTATCTTGGCTTTTTCAGTTTCCGAAATATTCTTCTAAGTCGAAGTACGGGGAGAGGTATTCTCGCGTGTTGAAGCACATTTCCTTAAACAGCGCCTTGCCGTCGCCGAACGACAGGCGGCTGCACAGCGGCTGGTTTAAAAAGTTGAGGAAAATCTTGTTTAAATCGCGTTCCTTTATCCCCTCGTACAAGCCGTCTATGTTTACGCAGTTGCGGTAGACGAGGTTTTTGACCGCGGTCGGCAACGGGTTCGACGTCACGGGTTTGACCTGCCCGTGAGAAAATACGCAGTTGGTCTCTACGATTGAGCCGGCAGGCATCTGCAGCATCTGTCCGCGGTTGGGCATATTGACGTTGGAAATTATCGTTTCGAAGCCCATAACCGCCTTCATTAAATCGACGGCTATTTCGGCTGATTTTTCAAGCTTGAATTGTTTTCTGCCCTCCGCCATTTCTATGGTTTCGGCTATCTTAGCCCCTTGGTCGGCTTCGCGCCAATCCACAGTGGTTAGGTTGAACTTCCATTCCTTTACCGACTGCGGAGAGGAGAGGTACCAGTCGTTGTTTAAAAATTCCGCCAGGTGTCTGTCGCCCGCCGCCGCCAACGCGCCGTATTTTTGGAATAAATCCATTTTGACTTTGTTTCCGTAGGCGAACGGGTCGGTCAAAAAGCCGTAATGTCCGCCGTCGGGCGAGGGGTATTCGTAATAGCCCTCTTCATAATGCGCTTCCATAAATTCGGGTAGCAGCGCCAGCAGGTCGTAATCTTTATACCGCGCTTCGGTTATCCAGGTGAAGTGGTTTATGCCGCACGCGTCGGTGTATATATCACCGCGAGACGCGGTAACGCCGCGCGTCTCCCGTAAGACGCAGCATAAAAACTGTTGCGCGTGGAAAACCTCGTGACAGCAGCCGAACGCCTTGATGTCGGGGAAGATATCGTACAGCGTTTTTACGCATATGCTCATCGGGTTGGTAAAATTTATGACCCAGGCTTCGGGGCAAATTTCTTTGATTTTTTGTGCAAAGCCCTCGTAAAGGGGAACGGTGCGCATTGCGCGCAGCACGCCGCCGGGTCCCACGGTGTCGCCTACCGATTGGTAAATTCCGTATTTTTCGGGCGCGTGGACGTCGCTGCGCATTTCTTTAAATGTAGCCGGAAGAATGGATAGAATTACGAAGTCGGCGTTTTGAAGCGCTTTGTCCAAACTGTCGCAGACGGAGTAATTAAACACCGACCTGGTTTTGGGGTCGGCGTTTATAAAGGCGCCTATCTTTGCGTTGCGTTCGGCGGCGGGGCGGTCGATATCGTAAAGCGCGATTTCGCCGCTTAAACCCTCCGCCAGCGCGAGGTCGGACATAAAGATCCTCGCCCACATCTTGGAGCCTCCGCCGATGTAACAGATTTTAATTTGCTTTGGCATAACGTACCTCCTTAAATTTTCGGGCTTACGATAAACCCGTTAATCCGATTTTTACCGTAATATACGTTACGTATCTTTGCCGCCGTCGAACTTTTCCGCGTGCGCGTTAAAGCTTTTGTCAAAGAAATAGACGTAATTTTCGTCTTCGTCGTGGCTGTCGTACCAGATACGGGCGAAGATTTTGTCGGTTTTGGAAAGTCTGTCGAATTCCCATTTAAATTCCCTGTACAGGGCGTGCTCCCAATGCCCCGCCCTTAAAACGGTGTACGCGTCGGCGGAAAATTTTTCGCCGTCGGAATTAAGCCAGTCGAGCTTTCTGTACATATCGCCGCCGAAGATAAGCGGAGTAAGGCACTTGCCGCCGTGGGCTTCCGCGACCGTCTTTAAATCGTCGGCGGTAATCTCCCCGTCGGGCTTGTCTATGTCGTAGCCGTAAGCCGCCATCTTTTCTTCGTAGCTCATCGGGGCGGGGTCGGGCACCCCGGAGGGCAGGACAAAGTCCTCCCAGCGGGTCTTTTTCAGGGCTTCGTATTTTTCGCGTCCGCCGAAGTAGGCGATTATGCGCGCCTCGTCGTTTTTCTTTACCCAACGGGCGGGGGAGTTGTCGTCCTTTAAAAGCCTTTTGACGGCGAATTGCGAAATTATCGGCGCGGGAACGTATTTGCCGTATTTGTAGAACTTGTGCAATAGCTCCATTTCCTTCCAATAATCGGCGCTCGACTGTCCGCGGAATAAAAACAGTTTTTCAAGCTCGTCGCTGTCTGAAAACCACATTCCGTGGAAGTTCCTCGTGGCGTTGTACCAGGGCTTGAAAAAATCGCGTATGTTGCCGCCTATAATTTTAAAGCCCGAGTCGTAAGAGGAGTAGCCGTATTCGCGTGTGGAAGCTCCGCCGCCTATGTTGTATACCCTCTTCCAAAAGCTTTCGGGGAGGGTTCCGTTTTTGCTCTTCTTCAAAAAATTAAGTAAAAGTATTCCGCTGTCCTTTGCCGTAACCCATTCCAGCGGCGCGTCGAAGCAGGTGTGGAACATAAGCCCGTCGTGCAGGTTGTCGGTGAAGAGGTTATAGTGGTATATCGCCGTCTGCCTGAATATCGCCCATTGCTTGATTTCGGACTGTAAAACTGCGTATTCGCCGAGAATTTTTGTCGAGGAATACAGCTCGAACGGACCGGAAACGAGGGGGTCGCCGACCCTGCCGTATCTGTGTTCGCCCGTGCGGTTGCCGTATACGGCTACGGACGATATGTGTATAAGACGGGGTTGGTTTTCCTTAACGCTTTCAATCGCGGAGATAAGATTTTTAACCCCCGTAACGTTGCAGGCTATCGCCGCTTCGGGGTTGCCGTCCGACGTGGGGGGGATAACCGCGCACAGGTTGAGCACCACGTCGCAACCCTCTACCAGATTAATACAGACCTTTGCGTCCGATAAGTCGCCGAATACTATTTCTATTTTATCCTTTAAGGAGGGGCATAATTTCAAAAGCTCTTTGGCTTTCGCCTTGCTCCTGCACAGAATTTTTAATTTATCGGCGACGTCGGGGGCGTTGTTAAGCGCCCATATAAAGCTCCTGCCCATATTGCCCGTCGCGCCCGTTAAGGCAATGACCATTTTTTATATTTCTCCCGTGTATTCTTTGCGCCATTATAACACTTTCGGAGATATAAATCAATAATAATTTTATATTTTGTCACAATGAATTATTACTTTTTTAAACCGTGCGGATTTTCAATCGCCGCCGCGTATTGAAAAAATACGGGCAGAAAAAAGCAATTGCCCCCGTAATATGCCGCAACTAACGCGGCGCATTACGGGGGTGAATATTAAAATTAAACTTATTTGCGGCTTGCGGTTCAGTTGCCCGTCGGGCGGTCCGGATAAGACCTCGCGCCGAAAATAGCCGTGCCCAGACGAATCATATTGCTTCCGCAGTCCACGCACAGCCGCCAGTCGCCGCTCATTCCCATGGAAAGGTATTCTATATCTTCGTCCTTGGCTTTCAGCTCTTCGAACAGGCGGCGCATTTTTGTCGCCAGCGTTTTCAAAAGCCGCGCGTCGTCGCTGTCGGGCAGCATTGCCATAAGCCCATTGACCTTTAAATAAGGCGTCGCCTTTAACTGCGCGTAGACCTCTTCGGCTTGGCTTATTTCAAACCCCGATTTGGTCTGCTCGTCGCCTATATTTATCTGAACGAGCACGGGGGAAACTACGTCCGCGCGCGCTCCGCGTTTGGACAGTTCTTCGGCGAGCTCCATTCTGTCGAGCGAGTGGTAGAGGCGGATTTTACCGATTAAATATTTGACTTTGTTGGTCTGTAAATGACCGATAAAGTGCCTGTTCGGGTTGCCCGTTATCAAGTCGTATTTTTCTTTAAATTCCTGAACGTGGTTGTCGCCGATATCGGTTATGCCCGCGCATATGGCGCGGTTAATATCCTCGGGCGTTTGCGTTTTTACGGCGGCGACCAGGGTCACTTTTTCGCCGAAGGGGTTTGTTTCGGGTATTTCCGCAAGTAATTTTTTTACGTTTTCTTCAATCATATCTGCCGCGCGATAAGCTCCGCCATACGGCTGCAACTTACCTTCTCCATTCCTTCTTCCATTATGTCGCCCGTGCGCGCGCCGCCGTCGAGCGCCTTCTGTACGGCGTTTTCGATTGCGAGGTATTCCTTGTCCAGACCGAAGCTGTCGCGCAGCATCATCGCCGCCGCCAAAATAGTGGCGATAGGGTTGGCGGCGTCCTTGCCCGCGATGTCGGGCGCGGAGCCGTGAATGGGCTCGTAAAGACCGCGCGTGCCGTCGCCGAGGGAGGAGGAGGCGAGCATTCCTATCGAACCCGTAACCTGCGCCGCTTCGTCCGATAAAATATCGCCGAACAGGTTGGAGGTTACCACGACGTCGAATTGCGACGGATTTTTAACTATCTGCATAGCCGCGTTATCGACGAGCATATCCTCTACGGTCAATCCGGGGTAATGCTTTGCGGCGTATTCGTGCACGGTCTTTCTCCAAAGCCTGCTGCTTTCGAGCACGTTCGCCTTGTCCACCGAAATTATTTTTTTAGTGCGCTTCATGGCAAGCTCGCAGGCGATACGCGTTATGCGTTCGATTTCTTTAACCGAATATTTTTCGGTATCCCAGGCGAAGTCGCCGCCCTCTTCCGAGACGCCCGTGCCGCGTTCGCCGAAGTATATTCCGCCCGTAAGCTCGCGTACGATTATTATTTCCACGCCGCCGCTAACCAGCTCGTATTTTAACGGGGAAGCCTTTGCAAGGCTTTTCCACAGCTTTGCGGGGCGGATATTGGAATACAGCCCCATAGCCTTTCTTATACCCAAAAGTCCCTTTTCGGGTCTGATATCGACGGGCAGATTATCCCATTTATAGCCGCCCACCGCGCCCAAAAGGACGCTGTCGGAAGCCAGACATGCGGCGACCGTATCCTCCGGCAGGGGAACGCCGCGGGCGTCTATCGCGCAACCGCCTATAAGCTTGTGCGTGAAGTTGAAGGCGTGGTTGAACTTTTTGCCGACTGCGTTCAGAACCCTGATTGCGCCGTCGCAGATTTCGGGACCTATCCCGTCGCCGTCCAAAACGACAATATTGTAATTCATAATTAATTCTCCGAATGTGTTGATTGGGGCATATTACGGGGTTAATTCCCCGATTTTTCCAAATGCTTCAACAGTCCGCCGTCGGTTATAATCTCCTGTATGAAGTCGGGGAAGGGTTGGGCGGTGAAGGTCTTGCCCGTTGTTAAATTTTTTATCTCTCCGCGCGACAAATCGGCTTCTACCGCGTCGCCTGCGGAAATTTCTTTAACCGCGTCGGGACATTCGAGAATGGGCAGTCCGATATTAATGGAATTTCTGTAAAAAATTCTCGCGAAAGAGTTTGCGATTACCAGACTTATGCCGCTCGCCTTAATGGCAAGGGGTGCATGCTCACGGGAGGAGCCGCAACCGAAGTTGTCGCCCGCGACGATGATATCGCCGTTTTGAACCCTTGCGGTGAACGATTGGTCGATATCCTCCATACAGTGCGCTTTAAGCGCCTCTTCCGAGCTGTCGTTTAAATATCTTGCGGGGATAATGACGTCGGTGTCTACGTCGTTACCGTATTTGAATACGTTACCTTTGACTTTCATAATTCTGCTCCTTAAAGTTTGTCGGGCGTGCACAGCCTGCCTGCTACCGCGCTGGCGGCGGCGACGTAGGGGGAGGCGAGGTAGACCTCGCTCTTCGCGTGTCCCATACGCCCCACGAAGTTGCGGTTTGTGGTCGAAACGCAGCGTTCGCCCTCGGCGAGAATACCCATATAGCCGCCGAGGCAGGGACCGCACGTCGGGGTGGAGACAATCGCCCCCGCGTCTAAAAATATCTGTATCAATCCCTCGTCGATGCACTGTCTGTACACAGCCTGCGTCGCCGGAATGATTATCGCGCGGACTCCGTCGGCTATCTTTCTGCCCTTTAACACCTCCGCGGCTATGCGCATATCGGTAATTCTGCCGTTGGTGCAGCTGCCTACGACCACCTGGTCTATGGGTAAATCGCCCCATTGCGACGGGGTTTTTGCGTTTTCGGGGAGATGGGGGAAAGAAACGGTGGGCTGTAAGGAGCCCAAGTCTATTTCGTAAACCGCGTCGTATTCGGCGTCGGGGTCGGCTTCGTATATCTTAACGGGGCGTTTGAACCTGCCCTTCATATATTCGAGCGCGACTTCGTCCACGGGGAAAATTCCGTTCTTCGCGCCTGCTTCAATCGCCATATTGCATACGGTGAAGCGGTCGTCTATGTTCAGACTTTTCACGCCGTCGCCCGTAAACTCCATAGATTTGTACAGTGCGCCGTCTACTCCGAGCATACCTATAATATGTAAAATCAAATCCTTGCCGCATACGCCGCGGTTGAAGCTGCCGTGCAGTATGAATTTTATTGCCGACGGCACCTTGAACCAGCAGGTCTGCGTAAGCATTCCGGCAGCCATATCGGTAGAACCGACGCCCGTCGAAAACGCGCCCAACGCCCCGTAAGTGCAGGTATGGCTGTCCGCGCCTATTATAAGGTCGCCCGCGCCCACAAGTCCGAGCTCGGGCAACAGGGCGTGCTCTACGCCCATTTTGCCGACGTCGTAGAAGTTGGTAATTCCCTGCTCCTTGGCGAATACGCGGCAGAGCTTGCACTGTTCGGCGCTCTTTATGTCCTTATTGGGGGCGAAGTGATCCATAACCAACGCTATGCTTTCGCGGTCGGCGACCTTCTCCGCGCCCGTCTTTTTAAATTCCTTTATGGCGACCGGACCCGTTATATCGTTGCCGAGCACGAGGTCGAGCCTTGCGGATATAAGCTGCCCCGCGACGACTTTTTCAAGCCCGGCATGGGCGGCGAGTATTTTCTGTGAGGCGGTCATGCCGCCTTGTTTGGCGTTACTCATAATTGTTTCTCCCCGTAGTATTCCCGTGTTTCGGGCGCGTCACTGCCCTCGGTTTCTTCGGCTTCGGCGACGGCTGCTTCCGTTACGTCCGTGCTCTTCCCGGCGAAGTCGAGCATTATATTGCCCTTGCCCGTGAACGCCCTGATTGATTTCTGTGCGCCCACGTTTTCCGCGCCGTCCCTGTTGGCTGTGCCGCTCTTTGCGCGCAGCAGCGTGTTGTATTCTTCCTCCGCGCCCGTCATGGTTGCCATTATGTTGCCCTTGTCGACTTCGAAAACGCATTCCTTGCAGTTGAGGTTTACGAAGCCGAGGTTTCCGCTCTTAATCCTGCATTCCGCCCTGGTGGCGAACGAGTTTTCGGCAAGCACGTTGCCCTTGCCGAACTGCGTGAACGCGTTGTCCTTTATCGTGGTTTCGTCTAAATAGACGTCCAAATCGCCGCCTATAATCTCGCACGAGGCGAAGGAGCCGTTGATAAGGCACAGCCTGCCGTCTTCGGCGTTCAGGCTCATTTCGCCGTATATGCCCCCGTCGAACAAAGCCGAGGCGTGCTTTACGCACAGTTTGACGTCGGGGACGATGTGCGAAGGCAGGTACAGCGTTATATACTGCCGCGAAAAAAGCGAAACGCGCTTTGTCTGGCTGATTAAAATTCCGCTTTCGCCGAAAGCCACGTTGACGTTTTTCGCGTCGGGGTAGATTATTTTAAGCTGTCTGTCGTCCGACGCGCGGATTGTTATGTGCGCGTCGTATAAATCGCAACAGATTTCCGACGCTTCGGCGTCCGTATCGAGTTTAAAGATTTTATTTTTCATAAATATATTTTATGCGTTAATTATTATTTTTTGAATATTGCGCCCTCGGAAGCCGAAGTTACGCTTGCGCGGTAACGGGCAAGATAGCCCGAGACAGGCTTGACCTTGGGGGTGAACGTCTTGTATCTCTTTTCGATTTCTTCGTCGGAAAGCCGTGCGGTAAGGGTGCATTCGGGGATATTTATTTCGATTATATCGCCGTCTTTGAGAACGCCTATAAGACCGCCCGCCGCCGCTTCGGGACAGACGTGCCCGATTGCCGCGCCGCGCGTTGCGCCCGAAAATCTGCCGTCGGTGATAAGCGCCACGCAGTCGCCCAGCCCAGCCCCGACGATTGCGGAGGTAGGGGTAAGCATTTCGCGCATGCCCGGTCCGCCTATCGGACCCTCGTAGCGGATGACGACGACGTCGCCCTCTTTTATTTTACCGCCCGAGATGGCGAGCATAGCCTCTTCTTCGCTGTCGAAGCATCTGGCGGGACCGCTGTGCTTTAACATCTTGGGGTCTACCGCCGACTTTTTGACTACGCAGCCCTCTTTTGCAAGATTGCCTTTGAGCACGGTCAAGCCGCCCTGTTCGGAATAGGGGGAGCCGACGGGGCGTATTATTTCGGGGTTGCGGTTGCGCGCGGTTGCGATTACGTCTTTAAGCTTTGCGCCGCTTACCGTCATAACCTCGCCGTCCAGAAGCTTTGCGTCGTATAATTCCTTCATAACCGCGGAAATGCCGCCGGCTTCGTGCAGTTCTTCGATATAGTGCTCGCCCGCCGGCGCAAGTCTGCACAGGTTGGGCGTCTTTTCGCTTATGGAGTTGAGCACGTCGACCGAAATCTGTTCCCCGGTCAGCCCCGCTTCTCGCGCTACGGCGATAAGGTGCAGCACGGTATTCGTCGACGCGCCGATAGCCATATCGACCGTTTCCGCGTTCCTGAACGCCGACGGCGTCATAATGTCGGAGGGGCGGATATTCTTTGCGAGTAAATTCATAACCGCTTCCCCGGCGTTTTTCGCAAGGGCAAGTCTTTGGCTGTATACCATTGGCAGGGTGCCGTTCCCCGGCAGAGCCATACCCAGCGCTTCGCACAGACAGTTTAAGCTGTTTGCCGTAAACATACCGCTGCACGAGCCGCAGGTGGGGCAGGCGTTGCATTCGTATTCCTTTAACTCTTCGCCGTCGATTTTGCCCGCGTTGTACGCGCCGACCTCTTCGAACATAGTCGAAAGCGAGGTCTTTTTGCCGCGTACCCTGCCCGCGAGCATGGGACCGCCCGAAACGAATATCGACGGGATATCGACCCTCGCCGCCGCCATAAGCATACCCGGTATTATTTTGTCGCAGTTGCCTATAAAGACCGCCGCCTGAAAGCCGTGCGCGCGCAGAAGTATTTCGGCGCTGTCGGCTATTATCTCTCGCGAGGGAAGGGAATAGCGCATTCCCGAATGCCCCATCGCTATGCCGTCGCAAACGCCTATCGAGGGGAGTATTACGGGCTTGCCGCCCGCCGCGATAACGCCCTCGGACGCGGCTTTGGCTATCGTGTCCAGATGCATATGCCCGGGGATAATTTCGCTTTGGGCGCAGATTATGCCCACGATGGGCTTGTTCATTTCCCCGTCCGTCCAGCCGAGCGCCCTTAAAAGCGAACGCTGCGAACTCATGTCAACGCTTTCGGAAAAGATGTTTTTCATATATATTTTACCTTTAATTCACGTGGTCGCCGTAGCAATCCCTGTCTTTGAGAGTGTGCCGTCCGCGAGCAAGCACGGTGACGCCCGTACGCTGCATTTCCAGAATGCCGAACGGCTCTATGACCTTCATATAAGCGTCAAGCTTTTCGGGGTCGCCCGTTATCTCCAATATCATAGTGTCGATGGAAAGGTCTACCACCTTGGCTTTATAAATGTCGTTTATGAGCGCAATCTGCGTCCTCGCCTCGGCGGAAGCGCGTACCTTTGCAAGCAGCAGCTCGCGGTAGACGCAGTCAAGCTCGTTGGCGCAGCCTATTTTTTTGACGTCCTCGAGCTTATCCATCTGCCTTATCATCTGGTAGAGGGTGTATTCGTCGCCGACGAGTATGACCGTTATCCTCGAAATTTCGGGGTCCTCGGTGGCGCAAGCCGTCAGACTTTCTATATTGTAGCCGCGCCTTGCGAATAAGCCCGTTATCCTCGTCAGAACGCCGCTCTTGTTAGAGCAGAGCGCGCCGATAGTGTATTTCTTCGTCTTATTTTCTTCCAACTCAGTTTTCCTCCATTTTATCTATCTGTGCGTCGTACGTTCCGCCCGGCTTTATCATAGGCAAAACGTTGTCGTCGGGGGATATACGGCAGTCTACGACCACGGGGGAGCAATTTTCGGCGGCGTAGGAGAACGCCTCTTCGAGCTTGGCGCGGATATCGTCGTCCTCGCGCAGGCTTACGCCCTTAGCCCCGAAGCTTTCCGCGAATTTTATATAATCGGTCTGTTTTTGCAGGGTGGTCTGGGAAAATCTTCTGCCGTAGAAAATCTTCTGCCACTGGCGCACCATTCCCAAAACGCCGTTGTTCATAAGCAATATTACGAGGGGTATGCCCTGCGTGACCGCCGTGGAAAGCTCGTTTAAATTCATATTGAAGCAACCGTCGCCCGTAACCAGCACGCACAGCTTGCCCGTGCCGAACGCCGCGCCTATCGCCGCGCCCATGCCGTAGCCCATCGTGCCGAGTCCGCCGCTCGAACAGAACAGTCGGGGGGAGCTTAACGGATATGCCTGCGCCGCCCACATTTGGTGTTGCCCGACGTCGGTGATAAGGGGGCTGTCCTTGGGCGCGATTTCCGCCGCCGTGCGTAAAATTTTACACGCCCTGCAATCCGATTTGCTTTGCTGCCGTACGGCGCGTACGGCTTGTTCGAGCCATTCCCCGTCCTTTTCTTCGAGCAGGGGCAAAAGCAGCTTCGCGCAGGTTGCCACGTCGCCCAGAACGGTGGCGGCGACGGGCACGTTTTTATTGAATTCGGCGTTGTCGATATCTATTTGCACGACCTTTTTGCCGTTTGCGAACAGTTTGCGGTTTAACGCCACCCTGTCCGAAAAGCGCGTGCCCAACGCGATTATGCAGTCGCTTTCGATCAGCGCCCCGGCAGCCGCCTTGGTTCCGTGCATTCCCATCATTCCGAGGTTGTATTTACAGCCGTCGTCCAGAACGCCCTTGCCCATAAGAGTATACGCCGCGGGCGCGTTCAGCTTGGCGGCGATTGCGGCAATTTCATCCGACGCGTCGGAGGACGCAGCCCCTCCGCCGACCATTAGCAGGGGCTTTTTGCTCGCGTTTATAATTTCCGCCGCCGTTTTAAGCTTTTCTTCGTCCACCGCGATTTTTTTAAGGGGCAGGGGGGAGGAGGGCTCGTAATCGTATTCGGCGGTCTGCACGTTTTTAAGAATATCTATAAGAACGGGACCTTTTCTGCCCGAATTGGCGATATAAAACGCCCGTCTTATCGTGTCCGCAAGCTCTTTAACGTCCTTGACGATATAATTGTGCTTGGTTATGGGCATCGTAATTCCGGTGATATCGATTTCCTGGAAAGAATCCCTGCCCAAATTGTCTATCCCGACGTTGCCCGTGACGGCGACCATCGGTATGCTGTCCATATAAGCCGTGGCGATACCCGTAACGAGGTTGGTCGCGCCGGGACCGGACGTCGCAAAGCAAACGCCCACCTTGCCCGTGACGCGCGCATAGCCGTCTGCGGCGTGCGCCGCCCCCTGCTCGTGCGCGGTGAGGATATGGTTGATTTTGCCGTTGCGGTATAAAGCGTCGTAGATATCGAGAACCGCGCCGCCGGGGTAGCCGAAAATCGTGTCTACGCCCTGTTCCGTAAGGCAGTTTATTAAAATATCCGCTCCCTTCATCTTCATAGTGGTTTCTCCGTTGCGGTTAAATTCCGCTTAACCGTAAGATTATTATCAGCTATAATATCATAAACCGTCGGCTTTGTCAACCTGCGTTAAGGGGTGAAAGTGCATAATTTTATTTAAAGCGTGAATATTTTGCTTATAAACGACCCGTGAATTGTATAAAAATACATAGCCGCCGTCGGGGCGGACGGGCGGCGGGGCGCGGAGCTTGCCTTAAAAGGGTTTGCGCGCCGAGTCGGGACGCGAAAAATAAGGGACTTGGACTTGACAATTCGGACGGGCGATTATATAATTGAAAAAGGAACGGTATTTTATTATAGGGAACTGCGCGTACGCGCACGGGTTGCGGCGCAAAACGGAAAAAACGCAAAAGGGGGTAAGGCGGTGCTTAAAAAGGCTTCTAAGCGGCTGGTAATATCTGTTATCGCGCTTGTCGTCAGCGTTTTGCTGTGCGTCGGCGTCTGCCTTGCCTGGTTTGCGATGAATAACGACGTCAACGGCAACGGGCTTCAAACCCAAATCCGCGGCGACGACATAGTCAGCTTGAATGTCAAGGCGTACTATCTCAACGCATCAAGCGCCGATACCGCCGATACCGCATCAAGCGCCGATACCGCCGATACC
>CAZUYN010000027.1:0-18209 GCA_964624495.1 uncultured Clostridia bacterium
TATTACGTGCCCGTTCCCGATAAACCGTTACCGCCTATTAGAGTAATAGGCGAACAATTTTAGTAAACTTATCCGCTCTGACCGCACTAATATGGTTAAGAATATAACGGTTACAAAATATTTTGTGCCTAAAACAACTTTATTTTGTAAATCTCTTGATTTTAATCGGATTTAGTCGTAAAATATAATATATATAAGTTCGCCTATTACTCTAATAGGCGAAAATTATCCGGCGGTATAGACCTCGTTGCCATGCCGCTTTTATATTGCCGCGGGCAACAGTTTCCCCAAACGGTTCATCATCTCCCGTTTATGCTCCATAAGACTATGCACGTAGCGGTTGAGCGTAACCGTCGGGTTTTTATGCCCGAGTATCTCGGACAGCGTCTTAACGTCCATTCCGCATTCCAAAGCTCTCGTGGCGAACGTATGCCTTAATGCGTGAAAACCTTTATGAGGAATATTCAGTTTATTTAAGAACAACTCGAAGCTTCGTTGATATGACCGCACAGAAATAGGCTTCCCTGCCCTTTCCGCAACGACATAGACGGAATTACCGTCTTTCTTTAAGCTCCGCAAATACGGAACCAGCTGTTTGGGCAAAGGAATGACTCTCCGCGACGTTTCGGTTTTGGGAACGTCCGTTATCCTCGTAAATTTACCGCCTTCGTCTTTTCCGTCGTAACAGGTTTTCGTAACGGATATAACGCCTCTTTTAAAATCTACGTCGCTCCAAGTTAGCGCGAGAAGTTCCCCTATCCGCAAACCCGTGTAGAGGCAGATAATTACTCCGAACATTTTAGGTTTTTTGCCGTTTAAAATTGCTTGCTCGATTTTCTTTTGTTCCGTAGGCGTGAAACAAGTAATTTGTTTTCCCCGCGCTTTCGGGCGTTTTACCCTATTTGCCGTATATTCCGGAATCTGCCCGACGTTATACGCAACCTTCAACGAATTTTGTATGACGGTTATAATGCCGTTCACGGAATTTGCCGAAAGCCCCTGCCCCGTCTTTAAGTTTCCGCTTCGCAAAAGCTCCGTTATGAACCGTTGCAAGATAAGCGGCGTAAGGTCGCTCATCTCGTATCCGCCGAGCGTTCCGGCGATATGCCCCGACACTATTTCAGAGTACCTTATGTACGTCTTCTTTTTTGCCGACGGCTTTACGTAACATTCGAGCCACTCGTTTAACCATTCTTTGTACTTCATTGTTTTTCTCCTGCTTTTTTATTAATATTTTACTTGATTCCAAACACATAAAAATAGCCAAGCGGTTTGTTTGCTTGACTGTTTTTATGATAGCTTGATTAAATTTTCCGTGAATTTAGTCGCTTCTTATTTCTATTGTCGGTTATAGACGCCGTTTTTTATCGCCAAGCGTCGTTCCGCGCCGTTATCGCCGACTTTCGTCATAAATTAAAAATTTGCGTCATTATACGCTGATTTCTTAACGTGCTACACACTCCGCCGTGAGGGCGGCGGAATTTCTCTTAAACTAAAATGAATGAGTCCCGTGCAATACGGAACTCATCCACGACTTTAATTATTTAATTTTCTGCACGGACTTTCGGGGTGCAAACAATAAGTAACCCTTGCGCTTTTTATTTATTCGTTTTATCTTTTCAGACGCCCTCTATTTCGCGCAGGTGCGGAGAAAAGCCGCCGTGCCGCGCACAGACGGTCACGCGGTAGCCCTCCAACGGATATTCCTTAAAACGGACGTCGCAGTATGCCCCGTCTTTTTTTATGCGCACGCTTCCGCCGATTTCGGTTTCCAACCCCAAAGGCGGCAGCGACAGACCTGCGCCGAGCTGTTTTATAAAGCTCTCCTTCACCGTCCACAGGCGGCAGAAAGCCGCGTCCTTCCCCTCTTCGGCGCTGTCGATAAAGTTCAATTCGTCGGGCGTGCAGACGCGCGTCATAAGCTTTCGGGTTACGGGTTTAATCTTCTGTACGTCCGCCCCGACTTCGCAATCGGACGCGGCGCAGACCGCGATATCGCCGCTGTGCGAGAGATTGAAGTAAAACGCGCCGTCCGCGATATACGGCTTTCCGTGCTCGCCGTACACGATTTTAACGGCTTCGGCGTTCAGTCCGCGTTCTTTCAGCGCGCGCCGCAAAAGATAGCCTGCGGCGGCGGAAAGCAGTTTTCCGCGTCGGAACGTGTGAGCTTCCGCCTTTGCCCGACGCTCCCCGGGAAGGACGGAGCATAATTTTTCATAGCCGCCGTCGGTTAATTTACGCACGTCAAAATACGTTAATTCGGTCATATTCCCTACCCGACCGCAAAAACCTTACGGAAAATAGTCATAAAAGCGCAAGCGTTTCCCGCGCGTTTGTATCGGGCTTGACCTTGGGCATAACGGCAGAAATCAAGCCGTCCCCGCCGATAATAAATGTCGTACGCACGACGCCCATACGCTTTTTGCCGCACATAACCTTTTCCTGCCAGACGCCGTACGCCTGAATTGCCTGCAATTCGGGGTCGGACAGCAGTATAAAGGGCAGAGAGTACTTTTCCGCAAATTTTATATGGGAAGCGACGCTGTCCTTGCTTATGCCTATAACCACGGCGTTTTTGCTTTTAAACCCCTCATATGCCGCCGCGAACGCGCACGCCTGCTTAGTGCACCCGGGCGTATTGTCCTTGGGGTAAAAATACAGAACCACCTTTTTGCCGATAAACGACGAGAGCGTAACCTCGTTTCCGTCCTTATCCTTTAAAGTGAAATCGGGAGCCTTTGTTCCTACTTCCAACATAAATATTTTCTCCTGTCGGTTTATTACTTTTTAAATCAGCTTAGGGTCGTAAACCGCCCTTTCCCCTCCTATGAATTTGGGGCGCGTCCTCGCGCATACGATATGCGCCAGACCGATTTTATCCGTACTGAGCCTTACGGGTACGGCAACCTGTTTAAGATGCATACCGATGAGCGTTCCGCCTATATCGATGCCCACGTCCGCCCTGATACTTTCCAGCACCACGGGCTCCTTAAAGCTTTGATAGGCGACCGTCGCAAGCGAGCCGCCCGCCTTTTTACGGGGAACGACGTTGACGGGCTCGGACAAGGGAGCCGCCGCGCGCTCGGTTACGATTGCGCGGTTAAGATGTTCGCAACACTGTACGGCGAGATAGACGCCGTACTCCTCCGCCGCGGCTTGCAAGCCCCTGAAAATGCTCTCCGCCACGCCCTCGTCGGAGTTCGTGCCTATTTTACAGCCGCACACCTCGCTCGTCGAACACCCGACGACGAGTATGCCGCCGCGCTTTATGTTTGCCGTCTTTAACAACTCGGCGGCGACTTTATAACACTGTTCTTCTATATTCGAATTATCCATATAAAACACCGTTGGGCGGCATATATGCCGCGTTTAACCGCATTAATTAACCGTTTTTGCGGTTTTTACTCTCCGCCTTCAAGGCGGCTTTTCGTTGCTTTTTCAGCCTGCGCCTTTCGCGTTTGCCCGTTACGGCAAATTCGTCGGGCGGGAAGCTTTCGCGCGGCGAGGCTATGCCGTACGCCGCGAGCTCTTCGTCCGCTTTATCGTAGTATCCCAGCATTTTTTTGTAATAGCCCACGGTCTGCGCGTTTACGTAGTTGCCGCTTACCTTTTCGTCGCGGACGAGTTTTTCGAAATTATAAGCGCCGTTTACCTTAAAGCCGTTTAAAAGCCCCATGGATATGGCGTCGCGGGGGCAGTTCATGGTGCATCTGCAACACAACGTACAACGCGCGCCGAAGCGGTATTTCCCCTTGCGTTTGGTTATGTTCTGCGCGGGGCAATTTTTCGCGCACATTCCGCAGTCTATGCATTTATTTTTATCGACGCGGAAAAACAAGCCGTTGAACCGGGCGCCGAACCACTCTATTTTGCCGAGCAGACACATAACGAGGCTTGCCGCATTGGGCTTTAATCTTTCCCTGTACCCTTCGGCGATTTTGCGCGCGGAGACCTTTGCCGTCGCCTGCGAATACAGATACATCTGCTTGGCGAGCCCCTGCGGATAGCGGAACATTATGTTGTACGGCATAAGGTAATGCTTTTCGTAGGTAAGGTCATACCCCTTGCGCCCGAGATACCTTTTGACCGCGCCCGAGGAGCTGTTATTTACAGAAAAAGGCTCTCCGCTGGTCTTGACGATAAAAGCCTGCTGTCCGCGCTCCGCGGCGGGCAGAAGCCTGATAAATTTGTTGAAAAGACGGGGCGCGTTAAAGGCGTGCCCGGGGTACGCCGCGCCTATGACGTCGTAGGCGTTGGGGTCGGGAAAATTCCTTTCCTTATACGCCGTATAGGTAATCGAAAAAATTTCGGTTTCGTAACCGTAGGCTTTCAGCTCCGAGGCAATCATACCGCACACGCGGTACGTGTTACCCGTCCCCGAAAAGCAATAAATAATACACTTTTTCATATGCTTGATTAATTTTATTTTACAGTATTTGTAATATAAAAGCAATAATTTAAAGCCTTTATCGCCGACAAATTTGCAGTCGGGCGGCTATGACTATAAAAGCCGCCGCAGGGCTTACCCCCCGCGGCGGCCGAAACTGCATTTTGTTACAGAGTTATTTTTTTCTTATATATTCGTCGATAGCCTTAGCCGCGGTCTTGCCCGCGCCCATCGCGAGTATGACGGTAGCCGCGCCCGTGACGGCGTCGCCGCCCGCGTACACGCCCTCTTTGGTCGTCTTGCCCGTCGCTTCTTCGACGATTATGCCGCCGTGCCCGTTCACTTCGAGCCCTGCGGTCGTATCCTTTATAAGCGGATTGGGGCTGGTTCCTATCGAAATTACCACGCAGTCCACGTCCAAGACCTCTTCGCTGCCGGGAATTTCAACGGGTCTGCGCCTGCCGCTTGCGTCGGGCTCGCCGAGCTCCATCTTTATTACCTTTATGCCCGTGACGAAGCCGTTCTTAGGGTCGCGCTTATCGTCGGGATTGTTATAGCCGAGAATTTCCACGGGGTTCTGCAAAAGGCGGAAATCTATGCCCTCTTCCATAGCGTGTTCGACCTCTTCGCGCCTTGCCGGCAATTCGTCGAGGCTGCGCCTGTACACTATATAGACCTTATCCGCGCCGAGCCTTAACGCCGTCCTCGCCGCGTCCATGGCGACGTTGCCGCCGCCCACTACCGCGACTTTCTGCGCGTGCAGTACGGGGGTCGTGGAGTCGGACAGATATGCCTTCATCAGATTGTTTCTCGTCAGAAATTCGTTCGCCGAATATACGCCTTTCAGGCTCTCCCCGGGGATACCCATAAATCTGGGCAGACCCGCGCCGCTTCCCACAAAGACCGCCTCATATCCCATACCGAACAGCTCGTCAATGGTCAGCGTCTTGCCGATAACGACGTCGGTTTCTACGTCTACCCCGAGCTTTTTCAGCTCGTCCACCTCTTTCCGGACGATGCTCTTGGGCAAACGGAATTCGGGTATGCCGTACACGAGCACGCCGCCGGCAAGGTGCAACGCTTCGTAAACGGTCACCTTATAGCCGAGCTTGGCAAGGTCGCCCGCGCAAGTCAGTCCCGAAGGTCCCGAACCCACGACGGCAACCCTGTGTCCGTTGGATACGGGCGCTTCGGGTTCCGCCGAGCCGTTGTCGTTGTGATAGTCCGCCACAAACCTCTCTAACCTGCCTATGCCGACGGGCTCGCCCTTTATGCCGCGGACGCACTTGGATTCGCACTGCGTTTCCTGCGGACAAACTCTTCCGCAAACCGCAGGCAACGAGCTTGAAAGCGATATAACCTTATAAGCTCCCCCGAAGTCGCCATCCTTGATTTTGTCGATAAAGTCGGGAATGTGAATATTTACGGGGCAACCGCCGACGCAGGGCGCGTTTTTGCAGTGAAGGCAACGGGTAGCCTCGTCCACGGCGGTTTCCGCGGAATAACCGAGCGTTACCTCCCCGAAATTTCTCGCCCTGACCTTCGGCTCCTGCGAGGGCATGGGATTCTTTTTAGGACTCATATTGGGTTTAGCCATTTCGGTTTTCCCCCTTTTTAAACAGGTTGCACGCCTTTTCGTAAGCGTGTTTTTCGTAATCTCTGTACATAGCGCCGCGCATCATAGCTTCGTCGAAATCGACCTCGTAGCCGTCGAAATCGGGTCCGTCCACGCAGGCGAATTTAGTCTTTCCGCCCACGGTCAGGCGGCAACCGCCGCACATGCCCGTGCCGTCAATCATAATCGGGTTCATGGACACGACCGTCTTAACCCCGAACGGCTTACAGGCGGCGACGACGAATTTCATCATTATTACGGGTCCTATCGCTATGACCTCGTCATAGCTTTCGCCCGATTCGAGGGCGAGCTTCAAAGGCTCGGTTACAAGTCCTTTCGTGCCGTAGCTGCCGTCGTCGGTCATTATGGTAAGCTTGGAGGAAGCCGCGGCAAATTCGTCCTCCAAAATCACTAAGTCTTTATTACGGAAGCCGACGATAGAGTGTACCTCCGCGCCCAAAGCGTGGAATTTTTCGGCAACGGGCAGCGCAATCGCGCAGCCCACGCCGCCGCCCACCACGCAGACCTTTTTTAAGCCCCCGGTTTCGGTCGCCTTGCCCAAAGGTCCCACGAAGTCGGCGATATACTCCCCCTCGTTCTTATGGTTCAACAGCTCGGTAGTGGCGCCGACGACCTGAAAAATTATGCGCACCGTGCCCGCGTTTACGTCGCAACCGGCAACCGTCAGGGGTATGCGCTCGCCGTCGTCGTTGACCCTTAAAATTATAAACTGCCCTGCCTGCGCCTTGCGCGCAACGAGGGGCGCTTCAATCTCCATAAGCGTAACGGTGGAATTGAGCGCTCTTTTTTTTACGATTTTATACATAAAAACACCTCTGTTATATAATACAATATCCACATTGATAAGTCAACGCGGATATTGCGTTTTTTCACTTAAAAATTCAGACGATTTCCCCCATTTTGTCCGATAAACCGAACGGACGGGCTTACGCTTGCCGCCGCCGGAAGCCGTACTCCGGTATCTCTTCCGTTTCCTTCTGCGAAGGGCGACGGTACCGGACCGCGTTCAGGCGTATTTCGACGTGAAATTTACATTCAACGCAAAACCGCCCCGGAAGCTTAACGAAAGCTTCGGGGCGGTAACCGTTTGATTTTTTATGGTGCGCGGCAGTATATTATTACTCGATAGCTATATACTTGCCCTCGGATTTTTTGGGCTGAGACTTAGGCACGGTCAGCGACAGTACGCCGTTTTCGTACCTCGCCTTAATCTGGTCGTCGGTGACGTATTCGCCCACGTAATAGCTCCTCGAACAGGACTCGGTAATTTCCTTTCTGATGAAATGTTTATCCTTGTCTTCTTCCTTTTCGTCTTTTTCCGCAGAAACGGTAAGATAACCGTTATCGAGGGAAATTTTAATCTGTTCTTTGGAATAACCGGGTAATTCGACGTCGAGCTCGTAAGCCTCCGCCGTTTCTTTGATATTCGTCCTCAGCGCGACCTGTTCGTCATAGAAAACGGGGCGGAAGAAATTGTTGAACGCGTCGAATAAATCATAATTGTCTGAATTGGTCTTAGTCTGTAAATAGCGTTTCATAATCAATAATCTCCTTTTGCGAAATACTTCCGGAAAAGCGTGAACCCGTTATTACTCTCCGCGGCGGGGTATCGGTTGCGTTTTTCTTTGTCTACTTATATTATAACGCAAATTCCAAGCGTTCAAACACTTCGTAAAATAATTTTTTGCCGATATGCTTGCGCGCAAAACCCCCGTTGCGCGTAAATAACGCGCAACGGGGGTTCATATTGCGGTCGCGGCGACACGTTACGCAAAATTAATATTTGGGTCTTGCCTCGTAAGAGGTATGCAAAAGCTCGTGCGCCTTAGGCGAGTTGGGCTCGCCGAAGTATTCGGCATACAGCCTTGTAACGTTGGCGTTTTCGTGCGAGCAACGCGTCTTGCTGTCGGAATCGTAGTCGTACAGCGCCTGTGCGCGTAAAGTTTTAAGGTCTACGTTATTGCGCACCTCGTCGTGGACGTAGGGCTGACCGCCGCCGTTGATACAGCCGCCGGGGCAAGCCATAATTTCCACGAAAGTATAGCTCTTTTTACCGCTTTTTATATCCTCGATAATCTTTCTGGCGTTGCCAAGACCGCTGGCGACTGCCACGCTGACGTGTGCGCCGCCCAAGGTAAATTCGGCCTCCTTCACGCCCGCCGTGCCGCGCACCTCGTTAAAGACTATGGGCTCGTCCTCGTCGCCGAGGATATTCGCCGCCGTCCTTAACGCCGCTTCCATGACGCCGCCCGTCGCGCCGAATAACGCGCCCGCGCCCGAAGCCAAACCGAACGGGTCGTCGTACTCCGAGTCGGGCAGATTTACGAAGTCTATGCCTGCCTCCTTAATCATCTTGGCAAGCTCCCTCGTGGTTATGCACGCGTCCGTGTAATGACCGAGCTCGTCACGGGTGAGCTCGAATTTCTTCGCCGTGCAGGGAATAACCGAAACGACGAAGAGGTCCTTCGGGTCTATGCCGTTCTTTTCGCAGTAATAGGATTTAAGCACAGCCGAGAACATCTCCTGCGGAGATTTGCAGCTCGATAAATTGGGCAAAAATTCGGGATAATAGTGTTCGCAGAACTTTATCCAGCCGGGGCAGCAGCTTGTGAACATAGGCGTCGCGCCGCCCGTTTTTACGCGCGCGACGAGCTCGTTCGCCTCCTCCATTATGGTCAAATCCGCGGTGGTGTCCATATTGAAGCACTCCGCTTCGCCGAGCTGTTTTATTGCCGTTACCATTTTGCCTTCGACGTTTGTGCCGACGGGCAGTCCGAACGCTTCGCCGAGGGTCGCCCTTACCGACGGAGCCGTGAAAAATACGACCTTTTTGGAAGGGTCTACGATAGCCCCCCATACGTCGGCTATACTGCTCTTTTCATACAGAGCGCCGACGGGGCACGCGACGATACACTGACCGCAGTTTACGCAGGGAGTATGTGCGAGCGAAACGTCGAACGGCGAGCCGATGACCTTTGCATATCCCCTGTTTTTGGGACCTATCGCGCCTATGGTCTGCTTTTCGCAGGCGGCGACGCAACGGGTGCACATAATGCACTTGGAATTGTCCCTTACGACCGACGGCGACAAATCGTCTATGGGTCTGTCGTAGTGGTCCGTGCCGAACTCGTCCTCCTCCGCATTGTATTCGAGCGCGAGCTTTTGCAACTCGCAATTCATCGAGCGCACGCAGCTCAGGCACTTTTTCTTATGGGTAGAGAGCAGTAATTCGAGCGTCGTCTTTCTCGACTTCCTCACCTTGGGGGTGTTCGTCCTGACTTCCATACCCTCGGAAACGGGATAGACGCAGGCGGCGACCAGCCCCCTTGCGCCCGTCGCTTCGACGAGGCACATACGGCAGGAGCCTATGCACTGCACTTCCTTTAAATAGCAAAGGGTGGGTATACGCACGTTGGCGAGCTTTGCCGCCTGTAATATAGTAGAGCCCTCGGGCACGCTGACGGCGATGCCGTTAATCTTTAAATTTACCATAATCTTCCTCCCTTATCTCTTCTCTATCGCGTTGAATTTGCAATGCGCTATACACTGACCGCACTTGATACACTTTTTAACGTCTATCTCGTGCGCGCTCTTTACCGTACCCGATATTGCGTTTGCGGGGCAATTACGGGCGCAGAGCGTACAGCCGCGGCACTTTTCGGGATCGATATAGTAATTCATAAGCGATTTGCAGACGTGCGCGGGGCAACGCTTATCCCTTATGTGGGCTATATACTCGTCCCCGAAGTGGGCAAGCGTGGAAAGTATGGGATTGGGAGCGGACTGCCCGAGCGCGCAAAGCGAAGACGACTTCATATGCTCGGCTATGTCCTTTATTTTTTCAAGGTCCTTCTCCTCGCCGTTGCCGTCCGTTATTTTGGTAAGCAGCTGTAACATACGTTTCGTACCGACGCGGCAGGGAGTGCACTTACCGCAGCTTTCGTCCGCGGTGAATTCCAGATAGAATTTGGCTATATCCACCATACATGTGCTTTCGTCCATAACGATAAGTCCGCCCGAGCCCATCATAGAGCCGATGGATATAAGGTTATCGAAGTCCATGGGGATATCGATGTATTTGGCAGGGATGCAGCCGCCCGAAGGGCCGCCCGTCTGCGCGGCTTTGAACTGTTTGCCGTCGGGGATTCCTCCGCCGATTTCGTAAACTATCGTACTGAGCGGCGTGCCCATAGGCACTTCGACAAGCCCGACGTTATGAATTTTTCCGCCGAGCGCGAACACCTTCGTGCCTTTGCTCTTTTCGGTTCCGATAGAAGAAAACCATTCCGAACCGTTGAGTATTATGGGGTTGACGTTCGCCCAGGTTTCGACGTTGTTTAAAACCGTGGGCTTGGAGAACAAGCCGCACTGCGCCGAATAGGGCGGACGGGGACGGGGCTCGCCCCTGTGCCCCTCTATCGAGGTCATAAGCGCCGTCTCCTCTCCGCAGACGAACGCGCCCGCGCCGAGACGGACGAACACGTCGAAATCGAAACCGCTTTCTAAAATATTCTTGCCGAGCAAGCCCGCCTCGCGCGCCTGTTCGATAGCTATGTTAAGTCTTTGCACGGCGATAGGATATTCCGCGCGCACGTAAATATAGCCCTCGTGCGCGCCGACCGTATAACCGGCTATCGCCATTGCCTCCAAAACGGTATGGGGGTCGCCTTCCAGCACCGACCTGTCCATAAACGCGCCGGGGTCGCCCTCGTCGGCGTTACAGCAGATATATTTGACGTCGCCGGGGGCGTCCTTGGTAAACTGCCATTTAAGCCCCGTGGGGAAGCCCGCGCCGCCGCGTCCGCGCAAGCCCGAAGCTTTAAGCTCGGACACGACCTCGTCGGGGGTCATTTCGAACAAGACCTTTTTCAAGGCTTGGTAATCGCCCGCCGCCAAAGCCTCGTCTATGTCCTCCGCCGCGATGACGCCGCAATTCCTCAGCGCTATTCTCATCTGGTGCTTATAGAAGGGTATTTCGGCAAACGGTATTATGCTTCCGTCCTCGTGAACGGTACCCTCGTACAGCAGTTCCTTTACCACCTCTCCGCCTTTTACGAGGTGCTTAGCCGCAACCGTGGCGGCGTGTTCGGGGGTCATCTGCGAATAGAACGCGCCCTCGGGATAGACGATCATTATGGGACCGAGGGCGCACAGACCGAAACAGCCCGTCTTGACGATAAGCACGTCGTCTATGCCGAGCTCCTTAAAGCTCTTTTCAAGCTGTTCGATTACCTTTAACGACTGCGAGGAGGTACAGCCCGTACCGCCGCAGACCAGAACCTGCTTCCTGTATCCCGTGCCGGCGGAAAGCTGCTCCGCCTGTTCCCTTATTATTCTTCTTACCTTTACGAGGTCGGCTTTTTTAGCCGCTCTCGCTTCCAATTCCTTAACCGTCATATTCTCTCCCCCCTTAATCCTGCATATACTTTTCCAATACGCCCGCGACCTGTTCGGGGGTCATTCTGCCGTAGACGTCGTCGTCCACTATCATAACGGGAGCAAGTCCGCACGCCCCTACGCAACGGCAGCTGTCGATTGAAAATCTGCCGTCGGGCGTACATTCGCCGCAGGAAATTCTAAGCTCCTTTTCGACGGCGGCAAGAATCTTGTCCGAGCCCTTGACGTAGCACGCCGTACCAAGGCAGACCGATATGCGGTGCTTGCCCTTGGGTTGAAGCGAAAACTGCGTATAGAAAGTCGCTACTCCGTACACCTCGGAAAGAGGGATATTAAGTTCCTCGGCAATAATGCTCTGAACCTCCGCAGGCAGATATCCGTAGATATCCTGCGCCTCGTGCAAGACGGGCATAAGACAGCCGCGCTCCGCTTTGTGCCGTTTAATACACTCGCGGAGGAGCCTCTCCTGCTCGTCGGTGCCGTTAAAATTGTTTTGTGACATTTCAAACCACTCCTATTTATTTTCAAACGCATACATTATATCACAGATAAAATATATGCGCAACCACTTTGTCGCTTTTTGTCGCTTACTTTTTTTTGGTAAAAGCGCATAACCGCCGCATAAAAAAGCGCCTCCCGTAAGGGGCTGACGCTATTACTTTCGATATAGTCAAGACGTGATTTTTTAAAAGCTTTCGAATTGGGAATTGTAGAGGTTGAAATAATAGCCGCGGCGCGCCATAAGCTCCTCATGAGTGCCCTGTTCTATCACGTTGCCGTTATCGACGACTAAAATTTTATCCGCGTTTTTTATCGTGGAAAGGCGGTGGGCGATGACGAAGCACGTCCTCCCCCGCATAAGGTTGGTCATAGCCTCCTGTATTATCTGCTCGGTCCGGGTGTCCACGTTGGAGGTCGCCTCGTCCAAAATGAGTATCGGCGAGGTCGAAAGCATTGCCCTCGCTATCGTCATAAGCTGCTTTTGCCCCTTGGATATGTTGGAGGCATTGTCGGTCAGCACCGTGTCGTAGCCTTGGGGAAGCCTTTCTATAAAGGAATGGATATGCGCCGCTTTGCAGACCTCTACCACGCGCTCCTCGGAAACGCCTTCGCAGCCGTACGCGATATTTTCGTAAACCGTGCCCGCGAACAGCCAGGTGTCCTGCAATACGAGGGTGAACGCGCTGCGCAACGACGAACGCGTAACCGTCGATATGTCCTGCCCGTCCACCTCTATCACGCCCCCGTCCGCCTCGTAAAAGCGCATAAGCAGGTTTATGAGCGTGCTTTTGCCTGCGCCCGTATGCCCGACAATCGCCACCACGTCGCCCTTTTCGGCGGTCAGCGACAGGTTCTTTATTACCGTACGCCCCTTAATATAGCCGAACGAAACGTTTTTGAACTCCACCTTGCCGCTTACGTTTTCCAGCTTTTTGCAGTCGGGGTCGTTCAATACCTCTTCCTTTTCGTCAAGCACTCTGAACACCCTGTCCGCCGCGGCAAACGCCGACTGGAATTCGCCTATTACGTTGGAAATTTCGTTGATGGGTCCCGAAAATTTCCGCGAATACAGCACGAAAGAGGAAATCTGGCTTATGCCTATGCCGAACCACCCGAAAGCGTACATCACCGCGCCGAGCACGGAAATAAGCGTTAAGGAAAGGTTGTTGAAAAAGTTTACCGTAGGCCCCGAAATCGTGCCGTAATATTCCGCCTTGGTATACGAAACCGCCGCTTCGGCGTTCTTTACGGCAAATAAATCGCAGACCTCCCCTTCCCTTCCGTACGCCTTGGTGGTCTTTTGTCCGCTTAAAAGCTCCTCCCCGAAGCCGTTGAGCTCGCCGAGCTTGGCGCTGCGCTTTCTGAACAGCGGTTGCACCTTTTTGGTTATGATTACCGTAGCGAGAAAGCTTAAAGGAAGAGTTACCGCAAAGACGAGCACGAGCGGCGCGGCGATAATAAGCATCATCGCCAACGCGCCGACTATCTGTACGGCGCTCTTCAACACCATTATTATATCGTTGGCGAGCGAGGCGCCCACGGTGTCTATGTCGTAGGACAGCACGGAGATGACGTCGCCCGCCTGACGGCTGTCGAAATAGCCGACGGGCAGATTTATAAGTCTGTCGAACAAATCCTTGCGCATACTCCTGGTCATCTTGTGCGCGACGTGCGCCATACCTACCGTCGTAAGATAGTTGAGCAGTTCGGAAACGACGTATACAACCGCCAGCAACAGGCACAGATAACCTATCTTCCCGAAGTCGGTGCCGCCTTCGGGCTTGACCTCGGCAATGGCGATACCGCACAGATACGGTCCGACGAGCGATAGCGCGACCGAAACCAGATTGCCTATAAACACGGCGATAAAGAGCGGCAGGGACGGCTTTAAATACGCCGCAAGCCGCCTTACGGTATATTTTTTGTCCACCTTCTTGTCGGCGAAGCGGCGCGTATCGGAGACGTGCATTCTCGGTTCTCTCATAGCGCGCCCCCCATCTGCGCTTCGCAGATTAAGCGGTATTCGCCGCACTCCTTGCAAAGGCTTGCGTGCGTGCCCTTGCCGACGATTTCGCCGTCGCTTAAAACTATAATCAAATCGGCGTTCTTTACCGCGCTTACGCGTTGCGCCACTATAAATTTAGTGCAGTCGGAATAATTTTCCGCAAGCCCCTTTCTCACCTTTGCGTCCGTGGCGTAGTCCAGCGCGGAAGAGCTGTCGTCCAGCACGAGTATTTCGGGGTCGGCGGCGAGGGCGCGCGCGATTAACAGCCTTTGCTTCTGTCCGCCCGAAAGGTTAGCCGCCTTCTGCGCGAGGACGTAAGAGTCGCCCTCCTCGCACCCGTCGATGATCTCCTCCGCGCAGGCGCATTTTACCGCCTTTCGGTAATTATCTTCGCCGATATCCCTGAAATATTCTATATTTTCCCTTATAGTGCCCGCGAACAGGAAGTCGTTCTGGAAAACGCAGCCGAATTTGGAGCGAAGCTCGCCGCCCCGATACGAACGCACGTCCTTTCCGTCCACATACACCGCGCCGCCGCCGACGTCGTAAAAGCGCATAAGCAGATTTATAAGCGTGCTTTTGCCGCTTCCCGTGCCGCCTATTATGCCGACCGTCCGACCCCTTTCCACCTTGAAGGAAATGCCGTGCAGATTGTCGCGTTTGCCGTTATAAGAAAAATCGACGTCCCTGAACTCTATGCAGATATTTCCGTCCTCTCCCTCCTTCTCTCCGCCGCCGCAATCGGTTACGGGCATATTGTCCTTTGAAGAGAGCACCTTTTCTATACGCGAGGAGGAAGCCATGCCCCTTGCGAGCACGACGAAGATTTTGGATATGCCGAGTACCGCGTTGAGCATTAACGTAAAGTAAGAGAGAAAGGCGAGCAGAGTGCCGCCCGAAACGGACAGATAGGCGCCGAGCGCGATTACGCCCACAAGCCCCAAATCGAGAATAAGCGTGGCGAGGGGGTTGGTCAGCGACGTGATTTTAGCCGCGACCAGTTCGTCGGAAGAAAGCTTTTCGTTGACCGAGCGGAATTTTTCGCTTTCGCAATCTGTTTTGGAGAGCGCCTTTATTACGCGCACGCCGTTGATATTTTCCTGCATGGAGCGGACGACCTCGTCGCCGCCCTTCTGCACGGACGTATACGCCCTGACGCTTTTACGGGTTATGATTACGGCGCCCGCGGTCACGAGCGGAACGCACGCGGCGAGCACGAGGGCGAGCCGCCAGTCGAGTACGAAGGTGAATACAAGTCCGCCTATTAAAAGTATGGGAGCGCGGACGCCCATTCTCAGCGTACGGGCGACCGTCTGGTTTACGTAATACGTATCGCTGGTCAGCCGCGAAACGAGCGACGGAACGGTGAACGTATCCACCCCCGAGCAGGGCATATATGTAATTTTTTTGAAGAGCGACTGCCTTAAATCGCGCGTCATCTTGCCCGAAGAATAGGCGACGAGCCTATTCGCGAAGATGTTCCCGAGCAGGGCGGCGAGCGAAGATATAAGCATAAGCGCGCCGAGCACGACAATAAGGCGCACGTCCTTGGACGGTACGCCCTCGTCTACCATATAATCGAGGAGCAGCGGCAGGAACAGCTCGGAAAAGCTGCCTATAAATTTAAGCACGAGTCCGCCTGCCACGCCTCCGCGATAGGGTTTTAAATACGTCAGCGTCTTTTTCATATCGACTCTTCTGCCCGCGTTTAATAAAATACCCGTTCCGCACGGCGAAAACCAATTAAATTATAGAACCGCCGCAGTGATTTGTCAATAAAATTTATCGGAATACGGATGCGTCCGCACACGGGCGGAGAGGGGCTTCAAGGCGGAAAAAGCCGCGTATAAAAGCGGCGCGGCTACGGTTAAGACGGCGGCTGCCAAGGCGTATGCGGAAAAGCCCGAAAAACGCGCGGAGCACAGCGACAGGGCGGCGGCGACGGCACAGCAGGGCGTACACGCGAATTTGATTAAAAACGCGATTACCCCCTTAATATGCCGTGCTTTTGCAAAATACAGGCACTCGGAAAACGCTATGATTACGGCAGTTACGCAACACGCGGCGCGGTCGCAGGCGTTTAAAATTTCGCAGTCGTTCAACGCGAAAAGCGGAGCCGCCGCGGCTGAAACCGCGCAAAACAGCAGGGGAAATATTTTGATTTTTTTAACCGCCCGCGCAACCGACGGATAGGCGAGCGAGCAGAGCGAATGAACGGCCACCGCGCACAGGGCGGCATACGCGAACGCGCCGAAGATACGGCGGAAAACTTCCCCTTTTACAGCGGAACGGATAACGAGGGGAAACACGGTGAAGGCGCAGGCTACCCCTCCGCCCCGCGGAAATTCCGCAACGTACGGCAGGGTTGCGAAAGCCGCCGCAAGACAGCCGCAGAAATTAGCCGCGACGATTTTTGCCGCGGCTTCGGACGGAGAGGTGTTTTCGGGCAGCGTCCGCGCAAAAGAGGGCATAACGCCTGCGGCGAGCGAGAGAGACAGCAAGGCTTGCCCCAACGCGTCCGACCACGCCCCTCCGCTGAAAAGGACGGCGGCGTTGAATTTTATACGGCAAGTAAAAACCCCGACCGCGGCAAGCGGCACGAACAGTGCAAACGACGCACACACCGACGCCTTGCCCGTAATGTTCAGCGCGGACCGCCCCTTAAACAGAATAAGGCACACCGCCGCGAACACGGGCAGGGCGGCGGCAAGCTTTAAAATTTGCGGCGCGTCCGGTTCGGCGTACAGCGCAAAGGCTACCGAGGCGGAGGCGAGCTTTACGGCGATAACCCCGTAATATACCGCGATTACCGCCGAATTTATACAGGCTGCCCCGAAAATTATGCGGCGCGCACTATCGTACTTTTTACTATTCCCCATACCTTTCCCGAGCGCCAGCTCGGCGCACAGCAGGGGATAACAGACTATTAAAAGCGCAAATAGGTACACAATGATAAACGCCGCGCCGTATTCGGCGCACAGCGCGGGAAACCTGAACGCGTTCCCCAGCCCCGTCGCCGCGCCCATAGCCGCAAATATTCCGCTCCTTTCCTTCTTTCCGCCGTCGGTCATAGTTAAATATTTTATTTGCCGCGCGGCGCGATTATGCAATAAACTAAAAAGCAACGGCAGTCGCCCTTTTAGTGATATGTATTGCTTTTTTGCTTTCATTATGATATAATAATTGTATAAATTGTAATTTATATGGCTTATTATGACGACAAAGACAAAAAAAATTATTACAATCGTAACAATATCTTTATTATGTGCGGCTCTGCTTGCAAGCGTAGCCGTTAATATTTGTCTTGGAATATTTTATATGAAATGCGAAAGTTATTTGCAGAGTACGGACGAAATCTATGTGATGGAAGCGGGTATTCTTTATAACAATCTTGAATTTGCAGACGGTGAAAGCCACGAATTTACATACGATTTCGACAATGAAAATTACGCCACGTTAAAAAATAAATACGATGTTGAAAAATATGCAAAAGACGGCTCGGAGTTTGAAAAAGCTTTACGCGTTATGAATGAATTTGCGCCTCGCTTAACCCACGCAAGCGATTACGACAATCATATCGATATTGACGCCCTTTCACTGTTGGAATACAGTCTGGATAATAAAAATCACGGAATAAATTGCAGAAACAAGGCGCAGATACTGAACGAAATGTGTTTGTCTTTGGGCATTTATTCCCGTAAAGTTTGGATTATGCCCAATTCAAAATACGATAACGATTGCCACGTCGTAAACGAAGTATGGGATACAGAGCTTAATAAATGGATTATGCTCGATATTACGAATAACGAGTATTGGGTTGACGAAAACGGGACGCCGTTATCCGTACTTGAAATCAGAAATAAGGGTGCAAAGCAAGAATTTTGTACGCCTGTCGCCGCCGACGATAAATTGAACGATTTGCAAAAATTAAAGCAACAGCATATAGGCGATTTTCTTTATATAATGAAAAATATGGTCTATACGGAATACTGTGATAATTACGGCGTTGGAGAAAGCAATAAAATTTGGTTGCTGTTTCCTAAAAATTTAGATACCGTCTATGAATTTATCATTGGAGAAAATGCCGTAACCAAATCACCTATACGGTAAATTTCAATTTATCGCACTTAATAATGCTTATAAAAAAGCTCCCGGTAATAACTGTGGTTTCCATAGGGAATTTTTTCACAGAAAAAGAATATAAGTATAGCGCACTATACCTTGCAAGCAAGGCAAGTGCGCTTATTTACTTTACATTTTTAATTTGTTTATTGTATAATAAC
>CAZUYN010000028.1:0-17717 GCA_964624495.1 uncultured Clostridia bacterium
TATTTCTCCTTTATCTCTCTGTTTGATATTATTCTAAACCTTTCCGCCGTCGGTTTCAATTAACCGCAGGTTGCGTTTAATCAATTTCGGGTTGCAAAATATAACGCCGCTGTCCGTGGAGGGCAGGGCGCAATATTTTTACATGATTATGTTTATCAATCTTTTGGGAACGACTATTATCTTCTTTATCTGTCTGCCCTCGATTAACGGCAGTATTTCTTGGTTCTTCTTTACGGCTTCTTCGATTTCCTCCTTGGTCATATCGGAGGGAAGGGAGAGCTTGGCTTTGATACGGTTGTTTATCTGCACGGCGTATTCGAAGCAGTCTTCGCCGCACTTGGCTTCGTCATAGGTCGGCCATGCTTCGTATGCTATGGTGCCGCAGTGCCCGAGCGCGGTGTTCCAGATTTCCTCGGTAATAAACGGGATAACGGGGTTGAGCAATTTTATAAGCCCTTCGGCGTATTCGGTGGGGAAGCTGTTGCCTGCGGAAATTTCCTTATAAACAGCGTTGACGAAAATCATCATCTGCGAAATGGCGGTGTTTACCTTTAACGCCATATAATCTTCGCCGACCTTTTTAACCGTCCGGTGGTAGAGCTTTTCGAGGTTTTTGTTGGGAGCGGGGGAGATAACCGCCGGGCTCTCCATATACAGCCTGTATATTCTGTCTATGAATTTCTTTACGCCCTCGATGTTCGCCGTATTCCAGGGCTTGGTGTCCGCCACGGGTCCCATAAACATTTCGTACATTCTCAAAGTGTCGGCGCCGTACTCGTTTACGACGTCGTCGGGGTTAATTACGTTACCCAGCGACTTGGACATTTTATTATTGTCCTCGCCTAAAATCATACCCTGGTGGAACAGTTTTTTAAACGGCTCTTTACAGGGCGAGTAGCCTTGGTCATAGAGGAAATTCGTCCAGAAGCGCGCATACAGCAGGTGACCGACGAGGTGCTCCTTGCCGCCGCAATAGAAGTCTACGGGCATCCAGTGTTTGAGCAGGTCGTAATCGGCGAACGCGTTGTCGTTTTTGGGGTCGCAATAACGCATAAAGTACCAGCTCGACCCTGCCGAACCCGGCATCGTGGTCGTTTCGCGTTTGCCTTTGACGCCGTTAATTTCCACGTTGACCCAATTTTTCGCGTTTTCCAAAGGCGCGTTGCCGCCGTGACCTTTATAATCGTCCATTTCGGGTAAAACCAACGGGAGCTGGTTTTCGGGCAGCAGCACGTCCTCGCCGTTTTCAAGGTGGACGACGGGAAGGGGTTCGCCCCAATAACGCTGACGGGCGAATATCCATTCGCGCAGTTTATAGCTTACCGAGCTTTCGCCGCAGCCGTTTTCTTTCAGCCAGACGAGCATAGCCTCAATGGCGTCATGCTTGTTCATTCCGTTGATAAAGCCGCTGTTTATGTGAACGCCGTCGGCGGTATAAGCTTCTTTTTCAACGTCGCCGCCGTCGAGCACGGGAATAACGGGCAGATTGAATTTTTTAGCGAATTCCCAGTCACGGGTGTCGTGCGCCGGAACCGCCATAATCGCGCCCGTGCCGTAGGAGGTCAGCACATAGTCCGAAATGTATACGGGTATTTTGTTTCCGTTTACGGGGTTGATTGCATACGCGCCCGTAAACGCGCCCGTTTTTTCCTTGTTCAGGTCGGTGCGTTCGAGCTCCGATTTGCTTGCGCAAACTGCTTTGTACGCTTCGATTTCCTCTTTCCTGTCGGGGGTGGTAATCTTGTCTGTTAAGACGTGCTCGGGAGCCAATACGCAGTAGGTCGCCCCGAACAGGGTGTCGCAACGGGTGGTAAAGACGGTAAATTTATATTCCGTGCCGTCCACCTTAAAATCAATCTTCGCGCCTACCGATTTGCCTATCCAGTTGCGCTGCGCAACCTTAGAAGCTTCGGGCCAGTCGAGCTCTTCGAGCCCATCTAACAGCCTTTCGGCGTATTTGTTTATGTCTATGACCCATTGCTTCATATTTTTGCGGACGACGGGATAGCCGCCGCGCTCGCTTTTGCCGTCGATGATTTCGTCGTTGGCGAGCACAGTGCCGAGTTCCTCGCACCAGTTGACGGGGGTATCGACGTATCTCGCAAGTCCTGCCTTATAGAGCTGTTCGAATATCCATTGCGTCCATTTATAATACGAGGGGTCGCAGGTGGAAACGGTCTGGCTCCAATCGTATGAAAGTCCGAGCATTTTCAGCTGGCGCGTAAAATTTTCTATATTCTTTTCGGTGAAACCGCCGGGGTGGTTGCCCGTCTTAATGGCGTATTGCTCGGCGGGAAGCCCGAAGCTGTCGAAGCCTATGGGGTGCAGAACGTTATAGCCCTGCATACGCTTCATTCTGGCGATTATATCCGTAGCGGTGTATCCTTCCGGGTGTCCGACGTGCAGACCCGCGCCCGAGGGATAGGGGAACATATCGAGGATATAATACTTGGGTTTAGAAAAATCGCGTAAATCGGTGTGGAACGTGGAATTATTCTCCCAGTATTCCGCCCATTTCTTTTCAATCTCCGTAAAGTTTGTGTAAGCCATATTCGAATTTTTAACTTTTCACCTTAAAATTTATTCGTTAACAATTATACATAATTATAAGTCGTTTGGCAAATAAATTCGTCGCAAATTCTTAATCAAAGTCGTTGACAAACCCGTTTTAAAGTACTAAAATTAATAACAGTTAATAAATGCCGTACGGTAAGACAAGTACCGCCTTAAAAAATCACAGAGAGCGTGCGTTGCTGGAAGTCACGTATTTTTGAAGGGGAAGGGAAACCGCTTACGCTTTATGTACGGCTGAAAAAGCGGTCTTTAAGACAATTAAGGTGGAACCGCGCAAACCGTATTTTGCGTCCTTAAACTTATTTTAAAAAAGTTTTGGGACGTTTTTTATTTTTTTAAGAAATTCACGCATCCGCAAACCGGCGGAAAAAAGGAGTAAAGATGAACGTTATATTACCCGACGGCAGACAAATCGCCGTAGAAGAAAACGCAACCTGTTTTGAGGCGGCTCAGGCTGTTTCCGAAGGTCTTGCGCGCGCCGCCGTAGCCGCTAAGGTGAACGGCAAGCTCGTAGATTTATCGTCCGCGCTAAAAGAAGGCGACAGGCTTGAAATAATCACCTTAAAGGACAAAGAGGGCTTGGAGGTTTACCGCCACACCTGTTCGCACGTTCTTGCGCAGGCGGTCAAGACAATTTATCCTACCAGCAATCTTGCCATAGGACCGGTTATCGACAACGGCTTTTATTACGATATTGATTTTAAAACGCCTATAACGCAGGACGATTTCGAACAGATTGAAGCCGAAATGGCAAAAATAATCAAATCTAATCTGCCGATAGAGCGTATCGAATTGCCGCGAGCGCAGGCGTTGGAGCTTATGACCAAGTACAATGAAAAGTATAAGGTGGAGCTCATCAACGATTTGCCCGACGGGGAGGTTATCTCTTTCTACAAACAGGGCTCTTTTATCGACCTCTGCCGCGGACCCCATCTGCCGTCCACGGGGAAAATAAAGGCGTTCAAGCTTACTTCCATAGCGGGCGCGTATTGGCGCGGCGACGAAAAGAACAAGATGCTTACCAGAATATACGCCACCGCGTTTGCCACCAAGGACGAAATGAAAGCGTACTTCCAAATGCTTGAAGAGGCGAAGAAGCGCGACCATATAAAGCTCGGCAAGGAGCTCAAGCTCTTTGCGCTTTTAAACGAGGGCAAGGGCTTCCCCTTCTTTTTGCCGAACGGAATGGTGTTAAAAAACACTCTCGTCGATTATTGGCGCGATTTGCACCGTAAAGAGGGCTACGTCGAAATTCAGACGCCCATAATTCTGACCCGTTCGCTCTGGGAAAATTCGGGGCATTGGGATCATTATAAAGATAATATGTACACCACGAAAATCGACGGGGAGGATTGCGCGATCAAGCCCATGAACTGCCCCGGCGGTATGCTCGTGTACAAGCTCGAACCCCACAGCTATAAAGATTTACCTTTAAGGGTTGCGGAGATGGGGCTTGTGCACCGTCACGAAAAGAGCGGTCAGCTGCACGGTCTGTTCCGCGTACGCTGCTTTACGCAGGACGACGCGCACATCTTTATGCTCCCCGAACAGATAACCGACGAGATAAAGGGCGTCGTAAGGCTTACGGATAAAATTTACAAGCAGTTCGGGTTTAAATATAAGGTCGAGCTCTCCACCCGTCCCGAAAACAGTATGGGAAGCGAGGAGGACTGGGAGCTTGCGACCTCCGCCCTGAAAAAGGCGCTCGACGAAATGAATATCGGTTACGAAATCAACGAGGGCGACGGCGCGTTCTACGGACCCAAGATTGACTTCCATTTGCAGGACAGCATAGGCAGGACATGGCAGTGCGGCACAATACAGCTCGACTTCCAGATGCCCCAGCGCTTCGAGCTCGAATACGTCGGCGAAGACGGCAAAAAACACCGTCCTATAATGATTCACCGTGCGATTTTCGGCTCGATTGAAAGATTTATAGGTATACTTATCGAGCATTTTGCGGGCAAATTCCCCGTATGGCTTGCCCCCGTACAGGTTAAGATTTTACCTATAACCGACAGAAACCACGACTACGCAAAGAGCATTTACGATAAGCTTTTCAGTCTCGGCGTGCGCGTAGTGATTGACGACAGGAACGAAAAGGTAGGATATAAAATCCGTGAAGCCAAGATTGAAAAGGCGCCCTATATTCTCGTCGTCGGCGACCAGGAGGAGGCGAACGGCACGGTCAACGTCAATAAGCGCGACGTCGGGGAGAAGCAATCTTTGACGGTTGACGAATTTGTCGGGCTGATTTGCAACGATATAAAAGAAAAAATTGCTTTTTAAGCATAAAAATCGTTTGACAAATCATTCCGGTTATTGTAATATGATCAAGTAAGCAAAGGTGAACCCCTTTCGCCGCGCATATCGTGTGCTACGGCTGATAAAGTTTTTGGCGGCTTAAAGCCGTGGAAATTTTAGACGGGTTACGTTTGCGTAGCCCGTTTAATTTTTCAAGAGAGGTATATGGCTATAAAAGATTTGTATCAGGTTAACGAAGCTATCAGGGACAGAGAGGTCAGGCTCATAGACGCCGACGGTCAGATGGTAGGCGTAATGCCTTCCAACCAGGCGCTCAGACTCGCCGCCGAGGCGGATTTGGATCTCGTTAAAATTTCTCCGACGGCTGTTCCGCCCGTCTGCAAGATTATGGATTATTCCAAGTTCAAATACGAACAGGCGAAAAGGGATAAGGAAAACCGTAAAAACCAGACCGTCGTCGAAATTAAGGAAATCAGGCTTTCTATGACTATCGACGTCGGCGACATAGCCGTTAAAACCAAACAGTGTATTAAATTCCTCGAAGCGGGAAACAAGGTTAAGGTTTCCATAAGAATGAAGGGAAGGGAAAACGCAAGGTCATATCAGGGCGTAAAGGTAATGCAGGACTTTTTCGAAGGACTCGGCGGAAAGGCGGTTCAGGATAAAAAGCCTGCGGCGGAAGGCAGAATGATAACAATGGTTCTGTCGCCTGCTAAACAATAAATTCAGTAAATATTCATCGGAGGATAAATAAAATGCCTAAACAGAAATCACATAGCGGCTCCAAAAAGCGCTTTTGGCTGACTGCGAGCGGTAAGGTTCAAAGACCCCACGGCGGTAAAAACCATAAGGCTGAAACCAAGAACAGAAAGAGAAAGAGAAATTTGCGTCAGAACACGCTTGTGTCCGACACGCAGGAATCTACGGTCAAGTCCATGATTCCTTACAAGGGTTAAAGGAGGTAAAAAGTTATGCGTATTAAAAGGTCGGTAAACGCGTTAAAGAAACGCAGAAAGATTATGCGCCTTGCCAAAGGTTATTTTGGCAACAAGTCTAAAAATTACAGAATCGCGCGCGAAGCTGTTATGAAGTCCCTCAACTACGCTTATGTGGGAAGAAGACTCAGAAAGCGCGATATGCGCCAGCTTTGGATAGCCCGTATCAACGCGGCGGCGAGAATTAACGGACTTTCCTATTCCAAATTTATGTACGGACTTAAAGCGGCAGGCATTAACCTCAACAGAAAGGTTTTGGCTGATTTAGCCGTCAACGACGCGGTTGCTTTTGCGGCGCTCGCCGAAAAAGCCAAGGCGGCAGTTTAATAAAAAGAGTAATTAAGGGTAGCGAATAATTTTTGCTACCCTCAAACCTTTATTAAATAAAATTTTGACCGAAAATAATGATAATCTCGTCCAAAGACAATGCGACAGTAAAAAAGATAACCTCTCTCGGCGATAAAAAGTACAGGAAATTATACGGTGAATTTATCGTCGAAAGCGTCAAGGCGGTAGACGAGTGCATAAATGCCGGAATGGAAATCAGCCGGATAATCTGTACGGAAAATCTGGCGGAAAGGTATCCGACGGCACAGCCCGTAACCGAAGCGGTTTTTTCCAAAATTTCTACGGAAAAGTCTCCGCAGGGCGTGCTTGCCGTGGTTAAAATGCCGAAAAATACTCTGTCGGCGCCCGAGGGCGACTGTCTTTTGTTGGATAAGTTACAGGACCCGGGCAATCTCGGCGCCATAATCAGGACGGCAAACGCCGCAGGTTACGACGATATCTACCTCGTAAACTGCACGGACCCCTATTCGCCCAAGGCAATCCGCGCGAGTATGGGCGGAGTGTTCCGCGTTAAGCTGCACGAGGGCGGCTATGAAGAGATATTCGCCGCGCTTAAAGACGTCGATTTGCTCTGCGCCGATATGGACGGAGAGGACGTGTTTTCTTTCGTTCCCGAAAAAAATTTCTGTCTTTGTATAGGGAACGAGGGCTCGGGGCTGTCCGAAGAGGTCGGCTCGCGCGCGGCGGCTACGGTCAGAATACCTATGAGGGAAACTTGCGAAAGCTTAAACGCGGCGGTATCTGCCGCAATCGCGATGTACGCCCTCAAAAATAATCAGAGGAGATGATTTAATATGTCAGGACATTCCAAGTGGCATAACATACAGGCTAAAAAGGGCAAGACCGACGCGGCGAGGGGCGCAATTTTTACAAAGCTCGGCAGGGAGCTCGCAGTCGCGGCTAAATCAAACCCCAACCCCGAAACGAACAGCAAGCTTGCGGACGTTATAGCCAAGGCAAAGGCTGCAAATATGCCCAACGATAACATTAAAAGGTCTATCGCAAAGGCGGCGGGCGAGTTTTCGGGCAAGGACTATAAGGAGCTCACCTACGAAGGCTACGGCGTTGCAGGCTCCGCGGTCATCATAAAAGCTCTTACCGATAACGTCAACAGGACGAGCGGCGATATCAGCGCTACGATGTCGCGTTGCGGCGGTCAGATGGGCAAACCCGGTTGCGTAAGCTATCAGTTCGACAACAAGGGAATTATCGTCATCGAAAAGACCGTCAAGCTCGACGAGGATACGATGATGGAATACTGCCTCGAAGCCGAAGCCGACGACTATTCGGTCGAAGATGACGTATACGAAGTCTACACTTCGCCCGAGAGCTTTTCCGCAGTCCGTAAATATTTCGAGGATAAAGGGGTAAGCTTCCTTGAAGCCGAAATCAAAATGGTGCCCCGGACGACAATCACTCTTACGGACGACAAGCTTGCAACCTTTATAAAGATGCTGGATAAGCTTGACGAGCTTGACGACGTGCAGAACGTCTACCACAACGTCGAACTTCCGGAAGAAGAGGAAGAATAAGATTAAAAATTTATATAAGACAGTCCGTAAAAAAACGGGCTGTTTTTTGTATAAAAAAATCAAACGGCGGCAAGATAGTATTACAGGCGCGGTCGTGCCTGAAAATATAGCCGCAGCAGTGCGGCGGAGGGATATTCTCTTTTCGGGGAATATCCCTCTTATGAATTTTTCGCATATTAATCAAATAGAATAAAATATGCGGAAAAAGTATGTAATAAGGATAATTTTCGTAATTTTAATTATATTTACCGCGGTTGCCGTACCGATTTTATACGCCGTTAATTTTGCAAAGGCAGACGAAACGGACGGGGCGGAATACATAAACGTTTGGCAGATTGACGGCTTCGAGGGCGGCAGAGGGTCGCGGAAACAGTTTATAGAAAACACGGCAAAGGCTTTATTCGAAGGCGAAAGGATATATTTTACGGTGACTTCCCTTACGGCGGACGCGGCACGGGAAAATATTGCGCTTGGCAATATTCCGGAGATGATTTCCTATCCGTCGGGCTTTTACGGCATAGAAAATCTTGTAAATTACAGCGATTTCGTTTCAAAAGTCTGGTGCTACGGCTGTTATTGCGTTTTGACGCTCGATACCGAATCCGATTTCGGCGACGTGAACGCTGAAAATACGGTAATAAACGCGGGTAAGGATAATTTATCAGAGGTCTGCGCGGCGCTTACAGGTCTGAACGGAGCGGACGGGGAGGAGCCGACCAACGCATATTTACAGCTCCTTAGCGGAAAATACAAATATCTTTTCGGCACGCAGCGCGATATTTACAGGCTCGAAACGCGCAAGGCGGCGTATTCCGCTATGGCGGTCAGCCAATTCAACGACCTGTACCAGAACGTATCTATTTTAACCGGGCATACTAAAAAATACGAAATTTGCAAAAAATTAATAGAGGAGCTTGAAAAATCCGACGTAAGCAGTCTGGGGCTTTACGGGAATCTGAATTCAAAGGTTGCCGAGCAGTTAAGCGGCTTGAATTTTAACGGCGCAGAGTATACGGTAAAGGGGTTAAGCTCCAAGCAATATAACGAAGAGCTGGTAAACGCCGCAAAAAACGGCGATATAAAAAAATTAAAATCTATACTTCGGTAGTTGATAAAAAAAATTAAAGATGTTATTATATAAATGCGGTCTGAATAAAAGTTTAACCGTTTGCAAAAACGACGGCTTCACTTTTGCCGCCAACACGACTTACGGTCTGGGCGGTAAGGCTTTTGCGGCATATTTTCCCGAAAATATCGTACAGGCCACCAAAGCGTTCGATATCTGCGCAAAACAGGGCAAGGGGACGTTCGTTTTGGGTAACGGCTCCGACGTGCTCGCTTCTGATAGCGGCTTTGACGGAAACGTCATTTCGACTAAACGTCTGCGCGGAATAATCGGGCTAAGCGGCAACAGAATTTTTTGCCTTGCCGGCACAAGGATATCCGACTTGTTAAAATACTGCGCCGAAAGGGGGCTGGGAGGGCTTGAATTTCTTTACGGAATACCCGCAACGGTCGGCGGCGCGGCGTATATGAACGCAGGTATATCCGATTATTCGATAGGCGCGCATATAGAAAAAGTATTGGTCTATGACGGTAAAAAACGTTATTTTGACCAAAAATCTTGCAATTTTACATATAGGCATAGTACTATGCGTGACATAAACTGCCTAATATTGGCAGTCGTAATAAGGCTTGAAGCCGTATCAATCGTGGAAATCGAAGCGAGAACGGATTTTTTCAGACAAAAGAGAATGCGTTTGCCCAAGGGCAGAAGCTGCGGTTGCGTTTTTAAAAATCCCGAAGGCTATTTTGCGGGCGCGCTGATTGAACGGGCTAATTTAAAGGGCGTTGCGATAGGCTCGGCGTCCGTGAGTCCGGAGCACGCAAATTTTATTATAAATAACGGGCGTTCGTCCGCCGACGTCAAGGCGTTGATAGATTTAGTGAAACGGACGGTCAAAGAAAAATTCGGGATAACGCTTTATGAAGAGGTTGTGTACATAGGAGATTTTGATGGAACTGACAGCTGATTTTCATACGCATACGCCCTATTCGCACGGCAAAAATACCGTTTTGGAGAACGCGACCGCCGCGCAGAAGATAGGACTTAAAAAGATAGGCGTAACCGACCACGGTTTTAACCACTTGTTATTCGGGTTGAAAAGAAAGAGTCTTGCCGATTTACGCCGCGAGGTCGAGGAAGCGACCGCTTTAACGGGAGTCGAAGTCCTGATGGGAATGGAGAGCAATCTTATTTCGCTGGACGGGGACACCGATATGAAACGGGAGGACTTGGAATATTTCGACCTGTATCTGTTCGGAATACACGAGGTTTTGAGATATAAGCGTTTTTCCGACTTTTACAATATAATGCTCCGCAATTACACCGCCTATAAATTGGGGAAAAAACCGCCCGAAAAGGTAATCAGGACGACGACGAAGGCGTACGTCGAAGCGGTAAAAAATAACCCGATAGACATTCTGACGCATATAAATTACAAATGCTGCTGCGATTTGAAGCAGGTTGCCGAGGTGTGCGCCGATTACGGCACTTATATCGAAATAAATACCAAAAAAAGGCACGTTTCGCCCGAAGAACTCGATTTGATGGCGTCCGCGGGCGTAAGGTTCGTAATAGATTCCGACGCCCATTCGGCGGACAGGGTCGGCGATACTAAGATTGCCGAAGAGCTTTTAAAAAGCTGTACTTTTCCGCTTTCTCAAATCGACAATATCGACGGCAGACTGCCCGTTTTCCGTTTCGCCGAATACAAGAAAAAGCATTTATAATTATGGCAAATTTTACCGAAGAAATCAAAAACGAAATAATTAAGGCGCCCGTCGGCAATGAGTGTTGCCGTATAGCCTTTTTATCGGCTTTTATCAGGACGAGCGGCAGCATAGTTTTCCGTAACGGCTTGTTCGGGTTTGAAATAATTACCGAAAACGAGGGCACGGCGGAGTTTATCTGCAACCTGTTCGGTTCGGTGTTCGGCATAAACCTCACCGTCGGCGAAGCGCTTTACGATTCCAAAAGCGGCAGGGACAAGCTAAAACTCGAATATTACGGCGACGACGCCGTTACCGTTCTGGATACTCTGGGAATAGTCAAGAAGAGCCCCGACGGCGAACTTTCGCTCACCTTCGGTATCGACGGCAGGGTAATTAAAAATTCCTGCTGTAAATCCGCCTATATCAAAAGCGCGTTTTTAGGCGGCGGCAGCTGTACTCTGCCCGAAGAACAGACTTACAGCCGCACGGGCTATCACTTCGAAATAGTCTTTTCCAATAAAGTTACGGCGGGCGATTTCTGCGATATTTTGTGCGAATTCGAAATTTTGGCGAAGCTCGTTTCCAGAAAGGACAGCTCGGTCGTATACGTCAAGAGTAAAGAGGTCATTTCCGATTTGCTTAACCTTATGCAGACGGGCAGATGTCTGAAAAAGTTAAACCGCATAGTCGAATTCAAAGACAAGAGCAATAACGAAAACAGGGTGAGCAACTGCTCGGTGTCCAACATCGACAAAACCGTAACCGCGTCGGTCAGCCAGATAAAGGCAATCGAAATTATTTCGCAGACTATGGGCTTGCAGGGGCTGGGTAAAAACCTTTTCGACGTGGCGGAGGCGAGATTGGCGGACCCCAACGCTTCTATGCGGGAGCTTGCGGACAGGCTGGGCATTTCAAAGAGTTGTCTTAACCACAGAATGCGCAAGATAATGGCTATTTCCTCCCAGCTTTCCTGACGGGGATAAAAATTAAGGATAAACCGCACCGTTTTGATAAACGGTCAGATACATAAGGATTAATAATGGCGACAGAGTTTATACATCTACATTTACACACCGAATATTCCCTTCTCGACGGGGCTTGCAAAATCGACAATCTTATAGATTATTGCAAAAATAACGGAATCGACACCGTCTGTATGACCGACCACGGAAATATGTACGGCACGCTGCACTTTGCCGAAAAAGCGACGGCGGCAGGCTTGAAATACATAATCGGCTGTGAATTTTATATGACGAAGGATATGAAGGTTCACGAGGGCAATACCGCCGAGCACCTTATTCTGCTTGCAAAAAATAAGGCGGGGTATAAAAATCTAATCCAGCTCGACTCTATGGCGTTCGTGGACGGGTTCCATTATAAACCGAAGATTGACTATAAAGTTCTGCGCGAGCATTCCGAGGGCGTTATTTGCCTTTCCGCGTGCCTTGCCGGAGGTATCCCCCGTAGATTGCTGGCAGGCGATTACGAGGGCGCAAGGGAAATGGCGCTGAATATGAAAGACATCTTCGGCGACGATTTTTATATTGAAATACAGGATCACGGGCTTGAAGAGGAACGCAGAATTTTACCCCTTTTGGTCAAACTCGCCAATGAAATCGGGGTAGAGCTCGTTGCGACCAACGACGTCCATTACCTTAAAAAGGAAGACGCCGAAATGCAGGACGTGCTGCTCTGCATACAGACCAAAAAGACGCTCGACGACCCCAAGAGAATGAAGTTCGGCTCGCAGGAATTTTATTTTAAAACGGCGGAAGAAATGCACGCGCTTTTCCCCAATCTTCCGCAGGCGATAAGCAATACGAGGGTTATCGCCGATAAGGTGACGGAGCCCGCGTTCAATCTCGACAAAAAGGGTTATCCCATAAGGGATATGTCTTTAATCCCGGGGTACGAACCGCCCGACGGCTCTACGCCCGAGGAATATCTCAGAAAGCTTACCGACGAAGGTTTGATAAAGCGTTACGGCACGGTTTCCAAGGAGCAGAGGGAAAGAGCCGACTACGAGCTCGACACCATCTGCCGTATGGGTTATGCGGAATATTATCTGATTGTCTGGGACTTTATAAACTGGTCTAAGGAACACGATATCCCCGTAGGACCGGGCAGGGGGTCGGGCGTAAGCTCGATAGTCGCTTATTCGATAGGAATTACCGACGTGGAGCCCCTGCAATACGACCTGCTGTTCGAAAGATTTTTAAACCCGGACAGAGTTTCCATGCCCGACTTCGATATAGACTTCTGTACCGACAACCGTTACAGGACGATAGAATACGTAAGGGAAAAATATCACCCCGAGAACGTCTGCCAGATTATAACCTTCGGCACAATGGCGGCGAAAAACGCGATTAAAGACGTCGGAAGAGTTATGCGCGTTCCCTATTCCGAAACCGACCGCCTTACTAAAATAATGGACGGCAAAACTTCGATAGGCGATTTGCTGGGCAGGAGACTTCAAACTACCGAAAAGGAGATGAACGCAGAGTCCGACCCGGACAAGAAAAAGGAACTCGAGGATAAGCTTAACGAATTGAAAATCGCCAGAAATTCGGAATTCTGCGCCATGTACGAAGAGGACCAGACCTTAAAGAAAGTCATAGATATGGCGATGCAGATAGAGGGTATGCCGCGTCAGACGGGTATGCACGCCGCAGGCGTCGTAATCTGCCGTAAAAAAATTGCGGACAACGTTCCCCTTTCGAGGAACGGTAACGATATAACCACGCAGTTCGTCGCAAAGGAAATAGAGGCGTTGGGAATGCTTAAAATGGACTTCCTCGCGCTGGTTACGCTTACCGACATCAAAAAATGCTGCGATTATATCAAAGAGGATACGGGCTACGAGGTCGATTTCACCAAGATAGGCTACACCGACGAGGGCGCTTACGGGCTTATCTCCGAAGGGGATACCGACGGGGTGTTCCAGCTCGAAGCCGGAGGCATGAAGAGGTTTATGAAAACCCTTCAACCCGACTGTCTCGAAGACCTTATAGCGGGCGTTTCTTTGTACCGCCCGGGTCCCATGCAGTTTATAGACAGCTTTTGCAGGAGAAAACACGGCGAAGAACCCATAACTTACGACTGTCCGCAGGAAGAGAAGATACTTAAAGTCACCTACGGCGTGCCCGTCTATCAGGAACAGGTTATGCAGATATTCCAATATCTCGCGGGATTCTCGCTCGGCGAAGCCGATTTGGTGCGCCGAGCTATGGGTAAAAAAGATAAAAAGACCCTGATGGCGCAAAAGGAAAAATTCATATACGGAGGCGTCAGCGATACCAACGGCTCTAAGATAGCCGGCTGCGTTTCAAACGGCATCCCCGCCGACGTCGCGGCAAAGATTTTCTCCCATATGGAAGGCTTTGCGTCCTACGCGTTTAACAAATCGCACGCCGCCGCGTACGCCACGCTCGCCTATCAGACGGCATGGCTTAAAAAATATTACTGTAAAGAATTTATCTGCGCGCTGCTCAATAACCGCCTGAATAAAATCGACGAAATAACCAAATACGTTATTTATCTTAAAGAAAAGGGAATGAAGGTCTTTCCGCCGAGCATTAACAAGTCCAAGACGGCTTTTTCGGTTGAAAAGGACGGCATCCGCTTCGGTCTTTCCGCGTTAAAGGGGTCGGGTCAGGCGGCTATCGACGAGGTAATCAGGGAGAGAACCGAAAACGGTGAATTTGCCGATTTTCCCGATTTCCTTTTAAGGTGCGCAGGAATGGTTAATAAGCGCATTATCGAGGGGCTTATTCTCGCCGGGGCGTTTGACGAAACGGGCGTTGCGCGTTCCCGTCTTTACGCCGTGTACGACGAGCTCTACAACAGGGCGGCGGCAATCTGTAAACAGAAGAACGGGGCGCAAATCAGTCTTTTCGGCGAAATCATCGAAGAGAGCAAGCTCGAAGTCACCTATCCCGATATACCCGAGTTCGAGCTGATGGATAAGCTGTCAAAGGAAAAGCAGGTTCTGGGCGTCTACGTCAGCGGTCACCCGTTCGAAAAATATATGTCGGCTTTTAACGACTGTTCTTTCAACTGTTCATATTTATCCGATTACATGGAGGACGAGGACGGCAACAGGACTTACAACCGCATTTCCGACGGTATGCAGATGAATATGGGCGGAATTATTTCGGCTGTAAGGCGCACGACGACGCGCAGTACGGGCGCTTCGATGGCGTTTATAACCGTCGAGGATATGTTCGGCTCCATAGACTGCGTTGCGTTCCCTTCGATTTACGAGAGGATAAAAGCCGTTTTGGCAAACGACAGAATAGTTAAATTGCGCGGAAAGCTCGATTTGTCCAAGGAGGACGAGCCGACAGTCATCCTCGACGATATGGTTGAATTCGACGTGACTCCTTACGACAGCGTCGGGCGTTCCGCCGAGGTAAAGAAGCCCGCGATACTGTGGCTTAACGCCACGGCGCTTTCTGACGAGGACTTTGACGAAATGCTTTCTATGCTCTCCAATTATCAGGGGGCGACGGTTTGCGCTCTTGTCAGGGGCGGTCAAAAATTCAGACTGCCGCACGGCGTTAATTATTGCAAGGGACTGATAGGCGAGCTCGGCGCGTTCATATATGAAAAGGATATAAAATACGTCGAGTGAAAAAAATATAATAAAAATTTTATCGCTCAAATAAGTTGTAATTAATTTTAATCTTTGATATAATAAATAACCGATGAATGAAAACGATTTGCCGTGCGTTTATTTTTGAAGGGGGCTTGACGTTCGTACGGAAATTCGGAGGATAGTATGAAGAGAATAGGTTTGCTCACAAGCGGCGGCGACGCCCCCGGAATGAACGCGTGTATCAGGGCAGTGGTAAGAACGGCTTTGTATTACGGAATGGAAGTGTTCGGGATAGAACGCGGATACCAGGGGCTTATCGATAACGATATGGTTCCAATGGAAATGCGCTCGGTTTCCGACATAGTACAGCGCGGCGGAACAAAACTCAGGACGGCGAGATGCCTTGAAATGCTCACCAAAGAGGGGCAGAAAAAAGCGGTCAAGACCCTTGAGGAGAGAGGAATCGAAGGGCTTGTCGTTATCGGCGGAGACGGTTCCTTCCGCGGCGCGAAATGTCTGTCGGAGGAATACGGTATTCCGACTATCGGAATACCCGGCACGATTGACAACGATTTGGAATACACCGATTATACGCTCGGCTTCGATACCGCCGTCAATACCTGTATAGACGTCATAAATAAACTCCGCGATACGATGACCTCGCACGAGAGAATTTCGGTCGTCGAAGTAATGGGCAGGCGTTGCGGAGATATCGCGCTTTTCGCGGGGATTGCCAGCGGCGCCGAAATCATAGTCGTTCCCGAAGTCGTATTCGATTTGGACGATATCGTTATGAAAATCAACCGCTCGCGCGCGAACGGCAAGCATTCCAATATCGTAGTTGTTGCCGAGGGCGTATGCACGGCGGACGAATTCGCCAAGCAGTTGCAGGCGGTTACGACTTATTCCGTCCGTCCTACGACGATAGGGCATATTCAGCGCGGCGGTTCGCCCAGTATGGCGGACAGAATGCTGGCGGCGCAGTTCGGCAACAAGGCGGTGCGTCTGCTCAAAGACGGTATAGGCAACCGCGTGGTCGGAATCCACAGGAACGAAATAATCGATATGGATATCATAGAAGCCGTCAGCATGAAGAAAAAGTTCAACTACGAGCTGTATGAAACCCTGCAAATGATTTCTATGTAAACAAAAGAAAGCATATCGGACAAAACCGCTGTCTTAAAGCGGTTTTTTTATAAAAAATAAAATAACGGGAAAATTAACAGAATGATTTTATGCGTAAGTCTCAGTCCGTGCCTCGAATATAATATCGAAGTAGACAATTTAAGCGTCGGTAAAGTAAATAAAGTTATAGGCAGACGCGACTTTATGACGGGCAAGGCGTTAAACGTTGCTACGGGCATTGCAAGACTCGGCGGCGGCTCGTTCGCGACGGGCTTTATGTACGAAGACAACGGAAGGCTGTTCGAACAGGAATTGCACAAAGAGGGCGTTACATATAAATTTGTCTGGAATAAAGGCAGAGTACAGGAAGTATATAAATTCGTTGACAGAAGGTCTATGCTGACCGAGTTTGCCGACGTGGCTTCGCCCGTGACTAAGGAGAACGGCGAGGAGCTTTTAAAGGTCATTGAAGAGCTTTCGAAAAAGTGTAACGCGGTAGTGATTTCAGGCAGCTGCCCCGAGTCGCTCGGGGAAGATTATATGCAAAGAATTCTTTCCGTGTTGCCGTCGGGCGTTCTGAAAATAGTCGATACCGACGGAAACAGGCTTATCGGGCTTATACGTCAGGGCGTCGATTTGGTCAAACCCAACCTCGAAGAGATGCAGGCAGCGTTGCAGATAAAGATTACCGACCTCGACAGTATGAAAAGGGCGTGCAAAATGCTCGTAAAAGCAGGCGCCAAAAAGGTGTTGCTTTCGCTCGGCAAAAAGGGAGCCGTAATCTGTAACGGCGAAAGGACTTTGTATTGCACGTCGCTTAACGTGGCGATGAATTCTACGGCGGGCGCCGGGGACGCAATGGTTTCGGCGGCTACGCTTGCCCTCGTAGGCGGCGCCCCGGACGAGGATATTCTGCGTTGCGGCGTTGCGGCGGGGACGGCTTCGGTTACTCTTCCGGACAGCATTTCGTTTCTGAAAACCAAGTATGACGAAATTTTAAAAATGATGATAGTAAAAGAAATTTAAAAACTCTTGATTTTTGATTTTTTTATATTATAATAAATATACCTGTAACAAATTTGTAAGGCGGTGTTGCTATGTGGGACGAAAACGCTCCTTTGGAGCTTTTAAAGGAAATGCCTCATCTGCTGACGATAGATAATTTATCGGCAATTCAAGAGGTAATAGACAAAGACAAGTTTATTAACAGCCAGCTTCAAGGCGGTGATTTGTGCGGCTCTTACGCGCCGTTCTGCAACGGTTGCGATAAGTCCGTCCGATATCCCTGCGCCGTTTCTTATGTAAAAATGAAGCAGAGCGAGGGTATGGACGTGGAAATAGAGCAAGAGCTTGCGGAGGAGCCCGTACCCGCTGAGCCCGTTATACGGGAAGATCCCGCGTCCGTCCGTCTTGAAACGGTTGCGGCGTCCAAGTCGTCGGGCACGAAAATCAGAATAGCAATAGCGAAAAAGAAGAATTAAAAGCGTATTATAACGCCCGACGTTG
>CAZUYN010000029.1:0-1544 GCA_964624495.1 uncultured Clostridia bacterium
CGTGAAGTCCGAAGGTCGTCTTTGCTTGACTATTCTATGCAGAGCGTGTATAATACATTTGTTTTTGTTACGGAAGGAGAAAATATGAGGTTCGGCGTTTTGGCGGAGAAATTCAATAACAGCAAGACGAGATATTATATCGAAAAAGCGCTCAATTCTTACTGGTTTCCGTTTGTAACCGCCGCTTTGACAATTTTATGCAGCATTGTCGGCTGGGAGCCGCTTATAATCTGGTATATCTGCCTCTGCGGCGCGGCGGTCTGCCTGTGCTGTAAGGACGTTACGCCCGCCGTGTGTCTGCTGGTGTTTATGCACGTAATAGTGTCTATGAAGCACAGCCCCGACCCGCGCGGCGTGGCGTGGTGCGACTCCGGATATATGACGGGCACGGGCTTTATCGTGCAGGCTTCTATAGCCGTCGCGATATTCGTAATTCCCGTACTGTACCGTCTGATAGACGGAATAATAAAACGCAGGTTTAAGCTTACGCCCATATTTTTCGGGATATGCGCTTTCGGAGCCGCCTTGCTTTTAAACGGCGTTTTTTCCGATAATTATTACTATATGAATTTCGTCTACGCGCTGGGTATGACCGCGATAATTTTGTTTGTATACGTTTTCGTGTACGGCAACGTAACCTGCGCTAAGGATTCGTATAAAAAAATAGCGGTATATTTTATAGCGCTGTGCATAGCCCTTGCCGCACAGCTGCTTGCGGCGTATCTGACATTAGACGTCGTGCGCAACGGCAAGATCGAAAGGGGCTCCATTCAATTCGGCTGGGGAACGTACAACCAATTCGGAATGCTTATAACCATGTGCGTGCCCTCCTGGTTTTACCTTGCGGAAAAATATAAACACGGCTGGGCGTTTCTGTTCGGGGAGGCGTTTAATTTAGCCGTCGTCCTGTTGTGTATGTCAAGACAGGCTATGCTTATGTCCGCGGTGTTGGTCGTCGTCTGCTATATCAGATATATGGTCGTGTCGGATAAGCGTAAGCGCATAGCCGGCGGAGTATTTGCGGTCGCGGTTGCGGCGGTCGCCGTGATTGTTATAGCGGTAAAGCGCGACGAAATCATCGTTCTGTTCAGCGAACTTAAAAAGTCGCTTGCCACGGGCAGCGGCAGGACGAATATCTGGAAGGACGCGCTGCAAAAATTCCTGCATTTTCCCCTGTTCGGAAACGGCTTTTACGACACGACGGCTACTAAGGGGACCCCGGGGTATTTGGGAGAGGGCTACGGCTTTACGTCGGCGGTACCGTTTATGTGCCACAATACGGTGGTGCAGCTACTGTTTTCCTGCGGTCTTGTCGGGCTTATCGCATATCTTGCGCACAGGGTACAGACGGTTGTTTCGCTGTTTAAAAACCCGTCCGGCGGCAGAATTTTTCTGGCTCTTACGATCTGCGGACTGCTGTTGACAAGCCTGCTCGACAACCACATTTTTTATCCGTTGCCCCTGTTCATCTACGCGCCGTTGCTTGCGATATTCGCGGCGACGGAGAAGAAAGACGGCCGCCCCGAAAATATGCAGACCGAAGC
>CAZUYN010000029.1:1644-17174 GCA_964624495.1 uncultured Clostridia bacterium
TATCTGCCTTCGCAGGTGCTCATAACCTGTTCGCATAACGTCGGCGGACTTAACGTAAAAGACGCCTGCGTCAATACCTGCGAAAATGATAATCAGACGGCTGAAAGCCGTGAAGAAGAGGCGCAGCCGCCCCGTACCGCGGCGGCGGAAGATTATGAAGCCCAAAGTTAAGCGCGGCGTAAACGTCGCGCTGACGGTCGTATTCATAATCGCGCTCGTCGTGTTTATGATAACCTTTTCAATCGGCGTCCCTATTTATTGCCGTTTTCTGTACTATATTCAGATAAACACGTTAAACCTCCCCGAAAAAACGGGGTGGAGCTACGAGGTCATAAAGGAAGCCTACGACGATATTTTAAATTTCTGCACTCTGCCGGGCTATCCGTGCGCGACGGGGCAGTTAAAGCTCTCCGAAAGCGGCGCCGCCCACTTTGCCGATTGCAAAACGCTGTTCAACCTTAACTTCTGGGCTATGCTCGTTTCGGGAATTATAAGCCTCGCCCTGATACTTCTCAACAGGTTTAAGGTCGTTGAGTTTGCCAGACCCTTCGGGCACGGCGCGTACCTGATTGCCGCGATAGCCGCGGTAGCGTTGCCCGTCGTTATCGTTTTGCTCGTGCTTATCGTCGGGTTCGACGCGGCGTTCGAAGCGTTCCACGCAATATTCTTCCCCGGCAAGACCAATTGGCTGTTCGATTGGAACGACGACCAGATTATAAGGGTTATGCCCGAAGAATTTTTTATGAATTGCGCCATTATCGTGGCGGTCGCGCTGATAGTATTTTCCGCTTGCATTATAACGGCGGATGCGGTAATATGTAAACGGCGGAAAAAAGCGGCGGACTTAAAAGGCGGCGACTCGGCTCCGTCCGAAGATACGGGGGAGAAGGGCTGAAAATTTATCGTTGCCCCCGCAATATCCCAAGGTTAATTATATTTTTTACGAGAGGTCTTATATGAAAGAACAGAGTGTTGTAACCGATTTAAGAAGGCAGGTTTTCGCGGAAGTGGCTAAGGTCGCCTACGATTCGACCAACGTGGCTGGCGATATAGAAGCCATTCCATACAAAATCACCCCCGACGAAGTGCCCAAGTACAGGGAAAATATTTACAGGGAAAGACAGATTGCCGCAGAGAGGGTGCGCCTTGCGATGGGGCTGTCTCTGCGCCCCGCGAACAAGCCCGTACATATCACCGAGGGCATTGCGGAGAGCAACATCGCTGAAAAATATTACGAGCCGCCTCTTATGCAGGTTATACCCTCGGCGTGCGACAAGTGCCCCGACAACGAGTACGAGGTTACAAATATGTGCCGCAACTGCGTTTCGCACGCCTGCATCAAAAACTGCCCCAAGGGCGCTATTTCGGTAGTGGACGGCAAGTCGTTCATCGACCGGTCTAAGTGTATACGTTGCGGCAGGTGCAAGGCGGCTTGCCCTTACGACGCAATCGCCCACAAGACACGCCCCTGCGCTACCGCCTGCGGAATTAAGGCAATCTCCTCCGACGAATACGGCAGGGCGAAAATAGATAACGCCAAGTGCGTCGCCTGCGGTCAGTGTATGTCCGCCTGTCCTTTCGGCGCAATCGCGGATAAATCGCAGATATTCCAGCTTATACAGGCAATCAAGCGCGGAGATAAAATTGTCGCCGCCGTGGCTCCCGCAATTGTCGGACAGTTCGGCGCAAAGACGACTATGGGGCAGATTAAAACCGCCCTTATCAAGCTCGGCTTCGCCGATTTATACGAGGTGGCGGAGGGCGCCGACCTCGGCTGTATTGCCGAAGCCAACCACTACGTTTCGGAGGTAACGACGGGCAAGCTGCCTTTCCTTTTGACAAGCTGTTGCCCTGCCTGGGCGGTGCTTGCAAAGACGCAGTTCCCCGACTTGGTGGGCGAGGTCTCGCAGGAGCTTACGCCTATGGTAGCTACGGCGAGGAAGATTAAGGAGATCCACCCCGAACCCGAAACTCGCGTAGTGTTTATCGGACCCTGCGCGGCTAAGAAGTTGGAAGCTTCGCGCACGACAATACGCAGCTTCGTGGATTTCGTGCTCACCTTCGAAGAGCTCGCCGGTATGTTCCTCGCCAAGGGCGTCGTGCCTGCGGAGATGGAGGAAACGCCGCTCAGGATAACCCATACGACGGGCGCGGGCAGGGGCTACGGCGTGGCTGGCGGAGTCGCCGCCGCGATAGAGAGGACGGTAAAGGAGTATTTCCCCGAAACCGAGGTAAGCGTATATCACGCGGAGGGGCTTGCCGACTGTAAAAAGATTTTAACGCTTGCCAAGGCTGGTAAAATCAAGGGCTGTCTTATCGAGGGTATGGGTTGCCCCGGCGGTTGCGTCGCAGGCGTCGGCACGGTCATTCCGCCCGAAAGAGCCAAGGTTTTGTCCGAACAGTTCTCTAAAAACAGCGATAAGCAGGTGCCCGAAAAGGATTGGTTAGAGCTCGCCGAAAGACTTACCAATATGAAGTAAAAAAGACGTCCGAATCAACGGCGGCGCGCGGCTTTGCAAAAGCCGCGCGCCGCCCGTCGTTTAAAGCTTGCTATTTGTAAATGTATGTGTTAAAATATAGCCATGAAATTTATAGAGCTTACCGTACATACGACCTCCGAGGGGAGCGAGCTTATCGCCGACGTTATGTGGCGTTACACCTCCTACGGGGTGGCTATTTCCGACGTGAAGGACGTCATTGCGCTTCAACGCGACAAGTCCGCCTATTGGGACTATATGGACGAGGGACTTATTGCCGAAAATTCGGGCGACGTTCTGGTCAAGGCGTTTATAGCCAAGGGCGACGCGCCCGCCGTCCTGCCCTCAATCAGGCGCGATATAGCCGAAATACAGTCCAACTGCGGCACGGCGTTGCCTCTGGGCACGTTGGAGACGACGAACAGGGAAATCGAGGGCGACGACTGGATAGAAATCTGGCGCACCCATTTCCGCCCCATTCATATCGGAGCCGTAACGGTCGTCCCCGAATGGATTGCCTACGACAGGCGCGAGGGGGAAGAGGTCGTAAAGCTCGATAACAATATGGCGTTCGGCACGGGCGAACACGAAACCACCTCTATGTGCGTGGAGCTGTTGCAGAAATATATAACCCCCGGGAGCGTCTGCATAGACGTCGGCTGCGGAAGCGGCATACTCGGCATTTCGGCGGTCAAGCTGGGCGCGAAATTCGCATATCTTACCGATATAGACGCGGTGGCGGCGGAAAGCGCCGCGCATAACGCTTCGCTTAACGGCGTTTCCGAAAAGGTTGTAATCGCGCGCTCCGACCTGCTTGCGGACAGCTCGTTAAAGGGCGACATAATGCTCGCTAACATCACTGCGGACATACTTGAAAGGCTTGCCCCGTCAATACCTAAAAATCTTAAAAGCGGCGGCACGCTTATATTAAGCGGCATTATCAACGAAAAGCTCGGAAGGGTTATCTCCGTGTACGAAAACGAGGGGCTGACCCTCTGCGAAAAGGTAAACAAGGGGGAGTGGAACGCCTTGGCGTTCAAAGCGCAATGAGTACGCCGCACCGTTTTTTTACCGAAAAAATAAGCTATCCCGACGGGAGCGAAATATCGCTCGAAGGCGAGGAATTTATCCACGCAAAGACCGTGCTGCGGGTGAGCGCAGGCAGTGAAATAACCCTCCTCGATAACAGCGGAAACGAATACTCCGCGATTGTCGCCAAAGTGGAAAAAAGCCGTTTATTGGCGCATATTACGGGGGTAAACCGCGGCGAACGCGAACCTTCGGCTTTTATTTATCTGCTTGTCGGCGCGCTTAAAGGCGACAAGACCGAGCTGGTCGTGCAGAAGGCTACCGAGCTCGGTGCGGGCAAAATCGGCGTGTTTAATTCCAGATACTGCTCCGCCTATATGAACGAAAACAAATTGGAGCGGCTTAAAAAAGTGGCGAAGGAGGCGGCGAAACAGTGCCTGCGTTCCAAGGCGCCGCAGGTCGTCTACTTCGACGGCTTGGATAAGGCTCTCTCCTCCGCCGCCGACTGCAAAAGCAAGCTGTTCTTTTGCGAGTTCGCCGAAGAAAGCGAGGGCGATTTTAATTCGCTGAACGGCTCGGCGGCTCTGGTCGTGGGCAGCGAGGGCGGATTTGCCGACGAAGAATTTGCGTTGGCAAAGGAAAAATACGGCTTTAAAGGTATGAGCCTGGGCAAGCGCATTCTGCGTGCCGAAACGGCGGCGGTCGCCGTTTGCACGCTTGCGGCTTACGGCTTGAAGGAGCTGGTATGAAGGCGGTGGTTTTTACGCTCGGCTGTAAAGTCAACGAGGTGGAAAGCGCTTCAATCGCCGCCGAACTCGAAAGGCGCGGCTGGGAGGTCTCCGACGAACTTTCCCCCGCCGACGTCTACGTTTTGAATACTTGCGCCGTCACGCGGGAGGCGGAAAAAAAGAGCCGCCAGCTCATCGCAAGGGCGCTTAAATTCAATCCCGCGGCGTTGGTGTACGTCTGCGGTTGCGCCTCCCAGAAAAACGCGGACAGCTTTAAAAATAAGGGCGTAAGATACGTCGGCGGCGCCACCGATAAAACTCAGGTGGTCAACGCGGTAATCTCCGACTTCGGCGGCGAAAGCTGTTTAAACCTCTGTCCGCCCAAGCAGTTAAAGACGAGGGCGTTTATTAAGATAGAGGACGGCTGCAACAATTTTTGTTCCTACTGCGTCATTCCCTATTTAAGGGGGAGAGTGCGCTCGCGCAAGGCGGAGGAAATCGCCGGAGAGGTGGCTGCCTGCGCCGCGCCCGAAATAGTTCTGACGGGCATTAACGTTTCGGCGTACGACGGTCATCCCGACGGGCTCGCCGGCTTGATTGAAACGCTCGCGTTTACGGATAAGCGGTTAAGGCTGAGTTCGCTTGAATGTAACGTCATAGACGAAAAGCTGTTGGAGGCGTTGCGCGGATTAAAGGACTTTGCGCCGCAGTTCCACCTGTCGCTGCAAAGCGGTTCGGACGCCGTTTTAAAGGCTATGAACAGACATTACAGCCGTAGCGAATATATAGAAAAATGCAACCTCATTTACGGCTACTTCCCCGACGCGGCGATAACCACCGATATAATCGCGGGCTTCTGCGGTGAGACCGAAGAAAATTTTTCGGAAAGCCTTTCGATTATCGACGAGGTGGGCTTTGCACGGGTACACGCCTTCGCATTTTCGCCGAGAGAGGGCACAAAGGCTTATTCGATGCCCGACCTGCCCAAGGATATCAAATCGGAGCGGCTTCACCGCCTGCTTAACGCCGCCGCGCGGTCGGCGGAAAGGTATGTGAGCAGCCGGTTGGGCAGGGAATATACCGTAATCTTCGAAGATTTCGACGGCGTATACACCGCGGGCTATACCGAGGGTTATATCAAGGTCTATGCCGAAGGCAGGCACGGGGGGAAGGCTAAGGTAAGGCTGGACAGCCTGTATAAAGACGGCGCGTTGTGCACGCCCGTCGGTTAATCGTAAGCGTTAGCCGTGAAAGGCGGGGAAAGACGGGACAGACAGAGTAATATGCGTAATAAGAACAGTGAAAACAGAATTAAATATTTTTTCCGCCAGACTTTCAGACGGCATACGGGTAGCGAGTATTCCGAGCTGTTGACGCGCGGTCTGCACGGCGAAAAGGGAGTAAACAGAAAGCACCCTTGGGCGTATTGCAGGTTGTTCGCCCTTATTTTCATACTGCTTGCAATCTTTTTGCTGATCGTGCGTTTTACTTATAACGAACTGTTTTCGCCGACCATAATCGTGTTGGCTTCGACCTGTTTCAATCTTTCGTTCATACTGTTTTTGTACGAGCTGTACCCCGAAAGGGATTTAAGCTTTTTGGCGGTGGTTCTCGCAATGCTGATAGGCGGCGCGGCGGCTAACGTCATATCGCAGATTTTATTCGACCTGTTTCCGCCCCCCGACGAGTGGTTGTCGGCGGTATATTCGGGGTTCTTCGAAGAATTGCCCAAGGCAGGCGCGACGCTCGCCGTAATAATCGTCTGCCGCAAGCGTTCGCCGCTGTCGGGATTTATTTTCGGTGCGGCGGTGGGTTGCGGCTTCTCCATAGTGGAGGATATGGGCTATATCTTCATACGCGCAAACGAAATTTCCGCGCTCAACCTTACCACCGTTATAGAAATCGCCTTTTCGCGCGGAGCCACCGCTCTCTGCACGCACACGCTGTGGACTGGCGCAATCGGCTGGGTTTTCAACCACGAAAAGAAATACCTCGCCAATATCGTCTTATATCCGATGTTACTGTTGAGTTGCGGACTTCATATCGCGTGGGATTTGCCCCTGCCGCCGATCGCCCTCGGCTTTGTGTACGCAGGTTGCGCCGCCGTCGCCCTTACCGAGGCGACTATAATAATAGTGCGCGAAAGGAGAAAGGTGTTTAACGCCGCCGCGCGTGACGAAGACGAGACCGACAGCAACGCCGACGAGGACACCCTGCAAAAGACCGACCCCGCGTATTGGAGCCATTGGGGGCACGTTTCGCTTGTGGTCGCCCTTGTGCTTATGGCGGTCATCGCCGACTGCTATTGCGCCGTTCCCTTCCGCGAAAGGTACGGCACGGCTATCTTCCGCGATTCCGAAAGCTTTGTAAGCTATATGCAGGACGGGGCGGAGCTTGACACCTCGGACCGCGCTTACGATTATTCGGACAGCGAAAACGATACGGTCAGCGGCGAATACACCGTTCAGAACGTTACCGCCGAAGCGGCGATAAAGGGAAAGACGTGCGCCGTAACCTACGAATATTGGTACTACGGCACGACTAAAAAATATCTGTATAAGGTGGCGGTCGGCATAGACGACGGAAGCTTGCAAAACACCTATTTCCGCGAGGATATCTATAACGGCGGCGAGCTGTACGCTTCCTTCTTCCGCCTTACCGACGACGTGGTAACGGGTTATAATTTCGATTCGCTGGGCAATATTACCGTGTTTATCTACGACGCCGATTACGTCCGCGACCTTACCGATATACGCTATCTGTGGCTGTTCTGCACGTTCGGCGGCATAGTCGGCGCCGCGGCGGTCTGCTATATATCGTTGAAAATAAAAAGTTGGAGGGTTAAACAATTATGCTCGACGGACAATGCGTCTTCTGCAAAATAATCAAGGGTGAAATTCCCTCGTCCAAGGTATACGAGGACGAATTTATGTGCGTATTCAAGGACTTGGAGCCCAAGGCAAAGGTACACCTGCTCGCCGTGCCCAAGTCGCACTTCAAGCTGTTGGAGGAAATGGACGGAAGCCAAGCCGAAATATTAAAGCATATGCTTTCCAAGATACCGCAAATAGCCGCGCAAAACGGGTGCGAAGGCGGCTACCGCCTGATTATCAACCAGGGCGGCGACGCGGGGCAGACGGTTTTTCACCTGCATATACACGTTCTGGGCGGCGAAAAGCTTTCCGGCTTCTAATTAAGGCTCGTTCAATAAACGGCGCAATACTGCGTTGCGTTCCGTGCCGCCTCAGTCACTTACGTAAGTGTAAGCTTCTGTCGGTGGTACTCACGCGCCTTGTCTTGCTTGTTTCTTGAACGGGGAGCATACCCGAATAAGGTTAAATTATGATTTATTCTATTGAAAACAAATTTATAAAGCTCTCGGTTAATTCCGAGGGCGGAAATATGACTTCGTTAATCTACGAACCGACGGGTAGCGAGCGCCTATGGCAGGGCGACGAACGGTGGTGGAAAGGGCGCGACGTCGTAATCTTCCCCGTCGTCGGGCACAGCGGCGCATTTACGGCAAAGGGCAAAGAATGCCTTTTAAAGTCGCACGGGTTGATACGCTATTCGAATCTGTCGGTAAAGGAGCTCGGCGATTATTTTATCACGCTTTCGGTATCGTCGGACGGCAATACGGAAGCCCTGTTCCCGTATAAGTGGGAATTTGAAATTTCTTATACGCTTGAAAAGAACACGGTAAAGGTCGGCTATTTCGTGCGGTCTAAGGAGGGGGTTCTTCCCTTCTATCTGGGCGGTCACCCGGGAATGAACGCGCCGCGCGGCGAGGCGGAAATATCCTTTGAAAACGAGGAATACCCCGTAGTATACCCTCTTGAAGGGGAGCCGTACCCCGTCGGCAGGCTTAAAGGCTTTAAGGCGGATAAGGAATTTTTCAGGCGGCACAAGACCTATCAGCTCGGCAGTCTTTCGGGCGGCGCGGTTTACGCAAAGACCTTGGACGGTTACAGATATACATATCGCTCCGGTTGCCCCCTGTACGCGTTCTGGTCGAACGGCGAGGGCGGCGACTATATTTGCGTAGAGCCCTGGTGGGGCATAAACGATTTTAACGGCGCGCCGCGCGACATAACTATGAAGCCCTTTATGAATTTCGACAGGGGCGAGGGCTCGCGTTTCGGCTATTCGCTGACGCTTGAAAAACTCTGAAATAATTAAAAGTTAAAAAATACAACAAGTAAAAAGTTGCGCCGCGCGGCAAACGCCGCGCGGCGCTTCTTTAATTTATGCCGTTATTCCTCGGCGATGGCAAGCGCCGCCTGTCTTACGCGCTCTTTCAGCCCGTCGGGCGCCAAAACCCTGACCTTGCCGCCGTAGCCCAAAATTTTGTCCACAAGCGTATCGTCGTCGGGCAGGGCGACCGTGGCGATAAGCGCGTCGCCGCGCGGCTCTACGTTGTCTACGCCGATAAGTTCCTCCACGTAGGCAAGCGCGTCCTTTTTTATTTCGAGCGTGACCGAGGTCAGCTGTTCGGAGCTGTATTCGAAGTTCAGCGGTATTTGTTCGCGCGAAATCTCTTTTCTCTCAAAAGTGGCTCCCGTAAACCGCGCAAGCTTTATTCTTCCTATTTTAAAAGTCCTGAAATCCTGCCTCGAATGACAGAAGGCGTAGACGTACCAGACGTTTTGCTTATAGATAAGAACGTAGGGTTCGATAATTCTGCGCGAATGCTCGCCCTCGCGCGAGATATAGTCGATATCGAGGCAGAGATTGTCCTTGACCGCCTGTTCGCACACCTTCATCTTTTCCGAAAAGCTGCCCATATCCGCCCAGCTGCCGCCGTCTACGATTATGTTGCCGCACACCGACAGCTCGCGCCTGTCCTCTTTTTTGCGGCTGGCAAGCTTTTCCCAGGCGGTGGCGATATTTTCGTCGTTAATCTGCCCCGACATCGCTTGCAGCGCGTTTAAGACCGCGTCGTATTCGCCTTTCGTAAAATAGCCGGAGGGTAGTCTGTATGTGTCCGAAATGAATATGCCGCCGTACCGCCCCCGTACGACGTCTACGGGCACGCCCGCGACGCTTAGCTCCTCGACGTAGCGGTAGACGCTCCGTTGCGAAATTTCAAACCTGTCCGCAATCTCCTTGGCGGTCACCTTGCGTTTGGTCGTCAACATGACCAGCATTTTTAACATAATACGGTATTTCATAGCCTTCTCCCAAATAAAATAAACCGAAAGTAATTTATCGGTTAAAAATTTTCCTGAAAATTATTAAAAATATTTTACCATATATGACAATATATGTCAAGTTTAAGCTATATAATATATTTGTAAAAAATCAAAGGGGTAAGGTTATGACTATTTTAAATTATATCGAAAAGCAGAAGGAGCGCATACGCGACCGCCACACGGGGGATACTTATATAATTTTCGGCGGAGAGAAGGCTCCAGTTTACCGCAGCGCGCGCGATATCTTGGCGGAAATAGATTCGCTGGACGGGCTCAACCTCAACGAACGGGCGGCGGCAGGCAGGCGTTACGACGCCGTATGTTAAGGCGACTTTTTATTATCGTGTATGAATACGTGGCATAAGGGCGCGGATTTCAAATCCGCGCCCTTCAAAGCTATTAAATAGGAATATACTTCAACGGAAACCTTTCGGCGGTAGCCTTTATTTGTTGATTTTCTTTTCGACAAGCGCGATTATGCCGTACATTCCTCCGGCAAGCGCGCACAGAATCAGCGTCGCCGTCATAACCAAATCCAGCCTGAACACCTGACCGCCGTAGACTATCAGATAGCCCAAGCCTGCGCGCGAGACGATGTATTCGCCCATGATAGAGCCTATCCAGGCGAGTCCCACGGCGACTTTAAGCGTATTTATCAGCGAGGGGATTGAAGCGGGTATGACCAGCTTCAACAAAATTGCGCCCTTGCTTGCGCCCATAGACTTCATAAGCGTAAGCATAGTCTTATCCACGGACAGAAAGCCCGTCATCGTGTTCATAATGCACACAATCACCGCGACCAATACGGTCATAAAGATAATCGCGGGATATCCCGTGCCTATCCAGATTATAATCAGCGGACCGAGCGCGATTTTGGGCAGCGAATTGAGGACGACTATATACGGCTCGAATATCTTCCGCACGGGGTCGCTCATATACAGCAGAACGGCTATCGAGTAACCGAGCGCGACGGCGATTAAAAAACCGACGACCGTTTCGAACAGCGTTATGCCGATATGGTAAAACAGACTCCCGTTATTGTACAGCTCCGCCACGGTTTGGCATACACGGGAGGGGGAGCTTGTTATAAAGGGGTCTATCAATTCAAGCTGCGCGCACAATTCCCAGACGCCCAAAAGGAGAGCCAATATCCCGAAACGGGCGACGTTTATCAGCACGGCTTTCCGCTTGTTTTTCCGTAAGTATATCAAGTGTTCTTTCGAGTAGGTAATTTTTTCTTTCTTCATAAGTTTGTTTTAATCTCCGCTGCGCTCCGCAGCCGTCCGCTTTTACAGACCGAGCTCGCCCCTGAGCGTTTCGAAGGCGTGTGAAAATTCTTCGCACTCCCTGCGCCGTTTGGGGCTGCCGCCGCCGAAGGTTATCAGGTGCTCCGCAACGACGGTCGCGGGGCGTGCGGAGAGCGCTATTACCTTGTCGGACAGCGCGATTGCCTCGCTCATGTCGTGCGTAACCAGCAAAGCGGTTTTGCGCTCGCTTTTTATTATGCCCTGCACGTCGTCGCACACTTTAAGTCGGGTCTGGTAATCGAGCGCCGAAAAGGGCTCGTCAAGCAGCAGTATGTCGGGCTGTGCGGCGAGGGTGCGTATCAGCGCGACCCTCTGCCTCATTCCCCCCGAAAGCTCAGAAGGCTTTTTCTTCAAAAAGTCTTTCAGCCCGTACTTTTCGGCAAGCATAACCGCCTTTTCGCGCATTTCGGGCGTGTTGCGCTTTTTTACCTCCAACGGCAGGAAGATGTTCGCCTCGACCGTTCTCCAAGGGAAGAGCGCGTCGCGCTGTAACATATAGCCGAATTGGTCGTTTTCCCTTATAATTTCCCCCGAAGACGGGGTAAGAAGTCCTGCGGCGAGCGACAATATCGTCGTCTTACCGCAGCCCGAAGGTCCTATAATCGCGGCGAACTCTCCGCGCTCCACGCCGAAGCTCATATGCTCTACGGCGTTGACCTCCCCGTCTTTGGAGTGGTAGGTATAGCCTACGTCCTTAAACGAAAGTATCATTTGTACACTTCTTCATATATGGCGTGCGCCCTTTCGGTGGTCACAAGGTCGCCGAAGGCAACCCTTTCGTCGAGCTCGCCGGCCTCCTCCATAATGTCCATTAACCGTTCGAGCGCGCTCTCCTTCATAGCCATATCGGTCACCCAGGCGTCGATTTTTTTATAGCTTTCTATTGAGGTAGTCAGGGCTTCGACGGAGGTACCGTCGAAATACTTGACCAGCTTTTCGGCTACCGCGGCTGACGAATTTTCGTTGAGATATTTGATTGCCTTGGTCACAGAGCGCAGTACGGCGTCAATCTTTTCGGGGTATTTTTCCGTAAAGCTCTGCTTCGCCGCAAAGCAGGTGTAGGGAACCTCGCCCGAAGCCTCGCCGACAGAAGCGACTATATAGCCCTTGCCAGCCGCCTGATATTCGCTTGCGGCGGGCTCGAACATCGTGCAGTAGTCCGAAATACCGCTCTCGAAAGCGGAGGTCATCATATTAAACGCCACGTCGTAGTTTAAAGATGCGCTGACCGAATTGATTTTTAAGGTGTATTCGAAGGTCATCGCGGGCACGCCGCCCTTTCTGCCGGCAAGAATTTCCTTGCCCGTCAGGTTAGTCCACCGGAAGTCGGGTTCGGCTACCCTGCCGACCAAAAAGCTGCCGTCGCGCTTCGTAAGCTGTCCGAAAACCTTGGGACTGTCGGAGGAGCCGCCCGCCAGAACGTATATCGCGGCTTCGGGTCCGCAGAACGCTATGTCCGCCGAGCCCGACAGCAACGCCGCCATGGCGGAGTCCGCGCCGCCGCCGTTGGTCAGTTCTATTTCGTATCCCTCGTCTTTAAAATAACCGAGGGAATCTGCTAAGTATAGCGGAGCGTAGAATACCGAGTGCGTAACTTCGTTTATTTTTATTACGCCGTCGCCGCCATTACAGCCCGCAACGCCGACGGGTACCGAAAGCGCCGTAACGGCGGCGCATAAAATGCCGGGAATATGTTTTTTCAATAACGTAACCTCACAAAATTTTTGATAATACATTGTATGCCGACCCGTAGGAGTTTGACATCGGAGGCGTTTATGATTTATAATTAAACGGATATTATTTCGAGGGATTTTTATGGAAAAAACTTACAACCCCAAGGATTTCGAAGACAGGCTGTATAAAGATTGGGAAGAAAACGGCTATTTCCGCGCCGAGCGCGACGACGACAAGGTGCCCTTTACCATAATGATGCCGCCGCCCAACGTGACGGGGCAGTTGCATATGGGTCACGCCGTGGACGAAACGATGCAGGACGCAATAATAAGGTTTAAGCGTATGCAGGGTTATTGCGCCCTCTGGCTCCCCGGTACGGACCACGCGGCGATTGCCACCGAGGTCAAGATAGTGGAGCAGATGAAAAAAGAGGGGCTTTCCAAAGAGGATTTAGGGCGCGACGGCTTTCTTGAAAGGGCTTGGGCGTGGAAGGAAAAGTACGGCGGCAGAATTGTCGGACAGCTTAAAAAGCTTGGCTCCTCCTGCGATTGGTCGCGTCTGTCCTTTACCATGGACGAAAAGTGCTCCAAAGCCGTAAGGGAAGCGTTCGTAAACCTGTATAACAAGGGGCTTATTTACCGCGGCTCGCGCATAATTAACTGGTGCCCATGCTGTAAGACGGCTCTGTCCGACGCAGAGGTGGAATATTCCGAAGAGGCCTCCAACTTCTGGCACTTGAAATACTTCCTCGAAGGCTCCTCCGAAGAGGGACTGATAGTCGCCACGACCCGTCCCGAAACTATGTTCGGCGATACGGCGGTGGCGGTCAATCCCGAAGATAAGCGCTATAAAAAGTATATAGGCAAAAACGTAATACTCCCCATTATAAACAAACCCATTCCCGTGGTCGCGGACGAACACGCGGATATGGAATTCGGAACGGGTTGCGTTAAGATTACGCCCGCCCACGACCCCAACGACTTCGAGGTAGGGCTCAGGCACAACCTCGAAAGCGTGACCGTTATGAACGAGGACGGCACGATGAACGCGAACGCCGGCAAGTACGAGGGTATGGACCGCTACGAATGCCGCAAGGCGGTCGTGGAGGAGCTGAAAGCCCTCGGCAACCTCGTAAAGATAGTTCCGCACGCCCATAACGTCGGGCATTGCTACCGTTGTCACACCGCGGTCGAGCCGCGCGTTTCCAAGCAGTGGTTTGTCAAAATGGAGCCGCTTGCCCGTCCCGCAATCAACGCGGTCAACGACAAAAAGACGACGTTCGTCCCCGAAAGGTTTGCGAAAATCTACTACAATTGGATGGAAAACGTCAAGGATTGGTGCATATCCCGTCAGCTTTGGTGGGGACACCGCATACCTATCTGGTATTGCAAGGACTGCGGCAAGGTCATCTGCTCCAAGACTGACCCCGACTGCTGTCCCGAATGCGGAAGCAAAAACATCGTGCAGGACGAGGACGTGCTGGACACCTGGTTCTCCTCCGCGCTGTGGCCCTTTTCGACGCTCGGCTATCCCGACGATACGAGCGACCTCGACTATTTCTACCCCACGGACGTGCTCGTCACGGGTTACGATATAATCTTCTTCTGGGTCGCGAGAATGCTGTTTTCGGGCTTGGAGCATATGCGCAAAGTACCCTTCCGCTACGTGCTTATCCACGGACTCGTGCGCGACGAGCAGGGGCGTAAGATGTCCAAATCGCTCGGCAACGGCGTAGACCCGTTGGAGATAATAGAAAAGTACGGCGCGGACAGTCTGCGTTTTTCGCTGTTGCAGGGCGTAGCCCCCGGCAACGATATGCGCTTTTCCGAGGCAAAGGTAGAAGCGTGCCGCAACTTTATGAATAAAATATGGAACGCAAGCCGCTTCGTAATTATGAACTGCGAGGGCAGGAGCATCAAGCCCGTATCGGAAATCAGGCTTACCCCTTCGGATAAGTGGATAATCTCCAAATTACAGTCCGCCATACGCGACGTGACGCTGTCTTTGGACAAATTCGAATTCGGGCTCGCCTGCCAGACTATGTACGACTTTATGTGGTCCGATTTTTGCGATTGGTATATCGAGCTCACCAAGGCTTCGCTGTATTCCGACGACGTGGAGAAGAAGGATAACGCGGCTTCGGTGTTGACCTTCGTGCTTGAAAACGCGTTAAAGCTTTTGCACCCCTTCGTGCCCTTTATCACCGACGAAATTTACCGTTCGTTGCCCAATACAAGCGGCTCTATTATGGTCGCGCCCTTCCCCAGATACAATTCCCGTCTGGCGTATAAAAAGGAAGCGGCGGCTTTCGAAGGCGTTATGGAAATAATAAAAGCCGTGCGCGAAGCCAAGCTCGAAACGGGTTGCGCGCCCTCTAAAAAAGTCAATCTGCAAATTCTTACCGAAAGCAAGCGCCTTGTTTCGGCAAACGCCGACTGCATCGCAAGGCTCGCGGGCGCGGCTACCGTCAAGGTCATCTCCCTTAAAGAGGAGGCGGAAAGCCGCTCTGTCGCAAAGGTCGTCGGCATAGGCGCTATCTATATCCCTATGGGCGAGCTTATCGACTCCGACAAAGAGCGCGAAAGACTGAACGGCGAGCTTGAAAAGGTAACGGCGGAAATACGCCGCGCCGACGGTAAAATAAATAACCATGGCTTTGTCTCCAAGGCTCCTAAAAAGTTAGTGGACGCAGAGCGCGAAAAGCTGGACAAATTCGTGGAAATGCGCGAAAAGATTTTGTCGCAGCTCAAAGCTCTCGACGATATTTAATTGGCGGGGTAACGGCGTATGGCTTCTAAGAAAAAGCAGAAAAAGAGCGAAAAGAAGAACGGTAAATTAATAATATTGGCGGCAGCGTTGGTATTGTTGATTGTCGCCGCCGCGATAATCGTGTATATAGTCAAGCCCGACTTGTATCATATTTATCTGGGCTTCGGCGAGCATAGCTGGGGCGAGTATCAAGTGACGGAAGGCGACTGCGGACGCGACGGACTTGAAAAGCGCGTGTGCGCCGTCTGCGGCGAAGAAGAGGAAAACGTAATTCCGGCGACGGGCGAGCACGACCCCGCCGAAAACGGAATTTGCAGAATTTGCGGTTTCGACACTGCCTCGCCGGAGGGCTCC
>CAZUYN010000030.1:0-16765 GCA_964624495.1 uncultured Clostridia bacterium
CAAGGCAAGTGCGCTTATTTACTTTACATTTTTAATTTGTTTATTGTATAATAACGGAAGGAGAAACAGTAATTTGAAAGTGAGATAGAAGATATGAGATTAGATGGATTTGGATTATTTGTAAATGATATGGGTAAAATGATACGCTTTTATAGGGATGTATTGGGCTTTGAGATAAAAGAAAGCGAAGATACAAGAAATGTGTATTTAATAAAAGATAATACTTTATTTATGCTTTATGGTAGAAGTGATTTTGAGAAAATGACAAACAGAAATTATGAATATATAAAAGGTTTAAATGGGCATCATGAACTTGCATTATATGTTGATACTTTTGAAGAAGTAGATGAAAAATATAAAGAGATAATTTCTAAAGGAGCAACTTCTATATTAGAACCAACAACTGAACCGTGGGGACAAAGAACCTGTTATTTTGCAGATCCAGAAGGAAATTTAATTGAAATCGGTTCTTGGAATAGACCTTTTCGTAGTTGGTCTGATAAAGATATGTAATTAATAAATTACAATTTATCGGGCAATTATAAAAAAGCGAAGAATTTCAAAATTCTTCGCTTTTTTATAATCCCTATGGGAAGTGCATTTATATCCGGGAGCCTTTTTATATCGTTTGTTTTACAACGCTTACATATTTCGTTTTTATCCCATACGGGAAAGCCGTCGCCTGTCGGGCTATGCCGTTTTTATTACTTGGAGCCCGTAGAGCCGAAGCCGCCCGCGCCCCTTACCGTTTCCGAAAGCTCGTCCGCCTCGGTAAACTGCGCGGTGAGATAGGGCGTTATTACGAGCTGGGCTATCCGCTCTCCGCAGGATACGGTCTGCGCCTGTTGACCGTGGTTATGCAGTGCGACCTTGACTTCGCCGCGGTAATCGCAGTCCACCACGCCTACCTTGTTCGCGGGGGCAAGCCCTTTTTTGGTCGCCAGACCGCTACGGGCATAGATAAGCCCCGCATATCCGGGGGGCAATTCGATTGCGATACCCGTCGGAATAAGCGCCGTCGCGTGCGGTTCGATTACCGCGTCGGCTTCCAAACACGCGTACAAATCCGCGCCCGCGGCGTATTCGCTGCCGTAAGAGGGCGTCGTGGCGTTGGGGTTCAGCTTCTTTATCGATACCTGCATTTTTTCCATTTTATAAATTCCTTTCCGGTTAATTTTTACTTATTTCAGCCCAAGCTCTTTTTCGGGCGGCAATAGTCGGATTTAAACGGGGGTCACTCCGTCCCAAAGCACGGTCTCGTCCCTTTCGAGCGTGGGCTTGACGAGAATAATGCGTTGGTTGGACGAGCCCCTGAACCTAAGATTTAAATCCTTCTTCTCCTCCACGAACCTGCCGTCCACGAGCACGTCGAGCGTGCCGAGCATATCCATAACGTCCGACAAATCTGCCTGCTTGCCCGTTAACAAATCCGCGTCCAAGTCGTAACCCGTAAAACACCAGAACGATTTATCGGGGTATGCGGCGCGCAGGCGTTTCATAAACGGGGCGAGCTCACGGGCGTTTTCGGGTTCGAACGGGTCGCCGCCGAGCAGGGTAAAGCCGCTGATATAGTCGGGCTTCAAGCCGTTTATTATCTTATTTTCCACCTCTTCGGTGAATTTCTCGCCGTAGTCAAAATCCCAGGTTTCGCGGTTGAAGCAACCCTTGCAATGGTTGCGGCAGCCCGAAACGTATAACGATACGCGCACCCCGGGGCCGTTTGAAATATCGTACCATTTTATGGCGGCATAATTCATGATAATTCTCCCATAATAAGGCGGCTAACCGTAAAAAGCCGCCCGTATTGACAAACGAAATTCGTAAGCGCCGCTTGCGTCAGTCGGCGGCGCCGTTCTCCTGCGCGTTGAATTTTACGGCGCGGACAAGATTAACCGCCGCGGCGCACAGATATATAACCGACAAAACCGCGCTTAATATAATTCTCGAAAGGCTCAGCCCGTCGGCAAGCTTACCGCCCAACACTATTTCAAGGGTCAGCCATACCGCGCACAGGGCGGCAAAGACGAAGTAAACCGCCGTAAAGGTTATATAATTCTTCCTCGTTTGGTTAATATACAGCGCATATTTTATTATCAGCTTCTTCTGTTCCCCGTCGTTAAGATGCTTTCTGTAAACCAGATATATCCCGACTAAGAATATTACAGGCGCAATTGCGACGGCGCAGATTACCGCCGCAAGGCTCCCCGTCAGAATCATAACCGCTTCGTATAAAACGAACAAAAAAATCTTGCCGTAAAATATCCAGAATTTGGCTACGGGTAAAAACCTGTTATTCCCCTCGTCGCGCAAAAACAGTTCGAAGGCGCAGGATAACAAAGCGGCAAACGCGCATAAAAAGAAGAACAACGGCGTGGGGTCTTGTGAATTTTCGGTATTATTTTTAAAAATCAGAACCATAAATACGGCGCAAAACACGAAATACGCGGCATTGCATATTATACTTCGCATAAAGATATGTTTTACGGTATATTTCTTTTGTTCAGACTTCATAATACTGTCCTTGGGGGAAAAGAAGAAGGTGAAATATCGCCGCGGCGGAAACCGCCGCGGCGTCCTATTAATCTTAAAGGTGCAACACCCTCGATTTGATTTCCTTCGTCTTTCCGACGTTCCAGAAGTTTTCGCCCAGATATCCGCAGGTACGGCGCGTAACGTTCATCTTGCGCTGGTCCTTATTGTGACATATGGGGCACTCCCATTCGTTGTCGTCGTTTATGATTATTTCGCCGTCGAAGCCGCATACCTGGCAATAGTCCGATTTGGTATTGAATTCGGCGTATTGTATGTTGTCGTAAATAAACCTTACGACAGTTTCCATAGCGTCGAGATTTTGCTTCATATTGGGTATTTCCACGTACGAAATCGCACCGCCCGAAGATATCTTCTGGAATTGGCTTTCGAACTTGACTTTGGAGAACGGGTCTATTTTTTCGCGCACGTCAACGTGGTAGCTGTTGGTGTGGTAGCCCTTATCGGTGACGTCCTCTATCGTGCCGAAGCGTTCCTTATCTATCCTTGCGAAGCGATAGCACAGCGACTCCGCGGGAGTTCCGTACAGCGCGAAGCCCAGCCCCGTATCCTTCTTCCATTTGTCGCAATGGTCGCGCATTGTCTGCATAACCTTGACTGCGAATTTCTGCCCCTCTTCGGTGGTATGGCTGCAACCTTTCACAAGCTTAGTCACCTCGTACAGCCCTATATATCCCAAAGATAACGTGGAATATCCGCCTTGCAGATATTTATCGATTTTTTCGCCCGGTTTAAGGCGCGCGATTGCGCCGTACTGCCAGTGCACGGGTGAAACGTCGCTCGTAACGCCCGTCAGCGCGTTGTGGCGGCACATCAAAGCGTCGTAGCAGAGTTGCAGACGGTCTTCGAGGATATCCCAGAACTTCTGCTCGTCGCCCTTAGCCAAAATGCCGCATTGGGGGAGATTAATGGACACGACGCCCTGGTTGAACCTGCCCTCGAATTTATACTCTCCGTTCTCGTCCTTCCACGGGGAAAGGAAAGAACGGCAGCCCATCGGCGCGAATACGTTGCCCTCGTAATTCTCCCTCATCTTCTTTGCGGAGATATAGTCGGGATACATACGCTTGGAAGAGCACTTGACCGCGAGCTTTGTAAGGTAGTCGTACTTGCCGCCCTTTAAGCAGTTGTTTTCGTCCAAAACGTAGACGAGCTTGGGGAAAGCCGGCGTAACGTACACCCCGACCTCGTTTTTAATGCCCTGGTAACGCTGTTTCAAAATCTCCTCGATTATCATAGCGTTTTCAGTGATATACTCGTCGTTTTCGTCCAGATACATAAACAAGGTCACGAACGGGGACTGCCCGTTGGTGGTCATAAGCGTGTTAATCTGGTACTGTATGGTCTGCACGCCCGCCTTTAACGCTTCCTTGACGCGCATATCGACGAACTTCTGCTTGACCTCTTCGGTTACGCTGTCGCCGAACTGCTCTTCGACCTGGCTGCGGTACTTATCGGCCGAACGGCGCAGATATTTGCCGAGGTGGGCGACGTTGACGGACTGACCGCCGTATTGCGACGACGCGACCGAAGCTATTATCTGCGTAGTCACCGTACACGCCGTCTGGAAAGACTTGGGACTTTCTATAAGCTTGCCGTTAATAACCGTGCCGTTATCGAGCATATCCTTTATGTTCACGAGGCAGCAGTTGAAAATCGGTTGCAGGAAGTAGTCAGCGTCGTGGAAGTGAATGGCGCCCTCGTCGTGCGCCTTGGAGATGTACTCGGGCAGCAGTATTCTGCGCGTCAAGTCCTTCGATACTTCGCCCGCAATCAAATCGCGCTGGGTGGAGGCCGTACGGGCGTTCTTGTTGGAATTTTCCTCCATAACGTCCTTGTTGGCGTTCCTTATAAGCGAGAGTATGCTCTCGTCCGTGGTGTTGGCTTTTCTGATTAACGCGCGCTCGTAGCGATACAGGATATAAGCCTTCATAAGCCGGAACTTCTGGAGCTCCATAAGCTTTTCTTCTACCATATCCTGGATATCTTCGACGAGCAATCTCGTACGGTGACGGCGTGAAATATCGTCTACCAATTCTTCTATCTGCGCGTCGTCTATTCTGTCCTCGAAGTCTACCGCCTCGTTAGCCTTACGGATAGCCTTTACGATTTTCGACCTGTCGAAATCTACGATAGAACCGTCTCTTTTTACAACTTTCATTTTTTTTGCCCCTTTTAAATGCTTATCCTTATATGTGGAACGTTTTTATATTAACACATATCTTGTTGTTTGTCAACGATATAAACACAATATATTGTATTAGCATTACTTATATTTTACGTCGTGCTTTCCGAAACGAATTTATCCCGCGCGGACGCGGTTTTGCGCGGCTGTTTCCGCCGCCGGGATAAACTTTACAGACGTTTTCAAGCTTTAAGCTTGCCGTAAGAAAATCCCCTCCTCTTGATTTAGGTGCGTTTTAACAAAACGCCGTTACTTTCCCCAACGCGGTAAACCCGTTAAGCGGTCGAACGATCAGCCGCCGCCGTCCGTAGCCGTCCCGTCAAGGCGCAAAAAAAGAAGCCCTCTTAAAACAGAGCTTCTTACGGTTTTTTACCCGTTACCCGTTTAATTCCGCCCTCAGTCCTTCCTTGCCAGCACGACGAGCGTCTCGCACCACTTCGTCTGCGGAAACATATCGTACGGCGTGACCGTTTCGGGATAGTAATAGCCGTCTAAGGGTCGTCCGTCGCAGGCGGGGTTTTTGACGAGCTGTCCGCCCGATTCTATAAGGCTTCCGCACAGCAGACCCGTATCGCGTGCGAGCGTCGCAGGATTACAGGATACCAAAACCACCTTTTTTGCGCCGCTTGACAGTATGGCTTTTACCACCGAGCGCTCCATACCCTTGCGCGGAGGGTCGCAAACTATTACGCGTTCGTCGTCCGCAGTCTTTGCGAAAACGCCGCCGAGCTCGTCCTCCACCGCGCCGCAGATATTGAACATCTTACCGGACAGGTTATTGAGTTCCTTTAATTCCTCCGCGCAGGCGACCGCCTCCTCTACGATTTCTATACCGTACGCCGCCTTACAGCCCTTGGCGAGCAACGCCGTAAGCATTCCGCCGCCGCTGTACAAGTCCACCGCCACGGAATTTTTGTCGCACGCGGCGGCGACGACCGCCTTATACAGCTTTTCGCGCACGCCGTCGTTGACCTGCAAAAAGGTGTTTGCGCCAGCCTTGAACTTTATGCCCATATCCTCGCCGTAAAAATAGCCCTCGCCGCGGCACAGCCGCCATTCTTTGCCGAAAATGACGTTGCCCGCGGAATTGTTTACGTTGAGCAGCAGGGTATATTTTTTGACCTCGCCGTCGAGCAGCTCCGCGAACCCGTCAAGCGATATCGCGCGCGTTGCAACTACCGTTATTATCAGCTTGCCCTCTATTTCGCGCGCGACGAGCCTGCGTATATCGCCCTTTAACGATATCTCGTCATACCCCTTTAAGCCGCTCTCGTTCATAAATTTATAGAGCGAGTAGATGAGCGTTTTCGACCACTCCCGTTGCAGGGCGCATCCGGACACGGGCACGATTCTGTGGGAACGGGGCGCGTAAAAGCCGATTACGTTTTTACCCTCCTTATCCACGCCGACGGGTATCGCAAGCTTGTTGCGGTAGCCGAACCTATCTCCGCTTGCAACGCACTCCTCCGCGGCGACGTCAAGTCCGCCGATTTTTTTAAGACAGCGTTCGACGCTCTGTTTTTTATATTTAAGCTGCAAGCCGTAATCCATATGTTGCAGCTGGCAGCCGCCGCACCTGCCGAATTCGGGGCATTCGGGGGTTGCCCTGTCGGGGGACAGGGTATGCACCTCGGTCAGCCTGCCGTAAACCGCGCTGCCCGTAACCTTCAACGCCTTGAAGCTCACCCTTTCTCCGGGCAGGCAAAAGGGCACGAACGCAGTCGCGCCGCCGCAATTTATAACGCCCTCCCCCTCGCTGCCGAGAGAGAGGACTTCGCCTATGTACTCAACGTTCTTTTCCATCTTTTACTTCTTTATTTTTCCTATAAGAAAATCTACCGTCCTCTGGCATCTGAACACCAGAAAGTCGTAGACGGCAAACACAAGCGTGCCGACCGTAAACGCAAACAGATATTTATAATCGTTTATGACGTCGTATACGTTCTGCGGAAAGAGCGAGCCGCCGAGCACTCCGTCGTAGACGAGGAACAGTCCGGCAATCAGCGTCGCGTCGAACCAGAGCGCCTTTAATACGAACCACAGCACGTCGCGCCAGCCGAATTTTCCGTTCTTCCTGAATTTCAGTTGAAGCGAATTGATAAGCGGATGAAGTCCGAAGAACATAATAAATGGCACGATATCCCAGAATTTTGCCGCCGCACCCATAATTACCGTCAGTATACAGGTGCCCAGATATGCCAAAAAGCCGCCGAGGTAGAATTTTTTGGAAAGAGGCAGCATTAACGCCAAAATCCCTATGAAATAGCCCGTTGCGAGCAGCCAGCCGCTGAGTATCCCGAGCGACAGGAATATAACGGATATCGCGCAGGATATCCCCGATAAAGCTATTTCAAACGATTTGTTATTTTTGTTTTTCGGCATATTTCATTATCTTCGTAACTTGGAAAAATATATCTTAAATTTATCTGCAACAGCCGTTGCACAGGCAGTTAAGGCAGGCGTTAAGGGCGCAGCACTCCATGCACGAGCTGCAGAAATCGCCCCCCATCTGACCGTCGCCGTCATAGTTCATATCCTGCCCCTCGTAAACCGTGCGGCTGCTTTCCGTCTTGCTTTTATTGGCGTCGTAATCGATTTTGTCGTTAAGCTTTTTATAAGTTTGTTTATATCTGTCGTTTTCGGGGTCGAGGCGCATCGCTATTTCAAGCTGCTTTTTGCTCTCGTTCACCCAATTTTTGCGGTAGAATACGACCGATTGCAGGTAATGCCATTCCGCGCCGCGCTCGTTAAAGGCGTCCAACGCCCTCTGCGCTTCCTGCAAATTCCCCGCCTTGATGTATTCCTCCACCTTGGCGTAGGAGCCGCCCTCCGCGCCGTCTTCCCGTGCGGCGGCCTCGTTGATTTCGGCAAGCAGCTCGTCGCGCGCGGCGTCCAGCTTGCCCAACATCTTCGCGGCGTTATTGCCGGCTTCTCCGTCGAGAAAGCGCTCCTCCATATACTTGGCTTTCAGACGGGAATAGGCTTCCTCGATCTGTTCCGCCGTAGCGCCCTCTTCGAGACCTAAGATTTGTAAATTCTTTTTATTCATCTTTCTCCTTTTTTACCTCCGTCGCTAAGACGGCTTTGACGGCGTAACCGTTATTTTCTTTCTTTTTACCGCCGCCGCATTTGCCGTATACCAGCGAACGCGTTTTGGACGGTATGCCCCTTAATATTATATTGTCGGTGAGGTCGTGGTTGAAATAAAATTTAATCTCTTTCAGATGTCCGCGCATATCGGCGAACAGGGCGTTGAAGATAAATTCCAGCTCGCCGCCGAACTTTTCGACCGCCTCCGCCTTGGTCGCGCACCCGAACGCATTGTACAGTACGTTATACCTGCCCTTGGCTACGTCCTTGTCGTAATCGTCCAGCGCGTCGGCAAGATATATCCACTTGCCTATATCGTAGATCAATCCGCCCGTATGCCCGGTAGCGTATTCGCCCAGCGCGTAGTCGGAAATATTTTTCATCATCTCGGCGGAGGGCTCGCAGGCTTCCTCTATAATGGCGCTGTTGCGCCCCTCTATTTCGCGTTGCTTCGCCATGCTTTCGGATATAAACCGCGCCACGTCGGGGTGCCTTTTCAAAACCCTTTTGTATCCGCGCTTATAGATAAACGCGAACGCGCCCTTGATATCGCCGTCGGACTTGTCGTCAATCAGCTTGAAATACGCAAGCGCCGTGTTCACGCACGCGAGCAGTATGCTCATATCGTCGGGCTTAGCCATAGGGCGGCGCCTGAAAATATGCAGGGCGCAACGGCGTTTTCCGATGTTTATATCGCAATGCGCGATATTGTGCAACAGGCAGGACATAAACGCCACGTCGTAGGTCAAAGCCGCCTTGGGCGCGGAGCCGCACGCCTTGCCGATAGATTTGCACATACCGCAGTATGCCGCGCTATAAAGTTTTTCGTCCTTGACGAACAGATAAGGTCGGTCAGGGTGAATATATCCGAACATAAACCGTGGTTAAATCTGATAAAAGCCTATCTTTTTATATACCTTGGAGAGCGTCCTTCCGGCTATGGCGTAAGCGCGTTGCGCCCCCGAAGCCAGCACTCCGTTCAAGTATTCCTTATCGGCGAGCAGTTTTGCCTGCTCCGCCTGAATGGGCGCAAGCCTGTCCGCGACCGCCTCTCCCACGGCGAGCTTGAAGTCGCCGTAGCCCTTGCCTGCAAATTCCGAAACCGCTTCCTCGATGCTCTTGCCCGTAAATACCGAATAAATGGAGAGCAGGTTGCTTACGCCGGGCTTAGCCGACGGGTCGTAGCGTATTTCGCCGTCGCTGTCGGTCACCGCGCGTTTGAACTTACGCATAACCGTATCCCTGTCGTCGGACAGGAAGATAGAGCCGTTTGCGTTTTCGGCGGACTTGGACATCTTTTTTGAAGGCTCCTGCAAGTCGTTAATCCTCGCCCCTACCTTTCTGAAAATGCCCTCGGGCACGGTAAACGTGGGGGAATATACGTTGTTGAAGCGGACGGCGATATCGCGCGTTATTTCCAGATGCTGGCGTTGATCCTCGCCGACGGGCACGTAGTCCGTCCCGTACAGCAGGATATCCGCCGCCATAAGCACGGGATAGTCCATAAGCCCCATATTGATATTATCCGCATGACTTGCGGATTTATCCTTAAACTGCGTCATTCGCTCCATTTCGCCGACGTAGGTAAAGGTGTTCAGAACCCAGGCGAGCTCGGCATGGCAGGGAACGTGCGATTGCAGATAAATTATGCACTTTTCGGGGTCGACGCCGCACGCAAGATACAGCGCGAGCAGGGAAAGCGTCCTCTGCCTTAACTCCGCGGGGTTTTGCCTTACGGTTATGGCGTGCATATTGGCGATAGCGTAAACGCAGTTATATTCGTCCTGCAAGCCGACGAAATTGGTTATCGCCCCGATATAGTTGCCTATCGTCAGGTTGTTTGTGGGCTGTATCGCCGAATACAGCGTTTTTTTACTCTCTTCCATACTCTCTCCCGGTAAGTTAAATCAAATATCAACGAAATCGTCCGCCGTCACCGTATACGGCTCCGAAACGACTTCTGCGCCGTTCCTTTCATACGTTACCGAAACGACGTCGCCTTTCCTTACGCCCATTAAAAAGTTACTTAAATCGAGCATTCGGTTGACGGAATATTCCTTTCCTTCCAGCGTAAACGCCCTTATGATATCGCCCGCCTTCAAGCCCATAACCTGCGCCGGCTTGCCGCCGATGGGGTTTTCGCTGCCGCTGTCGGGTTCCGCCACGGTCACGTCCGCGCATATTTTGCCGCCGAGCGTCTCCGCGTCGTATACGTAGCGGCAATTTTCTTCCGACAAAGTCACGCCCATATAAAACCTGCATCCTTTTCCGCTCGTATCGCCCGACAGATAAACGTCGAGGATACTGTCTGCGGCGGCTTTCGCCGTGGAAGCCGGAATGGCAAAATTTATGCTCGGCACGTCATCGCTGCCCGAATTGCAGAGGGCGATAAACTCTCCGTCGGCGTTGAACAGACCGCCGCCCGAGCTGCCGTGATCCAAATCCGCGTCCGTCCTCAATAAATAATAATAACGGGTACTGTCTATGCTCAACGCAACCCTCTCCAAATCGACACTGATTATGCCGCGCGTAAGGCTTAAACCGGCGCCGTCGGGGTTGCCGAGCGCGTACACAGTCTGCCCGACCTCGTAATTCGTATTTACGCTGACCGCTTCGGCATAGGGATAAATTTCCAGGAGCTCCTCCGTGCTCACCTTTAATATGGCGACGTCGCATTCCGCCGAGCCGCCGACGTATTCGCAGCTTAAAGCGAAGTCGTCGTCTACGATTATGTCGCTGTAAGAATTGGAAGAGTCCTTGCGTACGGGCTCGTATTCGCTGCCGTACATATAGGCGAACGCCTTGTAACAAATTTTATCTTCGGAAGTAGCGGCGGAATCGAATACCATATGATAGTTGGTCATAATATAGCTGTACGATTCCCCGATTTCATAGATTACGGCGCTGCCGATGGAATAATTGTCAAATTCTATATCTCTACGATAATAAGGAACGTAAACGCTCTCCCTGAAAACCGTGTATATTTTCATTCCCGAGCGGAACAGCGAAGAAAGCGCAGTTAAGTCGTCCTGCGAAGAACCGCCGTCTATCGAAAGAAACTTTTCGATAAACTCCTCTTTCGTTGCGTCGGGGTTAATTTCCTTATAGAAATCGTACACGTCGTCTACGGTCAGAGCCGCATTCTGCCCGTCCTGCCCGTCCTCTCCGTCCTTGCCGTTGGTGACGGTAAAGGACGAGGTCGTGCCGTCGGTATAGGTTATCGTGTAATAATCTACAAGCCCTATGCTCTCGCTCTTATCTATGGAAGCTATGCTCTTTACGTCCTGCGAACAGCCGAACGCCGCTGTAAACGGAATTGCCGAAGCGAGCAAAGCGCACGCCAAAAATTTTTTCTTCATAAAATATATTCCCTCCTTACAAAATCTAAGCGGTGGCGAAACACCTATACGGTTTAATTATATTATGCAATTGTAAAATTGTCAAAACGGAATAATGTATTTTTTGTGAAAAAAACGGTCTGCGGAGCAATTTCCGCAGACCGCGTTGTGTTTTCAGCCTTAACGGCAATTATCTGAATTTAAAGACCAAGCGCCGAAAACAGGTTATATTCTCTGAACAATACGACCATTACGAGCGATATGGTGGACATAATCTTGATGAGAATGTCGAGGGAAGGTCCTACCGTATCCTTTAAGGGGTCGCCAACGGTGTCGCCTACGACCGCCGCGTCGTGAACCGCGTCGTAGCCTTCTTCGCCCTTCTTAACGCCTTCAACGCCGCCGCTTTCGATATACTTCTTCGCGTTATCCCACGCGCCGCCGGCGTTGCCCGTGTAGATTGCAAGCATTATAGCCGCGATAATCGCGCCGACTAAAAGACCGCCGACGAACTCAGCGCCGAATAAGAAACCCGTTACGACGGGAATTGCTATCGCGATAAGGCAGGGAATACGCATTTCCTTAATCGAGCCCTTCGAAGAAATCTCTATGCAGGTCTTGTAGTCGGGCTTAGCCTCGCCTTCAAGTATGCCGGGGATATCCCTGAACTGTCTGCGCACTTCTTCCACCATATGTCTTGCGGCTTTTGCAACCGCCTTGATAAGCATACCCGAGAACATAAACGGTATTGCCGCGCCTACGATTGCGCCGGCAAGCGTCAACGGATTCATTACGTTGAGCACTAACTGGGATACCCACGCGTCCATCGCGACGATGTCCGCAACGTCAATCACGTTGAACGCGAACAGATACGAGCAGAGGAGCGATATGGTTGCGAACGAAGCCGAGCCGATTGCAAAGCCCTTGCCGATCGCCGCCGTGGTGTTGCCGACCGCGTCGAGCTGGTCGGTAATTTCACGCACTTCGGGTTCGAGGAAGGACATTTCGGCAATGCCGCCGGCGTTGTCGGAGATAGGACCGTAAGTATCTACCGAAACGGTTGCCGCAACGAACGAAAGCATACCGATTGCCGCAACGGAAATACCGTACATACCGCAAACCATATACGCGCCGACGATCGCAACGCCGAGCACGATTACGGGGAGCATACAGCTTATCATACCCGTCGCCATACCTTCCGTAATGGTCAGCGCCGCGCCCTCCTTAGAGGACTTCGCAATAGCCTTGGTGGGCTTGTAGTCGTAGCTGGTATAATATTCGGAGATTATACCGATGATTATACCTGCGGCAATGCCGAGAACCGCCGCTATCCAAGGGGAAAGGTTGCCCGCCTTAAAGCCGATCATCTTAAACACGTCGTCGGAGAAGGCGTCGCCGTTAAACATAAAGAAACTTAAAATGAAGCATGACAAAATCGATAAGCCCGCCGATATCCAAGTCGCTATGTTCAGCTGCAAATGTACGTTAGTGTCCTTCTTCAAAGGTCTTAACAGCAGATAGAAAATCCCGACAAGACAGCCGAGCAAGCCGCAGCCTGCAAATACTATAGGGAAGAGCAGCATCGTACGCATTATTGTTTCATTTGTTACGATATGCTTAGCCGCCATTTCGCCTGCAAGAATTACGCCCGAAAGCATTGCGCCGACGTAAGATTCCAACAGGTCGCTGCCCAAGCCCGCGACGTCGCCGACGTTATCGCCGACGTTATCCGCTATGGTTGCGGGGTTTCTGGGGTCGTCTTCGGGAATGTGCGCCTCGGTCTTACCTACGAGGTCTGCGCCCATATCCGCAGCCTTGGTGTAAATGCCGCCGCCTACGCGGTTGAACAGCGCGATAATCGAGCAACCGAGCGCATAGCCCGACAACGTCATCGTAAAGCCTGCGTCAAGTCCCGTCCAATTCCTCCAAATAGGAGTCGTTTTGCCGATTATATCGTCAATCTGATGCGCGCCCAAACCGAAGATAAGATATACGACGAGCGCGCCGAAAAGAGCGAAAGCCGCAACGCATATACCCATAACCGAGCCGCCGCGGAACGCAACCTTCAAGGTCTTGCCCGTGTCGCGGGTTTTGTTCGCCTCGTTGGTGACGCGCACGTTGGCGTAGGTAGCTATCTTCATACCGACGAAGCCTGCGCACGCCGATACGAGAGCGCCGATAATAAACGCTATACCCGTCTGCCAGCTGACGAACACAATTAAAATCGCCGCAACGACAGAGCCGATTATAGCAACGATTTTGTACTCGTACCTGATGAACGCATTCGCGCCGACGCGTATAGCGGACGCGATTTCCTGCATTCTCTCGGTACCCTCGTCCAACTTTTTCGTAACGAAATAGTTGAGCGCGGCGCAGGCGCAGGCGAGTATGACCGCCGCGCCCGCGATGATTAAAAGCAATTCGAGAACCATTTTTAACCCCTCGTTAATTTATTTTTGCCAAACGCTCCGCTTAACGCGAAACGCTTTTACGATAAAAAAATTTTATCACAATACCTTCTAAAAATCAACACTAATTGACAAAAAATAAATATTTTATCATTTTATGTTTAACGACCTTTCCGCCGCCGCTTTTTTTCGGTTAAAAATTTTATTTTTGCTATTGAAATATTCAAACGCCCGTGTTATAATATTTATGTTAATTTTTGCTTAACGGAGAAAGATTTATGAAAGATAAAGATTGCGGCTACTGTATGCGCGGCGAACTTTTGGAAAAATTCGGGATATTTATCTGCGAACTCAACGTTTCGTCGCTCATCTTATTCAAGGAACAGTCCAAACCGGGCAGATGCATTGTCGCGTATAAGGACCACGTCAGCGAAATAGTGGATATTTCCGACGCGGACAGGAACGCCTTTTTCGCCGACGTAAACAAAGCGGCTAAGGCAATCCACAAGGCGTTCAACCCCGACAAGCTCAACTACGGAATGTACGGCGACACGGGCTGCCACCTCCACGTCCACCTGTGCCCCAAATACAAGGGCGGCGACGAATGGGGCGGCACGTTTACGATGAACCCCGGGAAGAAATATCTTTCCGACGCCGAATACGCGGAGCTTATCGAAAAGCTTAAAAAGGCGCTGGACGAGGTATAATTACCTTATTATATATATTACGGCGGTTAAAAGCTTATAACCGCCGCGCGTCCGTTCCGGTACGGGCGGACTTTGTAAATTTTTATGGAATTAATTGCCGCGCAAACGCGGTTTAACGATAAGGAGAAAATATGGCTCATAACGTAATAGCGGAAGCAAAACGCTGTCTTAATTGTAAAAAACCTCTTTGCCGCACGGGCTGTCCGATTAACACCCCCATACCCGACTTTATACAGACCTTTTTACGGGGCGAGATAGACGAAGCCGGCAGAATGCTCTTCGACAACAACCCCCTTTCGGTCGTCTGCTCGATCGTCTGCAACCACGGCAACCAATGCCAGGGGCACTGCGTGCGCGGACTTAAAGGCGAACCCGTAGAGATTTCGACGATAGAGAATTTCATATCCGAGAGATACCTCGACAGCTTAGAGCTGACCAAGGCTCCCTCCAACGGAATAAAAGTCGCCGTCGTCGGCTCGGGACCTGCTGGCATAACCATTTCCATTAAAATGGCGCAGCTCGGGTACGACGTAACCGTGTTCGAGAGCAAGTCGGACATCGGCGGCGTGCTCCGCTTCGGCATACCCGAATTCAGACTGCCCAAATCCATAGTGGACAGGTACAAGACCTTAATGCTGCGCCTCGGCATAAAGATTAAATTCAATATCACCATAGGCAAGCCCTTCGGCGTCGAGGAGCTGTTCCGCGACGGCTTCGAGGCGATTTCGATAGGCACGGGCGTGACCTGGCCGATATCGCTGAATATCAAGGGCGAAACGCTCGGGCACGTTCACTACGGCGTACACTTTTTGGAAAAGCCCGAAGCTTACCGCGACCAGCTCGGCAACAGCATGGTCATCATAGGCGCGGGCAACGTGGCTATGGACGTGGCGAGGACGGCGCTGCGTATGGGCGTCAGGGACGTTAAAATTACCGTCCGTTCGGACAACTACTCCGCGAGCAAGGAGGAAAAGGAATACGCCGAATACGAGGGCGCGGAATTCGTATATAACAAACAGCCCGTGGAAATTACCGACGAGGGCGTACTGTTCGCCGATACCGTCTGCGACGAAAACCACGGTATCGTATCCGTATCCGGGGAGACCTCGCTTATGAAAGCGGACAGCGTTATGATTTGCATATCGCAGAAGCCCTCTAACCTTATATTGACGCAGACCGCGGGTCTGGAAATCAACGAAAGGGGACTTGCCAAGATAGGCGCTAACGGCGAAACCACGAGGGAGGGCGTGTTCGCCTCCGGCGACGTCGTAAAGGGCGCAAAGACCGTCGTCGAGGCGGCGGAGCAGTCCAAGCGCGTCGCTATGGCTATGCACGAATATTTACAGAAAAAACACGGATTGATTTAAAATAAAAATAAAAATTATAGCGGCGCAACCGCAAAAGCGGTTGCGCCGCTATTGTATTTATAAAGCGATTACGGCTGTTTGCCGATATACGCAAGGATACCGCCGTCTACGTACAGGACGTGACCGTTGACGAAGTTCGAAGCGTCGGACGCAAGGAATACCGCGGGTCCCTTCAAATCCTCGGCTTCGCCCCAGCGCTCCGCAGGGGTCTTGGCGATGATAAAGCTGTCGAAGGGGTGACGGCTGCCGTCCGCCTGACGCTCGCGCAGGGGAGCGGTCTGCGGAGTAGCTATATAGCCCGGTCCTATACCGTTGCACTGAATGTTGTACTTGCCGTACTCCGAGCAGATGTTACGGGTAAGCATTTTAAGTCCGCCCTTTGCCGCCGCGTAAGCCGAAACGGTTTCGCGCCCGAGCTCGCTCATCATGGAACAGATGTTTATAATCTTGCCGTGACCCTTTTTAATCATCGAAGGAATGACCGCCTTGGATACGATAAAGGGCGCGTTAAGGTCTACGTCTACCACTTTGCGGAATTCAGCCGCGCTCATTTCGGTCATAGGCACGCGCCTGATTATGCCCGCGTTATTTACGAGGATGTCAACCACGCCCACTTCCTTTTCAATCTGCGCGACGAGGGCGTTTACCGCGTTTTCGTCGGTGACGTCGCAGACGTAACCGTGCGCCTTGATACCCTTTTCTTCATACGCCTTTAAACCCTTGTCCACCAGCTCCCGGTTTATATCGTTAAAAACGATAGTCGCACCCGATTCCGCATACGCCGTAGCGATTGCAAAGCCGATTCCGTAAGAAGCGCCGGTAACCCAGGCGATTTTTCCTTTCAGTGAAAAGTTCTGTTCAAATCCCATTTCTTTTAATCTCCTTGATAAATTTTCTGCTTTTTATTATACCACAACCGGACAATTCTGTAAAGTCCAAATATTAATTATTATCGTAATCTTTTTGTGAAAAATTCATATCACCTAAATATTGCCGAAATTACCGGCGCTAAAACCTCCCCGTCAAATCGTTTGCTTTTTCGACCGAGTTTTGTTATGATTACTTCATATGAGAAAAAAACATAAGAGCAGGTTCTCTCCTGCAAGAAAAGCGGCGATAG
>CAZUYN010000031.1:0-16530 GCA_964624495.1 uncultured Clostridia bacterium
ACGACATACCAGTAAAATCATTTGCTCTTGGCGTTAATGACTCATAATATGTATTTGAGCCGCTTCTATAAATAATTGTTTCAGAAGGGTTATATGCCCGTCCGCTATTGGAAATTCCTGCCCGAAAAAAATTAATTTTTTAAACGGCGTGCGGAAGCCTCTGCACGCCGTTTATTTAACAATTTACAGCCGTATAATAATTCTTTCAATTAAGACGACGCACGCAAAGCCGTCTTACGGCGATACGTACCCCCCCGAAACGCAAATTATGTAAAACGGAGGACGGCGTTTCAATCCGGTTGAATTTAATTCGGTTAAGCAAGTACGCTTAATATCGCCGCGCCGACCAATATCCAGACGAATAACCAAATTATCAGGCTGATAATCGAAATAACCAAGCCGGCAATCGCTAAACCGTTGCAGGAAGTATATTTCTTGGACAAACACATACCGACGATGCTTAAAACCAAGCCCACTATCGAAGCTATGCAGAAATATACGCCGAGATAAAGCGAAAGCAGCGCCACTATAAAACCGGCGATTGCCAAGCCGTTTACTTTACGCGCGGGAGCCGCGGGCGCGGGCGCGTTTAAATCTTTGAGAGCCGCGCCGCAATAAATACACACGCTTGCGTTATCGTCTACTTCTTTGCCACAATTTTTACAAAACATATCCTTCCTCCTTTTTGTTTGCTAATCATAATTATAGACTTATAACGACGTAAAGTCAAGCACTTCTACAAAAAACGACGCCGAGACCCGTTATCAAAGATAAAAGGACCGTCGATAAAACAGTCCTTTTAAAATTACGCGACTCTATTATTTTAAATTTTTGTCTATCTTATCGAAGAAATCTTGAAGATAATTATTTTCCACCTCTTCGATCTTGCCGCCGTCCGCCAGATTTGTCAACGCGGTATCGACGGGCAATTTGGCTACCGCGGGAATGCCGTATTCGAGCGCGAGCGCGTCAACTTTGCTGTCGCCGAAAATGTATATCTTTCTGCCGCAGTCGGGGCAGGAAATATAGCTCATATTCTCGACAATGCCTAAAATGGGCACGTTCATCATTTGCGCCATATTTACAGCCTTTTGCACTATCATTCCCACCAAATCCTGCGGCGTCGTTACGATAATTATGCCGTCGAGGGGCAGGCTTTGGAAAATAGTTAAAGGCACGTCGCCCGTTCCCGGGGGCATATCGATAAACATATAGTCTACGGCTTGCCAGATTACGTCCGTCCAGAATTGGAGCACCGTACCCGATACGAGCGAGCCGCGCCAGACGACGGGCTCTTCCTCGTTTTCGAGCAGGACGTTCATACTCATAACCTGTATGCCGCTTTCGGAATCGACGGGCAGTATGCCGTTATCGCTGCCCATAGCCCTTTTGTGAATGCCGAACATTTTGGGGATAGACGGACCGGTTATATCCGCGTCCATCAGCGCGGCGTTATACCCCCGTCTTTGCGCCGAAACGGCGAGCAGAGCGCTCGTCATCGACTTACCGACGCCGCCCTTGCCGGATACGACGGCGATAACCTTTTTTACCGTACTTAAAGCGTGCGGCTGCTTTTTTAAGCTTTCCGACGCGCGCGAGGAGCAACCGTTTACGCCGCACGAAGAGCAATCGTGACTACAATTTTCTGCCATAAAACCTCCGCTGAATTCAGTTTATATTTTAGATTATCGACATATAAAAGTCAAGTTATTTACGTTAAGGCAAAAATTTACTTGCCAAGTTCAAAGATATTTGTTATAATTCCGTTACCGTGCTAAGTGGGGAGTCAGCGGTGCCCTGTATCCGCAATCCGCTATAGCGGAACCGAACCGCCCCTCCCGACGGACGGAGTGGAAGGCAGCCCTTTATAAGGGGTGTTGATAACAAGGTCTTATGCAACTTTTCGCCGCGAACCGCGTCAGGATAGGGATATAGCAGCGCTAAACGGAAAGACGGGTGTGCCATAAGGTTGCCTTGCAGTAGCTACCTGTAAAGGTTACGCTTCGGCTTCGTTCGGCAAAAGGGGCTGCACGGTATTTTTGAAAATTTTTCCCGTCTGCAAAGCAGACGGGATTTTTCTTGCGCTTTTATTTTCTCCGCTCCTCCGCCCCCACGCCTTTAAAATTCGCATTAAAAAACCGCGTCGGATAACCGCCGCGGTCAAATTAAAGCTTATTAAAATCAGAACAAGTTACAGCAGTACAGCACGGTACAGGTTATAGAAAGCAATAACAGATACAGGCTGAACCACTTGTAATTGGCTTTCTTTATTGCGGCGAGCATAACCTTTATCGCAAACAAACCGGCGACGGCGGAAATAATAAAGCCTATCGCTATGCACCAGCCGAACTGCGGACCCGCCACCTCGAAGGAATAAGCAAGGCTCTCCTCCCCCGTCTTTATAAGTCCTTTGACAAGCTCCACGAGAAAGCTCCCCAAAATGACGGGTATAGACATCAGAAACGAGAAGCGCGCAACCTCTTCGTTATCGCCGCCTGCAAAGATACCTGCGGCTATGGTAGAACCGCTCCTTGAAATTCCGGGTAAAATGGCGACCGCCTGCGCCAAGCCCATCGGCACGGTTGTGCGCCAGCATAAGGGCAAAATCTTTTTTCTGCGCTTTGCGTACAGCTCGGTCGCTAACAGCACAGCCGCCGTGATTAGGAAAAATACGGCGAGGAATATGCCGGCATGCGCCCCGTTTATGACGTGCTCTTCGATCAAATCGTCAAGCAGTAAGCCGGCTATGCCTGCCGGAACGGTTGCGACGATAAGATAGAGCAGCGTGCGGAAGGGCTTTTTAAACAGCGCCGCCACGTCTTTCCAAAATACCGCTAGCACAGCCACAAGCGTGCCGAGGTGCAATATAATATTGAAGAAGAGCGCGGCTCCGCCGATATCTATGCCCAGCACGCGCTGCAAAAACGTAAGGTGCCCCGAAGAAGATACGGGAAGAAATTCAGTTAAGCCCTGCGTCAAGCCGAGGACTATCGCCTGCCACCACTGCATAATTTATGAATCGAGCGCAGATAAATCGCTGTAAACGTTCTCGTCGGTCGTTACCGTGTCGTCGTTGACGTAGACGCGGATAATTTCGGAGCGCTTCAAAGTCGCCTCGCTTGTCAGCTCGGAGTCCTTTATCCATTCGTAGAAGAGATTTTCGAACGTGCCCTCCTTTTCTACGTTGTCCTTAGAGAAGTTCGGCGTATATTTTGCGCCGCCTTTGCACTCAAAGGTATCGGTAACGTAGATAAGGTGCCAGCCGTAGTCGCCCGCGCACACCTTGAACGCGCCCACGCCCATTCTTAAAGCCTGCTGCGCGGCGTATTCGAATTCCTTGATATAGCTCGTCGAATAAGCCGAAACGGAATAACCTATATATTTGGAAAGTATGCCCGTATCGGTCGTGTAGGCGTACTGCAATTCGTTGACCGCCGACAGAGCCTTATACCTGTCGCCGTCGGTGACGAAGGCATTCCCCGCGGAGAGGTCGGAAAGCGTTACCATACCCGTCGCATAGACGAGCTTGGAATAATCTATTTCGTCCTCGTCGCCGTCCTTGGTAAAGTCGGTGACTGCGTAATAGCTCTCCTTCGTTGCCGTCCCCCCGTATACGTCTCCGTAACTGTAGTTTGCCGTTCCGTCCCCGAGCACGTAATTAACGTATGCGACGAATTCTTCGAGCATGTCGTCTATCGTAAGCTTGGCGGGAATAAGCGTATAGCTGCCGTCGGCGTTTTCCTTTACGACGCCGTTATAGCTGTATCTGCCGTCGTACTTTTCAAGCGCTTCGTACTTGTCGGTCTTGGTCAGATTGTTTTCGAAGAAGAGATATTTTCTTCCGCTGTCTTTGCCGAAGTATTCGAGTTCGGTTTCGCTTGCGTCGAAAGAATAGTCGGTCGTACCGTTGAACCACGCCGAACGCTGGTCGGTAGTCGTTATCTGCTTTAATAGCAGGTTTCTGTCTGCAAAATATACGCTGTCGGTTACGGCGTCGCTGTTGTCGCGGTAATACTGCAATTCGGTAAGCTTATCCGACTGTTTATCGGAGAAAGGCAACAGAATATTGTATACGTAGCCGTACGTTCCGTAAGTGCCGTCCTGTTCGTCGGTATCGGTCGTCGTGTCGGGACTGTACAGCACGAACGAGGTGGAGGAAAGATTATCCATAGCCGTTTCGAAAGCCGACGTTTCGTCGTATGAAGCAGCCTGTTCTGCAAGAATTTTCTCGTACTTATTCTTGATATAGACGTATTCGCCGTTCTCAACCGAGGTGATTACCGCCTCCTTTTCCTCTTCAAACAAATCGCTGAATTCGGTTATTATCTGCTGTTGAAGCTGGGCTACGTAGAGCTCCTCGACGTAGCTAAGTTTCCATATATCCATACAATCGGCGTCGTCGTCAGATAAAAGATAGTTATTTCTGAGATAGTTTATAAAAGACGAATATGCCTTACGGCGCGTCGAACGGTTGGTATTGTCAAGCGGCTCGTAATCGTCGCCAGCGTCCGCAAGGAGATAACCTTCGTAGCCCGTGTATACGTTATAATTCTCGGGGATATAGTCGTCTTTCAACGTATCGACGTTGGTCGGCGTCGTACGCGTATCCGTACCCGTATAGGTTTCGCCCGTGCTTTCCTTAATAAAGGTCTGCTCGTAGTTGTCGAGCATGGAATTGAGCGAGGAATTTACAGAGTATCTGGCGCTTCTGACCCCGTCGGAGTCGGCGCCCAAAAGGTACTCGAACTTTTCGGCTTCGGTGCCGCACGCGTTGTAGGATGAAAGGTCGATATCGCCTTTTTTGGCTTTTTCCTGTAAAAGGTAAGCCGTAGCGTACTGCGTGACCGCCGCGTTTTCGACGAGCGCTTCGGAGAGCAAATCGAAGGTCTGCGCATAGGTATAGCCGTAGGAGTTTACGTAGGTAGAGCCCGTATTCAAAAAGGCGACTATCAAATCCCTTTTCAGAATAGCGCTGCTGCCGACCGCTTCGGCGTAGTCGCCGAATTCGGTTTTAAAATCCTCGCTGTCGGCAAGGCAGACCGTAGAAACGGTTTGCTTTATATCCTTTTCGTTTAACGTAACGCAGCCCGCGACGGACGCGCCCATAGTTATCGCCACGGCTACCGCCGCTATTGCAATAAGTTTGCTTTTAAGTTTTTTCATTCGAAAAACCTCTAAGTGATATTGTCTGATTATTCGTTATCCGTTTTATTATATACTATAAAATGCCCGATGACAAATTATTTTCAGTCGTTTTGGCTAAAACTTAGCGCAAATTTTAAAAATTTAGTCATACCTAACATCGTTTTCGTCTGCGTGGACTGCGCGGCAAAGACGATTTGCGGCGTTTTTGCCATGGAAAGCGTGACTTCCCTTTTGTATCTTTCTATCGCCGAAGCAAGGCGGACGTCCTTCAAACTGTTGAGCGACGGCAATTCGAAGCGCCCCCCTTGGGGATCCACGGTGATTTTTTTGACGTTGAATTTCGCCGCGTAAGCTTTGAGCACTGCGATTATAAGGAGGTTGAGCGCCTCGTCGGGTACCTCTCCGTAATTATCCTCCATACTGCGGAGCACGCGTTTATAGTCGTCAACCGAGCGTATTTCGGCAATCTGCTTGTAGCAGTCCATTCTGCCCGCGTTGCTTTCGATATACGCTTCGGGTATATACGCGCCCGCGTGAATATCCAGCTCGGCGGTAAACTGCTGTTCGCCCGTGACCTCTTCTTTGAGTATTTTGGAATACAGCTCGTAGCCGACTTTATCCATATGCCCGTGCTGTTCGGCGCCGAGGACGTTGCCCGCGCCCCTTATCTCCAAATCGCGCATTGCGATTTTAAAGCCGGAGCCGAGCTCGGTAAACTGCATAACGGCTTTAAGCCGCTCCGCCGCGTCCGCAGTCATCACCTTTTCGGGCTTGAAGGTAAAATACGCCGAGGCAAGACGGGAGCCTCTGCCCACCCTGCCCCTAAGCTGGTAAAGCTGTGAAATTCCCAGCCTGTCGGCGTCTATGACTATCATAGTGTTGGCGTTGGGCAAATCTATACCGTTTTCTATGATAGTCGTCGTGACGAGGACGTTGCGTTCGCCGCGGTAGAAGGCAATTACGTTGCCTTCGAGCAAATTCTTATCCATTCTGCCGTGCGCGTAAACGACTTTGGCTTCGGGGACGATGCGGCTAACCTTGCCCGCAAATTCCGAAATGCTTTCCACGCGGTTATACAGTATAAACACCTGTCCGCCGCGCGCAATTTCCCTTAAAACGGCGTCGCGGATGAGCGTTTCGCTCTCCTCCACGACGTAAGTCTGCACGGGGAGCCTGTGAGAGGGCGGCGTGTTGATTGTGCTTATATCCCTTATGCCCGAAAGCGACATATGCAGCGTCCGTGGGATGGGCGTAGCCGTCATCGTCAGGCAGTCTATGTCGTTTTTAATGCGCTTTATTTTTTCCTTGTGTTCGACGCCGAAGCGCTGTTCCTCGTCGAGGACGAGAAGCCCTAAATCCTTGAAACCGACGTCGTCGGAGAGCAGTCTGTGCGTCCCGATTATCAAATCGATTTCGCCGTTTTTAAGCCTTTTTACCGTTTCTTCCTGTTGCTTCGGCGTTTTGAAGCGGTTTAATTTATCGACGCGGACGCCGAATTCCCCGAACCTGTTCACCGCCGTATTGAAATGCTGTTCGGAAAGTATCGTGCTCGGACACATAAGCGCCGCCTGTTTGCCGCCCAGCACGCACAGATAAATTGCGCGGAGCGCGACCTCTGTCTTGCCGTAGCCGACGTCGCCGCAAAGCAGTCTGTCCATAACCTTTTCTGAGCACATATCCGCCTTTATCTCCTCTATGCACGAGAGCTGGTCGGGCGTTTCCTCGTATTCGAAGGCGTTTTCGAACTCCTCCATCATAGAGAGATTTTCGGGGAAGGCGAAGCCGCGTTTTTCTCCGCGTTCGGCGTACAGCAATTTCAGGTCGAACGCCAGCTTTTTGACCGATTGGCGCACCCTTTCCTTGACCCTTTCGAATTCCGCGCCGCCTATTTTGGAGAGCGACGGGTTGTCCTCGCCGACGTATTTTGAAAGGGTGTCCATCTGCTCTACGGGGACGTATAAGACGTCGCCGCCGCGGTATTCTATCGCGACGTATTCCTTTATGCCGTCCGTCGTTTCGATTTTTTTTGTGCCCGTTATTTTACCGACGCCGTGCTTTTCGTGGACGGCGAAGTCGCCGATTTCGGGCGCGGAGAACATATCGCCGCGGCGTTTTTTTATGCGCTTTTGGGTGGATTTGGTAAAGACGTCGCCGCTGCCTATTACCGCGAGCTTGGCTTCGTGCAGTATAAAGCCCTTGGGCAGAGCCTCGGAAGAAACGCAGACGTCGGTCAGCGCGTCGAGCCTGTCGGGAACGGGATTGACCCCTATATATGCCTCGTGCAAGGCTTCGGTCAGCCTGTCGTAACGGTTCGCCCCGTCGGCAAAAACTATAACCCTGTAACCGCCCGACAGCCAATGCTTTATATCTTCGGCGAGCAGCGGAACGTTGTTTAAATACGAGGGCGAAGGCACGGATTTTATATTGTAGGTTTTAAGAGGGCGGAAAAAGGGTATGTGCGTCGTAAAGGTCTGCAACGCCATATTTAGGAATTTGGACGCGCCCGAAACGAATTGCTCCGCCGAAAGAAACTGCTTTTCCGAAAAGCGGCACACCTCTCCCCCCGCATAAAGCTGTTTAAAGCGTTCGGCGTGCTCCTTTTCAAGCGCGTCGAGCCTGTCCGACACCGTCTTGCATTCGTCGAACACGACCAGCGTTTGCCGCGGCAGGATATCGAATGCCGTCCTGCAACAACCGAGCACGGGATATAAAAAGTCCTGTCCCGCAAACGGCGCGCCCGTACCGAGCTTTTCGGCGATTTCGCCGCAGAGAGAGGAAAGGCGTTTATACTGCGCGTCGGAGCCGCACGCCTTCAACTCGCGGTTCAACGCCGCAATTATACCCGACTTTTCCTCCCCGTCTATATAGCAATCTATCGCAGGCAGGATAATCACGCCGTCCACGTCGGGGAGCCTGTCGCCGCTTACCGCGTCGTAGGGACGGATACGCTCCGCCTCGTCGCCGAAAAAATCGACGCGCACGGGGTTGTCCGCGCCGACGGGATAGATATCGAGAATATCGCCGCGTATGGCAAACGCGCCCTTGCTCTCTACGCTGTATTCCCTCGTATAGCCCATTTTTACGAGCACGGACGGCAGAGAGGAATAATCGTATTCCCCGCCCTTTTTTATGGCGAGCGCGGGCAGCTTGTCGGGCACGGGCTGTAACGCCGCTTCCACGTCGCAGACGACTATATCCGCGCCGCCCAGAATGCCGCAGATACCCTCTATGCGCTTGAACAGCGCGTCCCTGGAAACCGCCGACTTATATAAAAGCACGTCGTCCTTGGGCGTTAAAAGGGCGCATTTTTTACCCGACAGAGTGGCTATCGAGGCGTACGCCTTCGCCGCCGCCACGGGGTCTGCGCAGATATATAAAACGGGGCGTTCGCAAACGCTTGCCGCCAGATATTTGCCGCTGTCCGAAACGCCGAAAACCGCCGTCGGCACGCCGAGGCGGATATCTTCTTTTATTGAGGGATACTCTCCCGATAAATTTTCAGGGTTAAAAAAACCTCTTTTCATTTTAATTGATTTTTTACGGCTTGTGCGGAATTAACCGTTATATTCCGTCATCACCCTTTCGAGCTGCTCCCCCTCCGCAAGGGCGACCGCCGCGTGCGCGGCGCGGTTGCAGGAGGATATAAACAGGTCGTAGTCCTCCGCCCCGACGTCGGATAAGACGTAATTTATTATGGGAATATTTATTTCGGGGTCGCGGATGCCTATCCTTATGCGGACAAAATTCTGCGTGCCGATTTCGGCGATTACCGAGCGCATACCGTTGTGAGTGCCCGCGCTGCCCTCCGGTCTTATGCGTATTTTACCCTTGGGCAAATCGTAATCGTCGTAAATTACGACGAGGCGGTCGGGGGATACCTTGTACTTTGCGAGCAACTGCCTGACCGCCCTGCCCGAGTTGTTCATATAAGTCGTCGGTCTGGCGAGAATTATCTTTTCCCCGTTTATATGTGCTTCCGCCGTCTGCGCTTCGCATTCGTTCTTTTTGAATTTTACGCCCAAAAGATTGGCGGCGTCGCCTACCGCGAGCCAGCCCATATTGTGGAAGGTTTTAAAATACTGTTGTTCGGGATTACCGAGTCCTACTATAATAAACATAATTGCAAAGCTTTTAAATGCGGCGGTTTAAAGTTAAAGCCACGGTTGAAGCCCGTGGCTTGGTTTTCGACGGTCGGTATGATTAATCGTATATCTTGGACATTGGTCTGTCGAGATAGACGTTTTCGATTGCATTTGCGAATATAGCGGCGGTCGAAATGATTTTGATTATGGGGAGCATTTTTTCGTCCGGGATATTGATAGTATCCAAAATCGCAAGCTCGGTTATGGGCGAAGAGGCAAGCCTTTCGATAGCGGGTCCCGATAACACCCCGTGCGAACAGCAGGCGTAGATTTCCTTTGCGCCGGCTTCCTTCAAAGCCTTTGCGCCCTGCACTATCGTGCCGGCGGTATCTATCATATCGTCTACCATAAGGCAGTTCTTGCCCTCTACCTCGCCGATGATGTTCATTACCTCCATAACGTTCGCCTTGGGGCGGCGCTTATCTATAATAGCCATCTTGGCGTCCATTCTCGCGGCGACCTTTCTCGCCCTCGCGACCGAGCCGATGTCGGGGGAAACCACGACGAAGTTGTCGTCTACCTTGGGTTTGAAGTGGTTATAAAGGGTAGGTCCGCCGACCAGATTGTCGAGGGGGATATCGAAGAAGCCCTGTATTTGCAGACAGTGCAAATCCATAGTTAAAATTCTGTCCGCGCCCGCGCTGGTCAGCAGGTTTGCCACGAGCTTGGCGGTGATAGGCTCGCGCGAGCGCGCCTTTCTGTCCTGACGGGCGTATCCGAAATAGGGGATGACGGCGGTAATTCTGCCCGCGCTTGCACGCTTTGCCGCGTCTATCATAATCAGAAGCTCCATCAGATTGGTGTTGACGGGATAGCTCGTGGACTGAATTAAAAATACGTCCTTGCCGCGGACGGTTTCGTCGAAGCGGACATAAATTTCCCCGTCGGAAAAGTGGGTTACTTCCATTTCCCCGAGAGTGGTGTTGAGCTGCGCGGCGATTTTTTCAGCCAAAGGTCTGTTGGAATTGCCCGAAAAAATCTTGATTTCGTTGCCGTGGTTAATCATTGGGTTTGCTTTCCTCCGATAATAAATTTTATCACGGGTTGTCTTCCGTAATTTTTCTTATAGTTTAATCCTGCGACTTTACCGTACGCAAGCTAAAAGGTCGGATTGATAATTACAATAAAACCGCTTTAACCCATTCTGTTAAGCATAATTTATTCTACTTTTTTGTAAAGAGGTTGTCAAATACTTGTGTAATGTTAAAATTTTTTGTCCAAAATGTGAATTTGTAACTTTAAAATTGAAAATTTTCTCTTTTTTAAATCCGCGCCGCGGTTGACGGGCGGTTAAGGCTTGTCCGTAGCGGAGCGCATCCTTTCCCTTTCGCGCATAGAGGAAAAAAAGTCCGAAAGAATTTCGGCGCACTCCTCTTCCATAACGCCGCCCTCTATCTCCACCGTGTGGTTGAGCAGGTTCGCGCTTGCAATCTGCGCGGTTAGCGAACGCCCCTTATCCTCCTTTGCGCCGAAATACACCTTTTTTATACGCGCGTTTAACGCCGCGCCCATACACATGGGGCAGGGCTCCAACGTGACGTACAGCTCGCAATCGGGTATGCGCCAGCTTCCGAGCTTTTTGCACGCCTTTTCAATTGCCTCGATTTCCGCGTGGGCGGTGGCTATCTGTCTTTTGGTGCGGCGGTTACGTCCGCGCGCTATGACTTTGCCGCCGAGCACGACTACCGCGCCGATGGGAACCTCGCCCTCGGCATAAGCCTTTCGGGCGCATTTGATTGCCGCCTGCATAAATTTGTTTTTCATAAGCACGTCTCCGTTAAGCGTCGTCTACCGCCCGTCAGGTCAGTCCGCCCCTGTTGATTTTATAATTTTCGAAAAAATATGTAAGCAGTCCGAAGCACTCTTTGATATCCCTGAGACGGGTTATGGGGTGCGAAAGAAAATCTCCGCCGCATTCCACCGTGTAGGACGGGATGTTAAGGCTTTTTATGCACCAGTCCTTATAGCCGCCCGCGCTACCCGTTATGCGCCTCGGTATATAGCCCGTGTACGCCGCTATCAGCTTTGCGCCGCCGAAGTCGCCCCTGCCGCCGTATTCCCAATAGATTTCGCCGCCCTTGGTATGAAAGCTGAAAGTTATAAACGGGCGCACTTCGCCGGTAAACCGTACGAGAGCCGCCGACTCCGGCTCGGACAGGGGATAGTCGCCTATACAGTTTTCCGCGCCGCGCGTTTTGGCGTTGAGCGCGCCCGTCCCCCAGTCGGCGTCGAAATTACAGTTTAAATCGACTCCGCGGAAGTTGGCTTTCCACAGCGGCCGTTTAGTCTGCGACAAAACCGCGCCGTCGGGATTTAAAAGCGGAATTATCCACCCCCCTGCCGCCGTTTTTTCCCTGATGAATTTCAGGGCAAGACGGGCGCATATCCATTCCCTCGCGTGGACGCCGCATACGGCTATAAACTGACCGCCGTAGGACTTGCCGACGTGAAAGGCATATATATCCCTGCCGCAATAGGAATAACCTATCACGCATTTCTTTTTTCTGTATTTTGAATACGCCGCGCCGACCTCTTCGTAAATGTCCATAAAACATTATACGAAATTAATCGCCGCCTTATGATTTGGCTTTAAGCGCAAATTTTATTTATGGTATTCGCTTCCGGCGTTAATCATAAACGCGCGGTAAACCTGTTCGAGCAGGATAACGCGCATAAGCCTGTGCGGAAAGGTCATTGCGGAAAAGGACAGCTTTAAATCGGCTTCCTCCTTTACGCTTCGGTCGAGTCCGCAGGAAGAGCCTATTATAAAGGTAATCTCCTTGCCGCCGTCGCAAAGCGACTTTAAGTCCGCCGCGAACCGTTCGCTGGTATAGCTCTGTCCCTCTACGCACAGCGCGATTTTATACCCCGCCGACGCCATTAAAATCCGGGCGGCTTCCTCTTTAAGGCTTTTACCTTCGGGCAGCTCCTTTATCTCCAAACGGCAAAACCGCGACAGCCTTTTGGAATATTCGGCGACCGCGTCCCTTAAATATGCTTCCTTTATCTTTCCCACGCATACGACGTTGACCTTAATCATACGAACAGCCCCAGAATCCAGGATAAAATTGTTATCAGTATGCCTGCCGCGGCAAATACAAAGAAGCCTTTGACGCCGCCCTTTTGGCGTTCGCACAGCTCGCCTTTACCCCTTTTGTCGAGCACAAGCCATACGACCGCGCCGACAAGGCAGAGCGCGGAGGCGACCGTCAAACCTATCTCCCACCCCGTCGGAAGGACGAGGTTGCCGCTTTCGTCCGTAAGGTTACAGGCGCTTAAAATTAGAATGACGGCGTTATTTATAAAATGTATTACGACCGTCGGGGCGACCGATTTAGAGCGCACGGCAAGGAGCGTAAACAGACAGCCGCATATAAACTGATAGACGGTCTGCTCCACCGAGGCGTGGTACAGGCTGAATATAAAGCCCGTAAGGAAGATTGCGGCGACCGAGCCCGTCTGCTTTTCGATATTGTTGAGCACTATGCCTCGGAATAAAATTTCTTCCAGAATTGCGGGCAACAGCGCGATTACCAAAATAGCGGGCAGTAAATTCCAACCCGACAGGTCGGGAATAGAGCTCTGCCGCCTTTGGTAGCCCATAAGCTCGAAAAGGCGTATAAGGTATTCGTTCAGCGAGGACAGCGAAAACAACAGCCCGAAGATAAGCATTAGCCCGATCAGGTAATACTTGGGGCGGCACTTTACGGGCATAAGCCGACGCACGGGCTGTTTAGCCGCAAACACGGTCAGAAGCACGGTTACGGCGATTGCGAGCGGCGACACGCAATAGCTGATATATTTAGCCGCGTCCGTGCCGCTCATTTCCCCCGCCGCTATTATGACCGAGGCTATAAGACTTACTATTAAATTTATTACCACCGCCGCAGAAAAGGCAAGTCCGCCGCCCTTCGGCGAAAGAGGTATTTGCAAGCCCGTTCCGGCTTCACGATTATTTTCCATTGCCATAATTATACATTAACCCGAACTTTAAAGTAAACGAAAAGAGTTTACTTTTAAAGAAAAATATATTAAAATTTAAGCCATGAGAAAAATAGACACCAAAGAAATCGCGGATAAGGTATACGCGCTCGCCTTAAACGCGGGCGTCGGGCTGACCCCGTCCTGCCAAAGCGCGCTCTGCTCGGCGTACGAGTCGGAGGACGAGGGCGCGGCGAAATTTGCGTTAAAAACGCTTATAGACAACTATAAGATTGCCGCCGCGGACGCCCTCCCCGTATGTCAGGATACGGGAATGGCGGTCGTCATCCTTGAGATCGGGCAGGAGGTCTTTCTTACGGGAGAGTTGCTCGGGGACGCCGTAAACGGCGCAATCAGGCGCGCCTACGAGGACGGATATTTCCGCAAATCGATATGCGACCCGATTACCCGTAAAAACACGGGCGACAATACGCCCGCGGCGATACATACCCACGTCTGCGGCGGAGACCGCGTGCGCATCACCTTTTTACCCAAGGGCTTCGGAAGCGAGAATATGAGCGCGATGTATATGCTTAAACCCTCGCAGGGCGTTGAAGGCATTATCGGCGCCATTGTGGAAACGGTTAAAAAAGCGGGCTCGCGCCCCTGTCCCCCCGTCTACGTCGGCGTCGGGATAGGCGGCAGCTTCGACACCTGCGCGTATCTTGCAAAAAAGGCGCTCATGCGCGACGTCGGCGTCCGTTCGGACAGAGCCGACGTCGCCGAAATAGAAAGGACGGCATTGGAACGCATTAACGCCCTCGGGATAGGCTGTCAGGGCTTCCACGGCAAGACGACCGCGCTCGGCGTGAGCTGCGAATGGGCATATACGCATATAGCGGGTCTGCCCGTCGCGGTAAATATACAGTGTCATTGCATACGTTGCGGAAAGGCGGAATTATGAAACGACTTACGTTACCGTTGACAAAAGAACAGATTGCGGATTTACACGCAGGCGACAGCGTGACCATTACGGGAACCGTTTATACGGCGAGAGACTGCGCCCATAAAAGGCTGGTCGAAATGATTGCCGCCGACGAGCCGCTCCCCTTCGTTTTGAAGGACGCGTTTATATACTACGCCGGTCCCTGCCCGGCTAAGCCCGGCTACGCAAGCGGCAGCTGCGGACCCACCACCTCCGCCCGTATGGACGCCTACGCGCCTGCCCTGCTCGACCTCGGTCTGGGCGGAATGATAGGCAAGGGCGAGATGAGCGAGGAGGTCACCGCGGCGCTGGTCAGAAACCGCGGCGTATACTTCGCCGCGATAGGCGGCGCAGGCGCGCTCTATTCCAAGGCAATCAAAACGAGCGAATTGGTAGCCTTCCCCGAGCTTTTGTCCGAAGCCGTGAGAAAATTCGAGGTCGTTGACTTTCCCGCCGTCGTCGCGACGGATTGCCACGGAAAGACTATTTACTGAGCTTATCGGGTTAAAACCGCACTAATTCTGCCAAAAATGTCATAATTAAATAAGAAATTTTGAAATAAATACGAAATTTCGGAATTTTGTGTGAAAATTCCGATTGATTAGTCAATTATTTATGGTATAATCAAACCACTAAGGCGGAGCGGCAAGCGGCGCAGAGCTTTTTGCGGCAAGCCTTTTCAAAAAGGAGGGCAATATGCAAATAGTAGATTGGATTGCGTTGGGCATTATCTTAGTCGCCGCGATAATCGGCTTATTGCTTGGCTTCGGCAAATGCTTAAAATTATTCACCGGCGGTATAGTCGGCATCATAATTTCAATCGTGGTCACTTATTTCCTTATAGGCATAGTTTCGAGCTGGGGCTTTGTACAGAATTTGTTGACCGCGTTCGATACGGCACTGGTCAAAAACGGCAGCGGCTTCTGCCGGTTCCTCAACACCATCGGCATAGAGAGCATCGTGCTTGCCGTAGTCCTGTTTATTATCGTTCAGCTTCTGCGCATCTTTATAGTAAACCTTATAAAGGGCATCGCGGAGTCGGACAATACGGTTATACGCGTGATTAACAAGGTCGTCGGAATGGTATTTTCGCTGGCGTTCTTCCTTATGATAGTTTTACTGATTTTCCAGATTATATATTTAATCGGCGGCGATACGGCGGCTAATTTCGACGCGTCGCTTACGGGTACTCTGAAAATCAACCGTCTGTTCGAAAACAACCCGTTAAGGGCGATTGCCGACATATGGCTTAAAAAATAAGCGCCGTTTAACACAAACGGGTCGGGTATCGTTTACTTTTAATGTGAAATTTTCGACGAAATATTCGTGCGGCAGGCAATTTAACGCGTTCTGCCGCATATATTTTTATATGGAAATTTCATTCAGCAAGCTTAAAAAGTTAGACGTTATTTGCCTTGCCGACGGCAAAAACGCGGGAAGATTTTTCGACGTTGTCTTTACCATGCCCGACGGCAGAATAAAAGGCTTTTTCGCGACAGGCTGCAAAGGCTTTAAGCTCGGCAAACAGGAAGTTTTTATTCCGCTGGGCGATATCGCCAAAATCGGCGAGGACGCCGTGCTCGTTAAAAACTGCGGTCAACCGTCCGATAAGACTCCCGCCGCCAAGCGTCGGGATAACTGCAAGCGGCAGCCGCCCGCCCCTTGCAGCCCCCGCGAAGATACGTTCGGTCAAGGCGGAAACCGATGTCCTCCGCCGTTTCCGGAACCCGAAAGCTCTCGCAGAAGCTACGACGACTACGAATAGCCCGACGACGCTTTCCGCCCGTTATGCGGTTAAAAAAATATGCACCTCCGTCGCTTTGGGGGTGCATATTGAATTTTATAGGCTTTTAACCTATATTTACTTGTCGAACAAACTGTCTAATACTATTTGAAGCATTTCTTCCGCCGCCTCGAAAGCACGGACGTCGTAAATGGGTATTTCCGTTTCCTTCGTATTTATGCGGATGTTTTTGCCACGCATAGCCCTCTTGAGGTCGGTTACGTTCTTATTCTCCGCAAAGAAGCAAGCCACAACGTATTCCCTGCGGATAGTCAGCTTTAAAATCCGCTTTTGTCCGATACGGATCGTTTCGTTAGCTTTGTTCTCGTTGAGTACCGCTCCGGGCGACGCCATAGCGCGTAGCTTCAGCTCGTCGTAGAATACTTTTTGTTCATGGGAAAGACTTTCGTACTTTTCCCTATGGGTCTGCACGCGGTTAATCTGCACGCCGCCGAACGTATTTTCCTGCCCGTCTTGCTCTTCTTGCTTTACTTCTTCAACGGGTTTTTCCTCCTCGACGGGTTTTTCCTCCTCGACGGGTTTTTCCTCTTCGA
>CAZUYN010000032.1:0-8030 GCA_964624495.1 uncultured Clostridia bacterium
CACGTAATATTACGCATTTTTTGCGTTTATTTTCAGATTTTATAGCAAAGACAGAATCCGGCGTATCTATAAGATATTTGCATATTAAATAATTTGCGCAAGACGTGAATGCGTTTACGCCGGTATTCTAAACCGTACGATAAGGAGAATTGTTGGAATGAAGTGTTCATTTTGCGGTGAAGAGGTAGGCGACGTTTCGGTATGTCCCGTCTGCGGCAGCAGCGTCGTACCCAAGCGCGCCCCCGTTTCTGCCGGGCAAGAGAGCGGCGGGAGAGACGACGGGGTAAGCGTGTTCGATAATAACGTCAACGCGGTTTTGGAAATAGAGTGCGCCACGGGCTTGGGCTCGGGATATCTCATTTCTTCGGACGGGTACGGCATAACCAATTCGCACGTCGTCTGTTTAAAGGACGGCAAGTCGTGCGGAAAGTGCAAGGTAAAGATAGCCGGCGAGGCGGTTCCCGCGGTTGTCGTGGCGATGGGCACGGAAAACAACGAAGAGCACGCGTCTCCGCATGATCTGGCGTTAATAAAACTTTCTTACGTGCCTCCTACCGCAAAGGCGGTTCATATCGGGGATTCGGATTCCGTGCGCACGGGTGAAAGAATCTTCGTTATCGGCAACTCCATGGGCGGCGGAACGTGCATTACCGGCGGCATCGTAAGCGATAACGACAGGGACGGTTTGTTTATGTACGACTGCCCCACCAACCCGGGCAATTCGGGCGGACCCGTATTCAATGCGGAGGGCTCCGTGATCGGCACCCACGTTGCGGGCTTTACGCATAACGGCGTAAAGGCGCAGGGCATGAACTATGCCATTCCCGAAAAGTATGTAAAAGCTTTCGTAAAATCGCTTGGCGTAGAGATAAAACCATAAGGGGAAAGGCTGCAAGGATAATAAATCGTAACAATAAATAACTTTAAATTTCAGGAGATAAAAATATGGGATTATTTTCTCAAAGCATTGTATTGCGTATGTCGAATCCCGACTACGTTATCGAAAAGACCGCGTTGCCTCAAATCACAAAAAATAATATCGACCTTACCGTCGTACCGGGAACGGTTGCCGTTATCGGCGGCTTAAAATATAAGGGGCAGGAAGTTGCCTATAAGGTCACGAGAGATATTATCGGTTCCAAAAAAGCCTGCGCGGAGGCGTATCTTTTCCCCGATAAAACGTTCGACAGCGTTTCGGTCACTTTCTTCGGCGGTCAGCACGTGGTTTCAATCAGTTCTCTGCCCAAGGCAAAGGCAAAATTTTCAATCGTGGGTACGGCTACCGTAGAAGTCGGCGATTATAAAGACCTTGCGAATTTTTTCGGACGCTCGATGACCAAGGAACAGCTCGCGGAAGAAATCAATAAAAATTTCCGCGGTCATTTAAGCAACGAAGTAAGCGTTGCCGCAAGCAAATACATAACGCCCGAGACGACCGAAATTACGTTGCGTGCCGCGCTTGAAAACGTTGCGCAGGACGTAATGAAGAGCAGAAAGACGGCGTCGTTCTTGATGAATATGGGGCTTATCCTCTCCGCGAGAGGCATTTCCATGCACCTCAACGCGTTGGAGGATGCGGACGACAAGTTGCGCGCGATTAACGATGCGCTCACCGACAAGGCTATCGCCTCGCTCGACGACGATCTTCTCGACAGGCAGGAACGCGAGAACGCCGCCGCCCGTCAGCACGAAATCGACCTCGTCCGCGCAAGCCGTACGAACATCAGCGAAACGACCGATACGAAGAACGTAAACACGAACGCTACGGGTAACGCCGCCAGCCACGTCGTTATCAATAACAATAATATCAAACAAGCGTCAAAGGGCAAAAGCTTTTGCACCGAGTGCGGCGCGGAGCTGCCCAAGGGATCTTTAAAATTCTGTCCGAATTGCGGCAAGAAAATAGGCTAACAGATATTCCTTACCGCACAAATATATTAGAGGAGAAAAAATTATGGGATTATTCGGCTTAGGCAAAAAAAAGACGTCGGAAAGCGAGACCGATAAGGTATTCAAACAGTTCGGCAGCGAGACCAACGAACTAAAATCGCCCGCAAACCAAACGAGGAAGCAAGCCGTTGCAAACGCCAGGGATGAGCGCACCTCACAGCAAAAGAAAGACCAGATTTTGGAGAGATTGGCGAGTCTGCGCAAGAGTATGTATTCAAATCCCGCGTTCGACAGGGATGTCAACAGGTTAGAGGACGAAATCGTTAAGTTGAAGAATATGGCGGACAACGTAAACAAAAACGCCATGGGCGTCGTGGATAACTTTATTCTGAACACCGCCAACGACGCGATCAACAGCTGTAACCGCGGCAATTTTGTTGCGGTGGGGGCATACGTCGATCTCATTTCGAATTACATTAACGACCGTTTCCAGTGCAGCGATTATTATACCGACCCCACATTCTGCAAATTCAAGTTGGAGCGTAACCGCTTATACGTCGAATCCTGCAATCTCGACGCCGTCAGCGCAAAGTTACAGAGCCGTGGGCGGGAGTTGTTGGCGGATTATAAAAACCCCGCCATGGCGAGCTATCAACGCAGTATCTTCAGCGAGCTCAATCGCATCAAAGAAGAACTGGGAAGGTTAGAAAGCCAAAAGAACAACATCGAAGCGCAAACCAAGATTATCGATAAAGCTATCAACGAAATAGAAACGCACAGCAGAACGCACGGTAACGACAACGTATTCAATCTGCAAGATGAACTTGACGACGTCGTTGCCTTAAAACGGGAGAACGAGATGGACGAATCTTCCTTCGACAAGATGAACGATTTGATAAGCACCTCCCATCGTCACGTGTCGGCTAATACGCTAAACGTGAATGACGATGTGTGCAACGCCGACTCTGCCGATACGGATATCAACATCGACGATTTGTTCAACTTTTAAGGAGCGGCAGCGATGAAAGACAAAAAAAGTAAGGACGTAAAACCCAACAAGGTAAAAATAGAGCTTGCCTTCGATAAGTGCAAAGATTCGATACAGTCGCTTCTTGACCAATATCAGACGACTATCGACGGTTATCTGTCAAGGATGGTTATGCTGAAAAAGGAAAGCCGCGTGACCGAGGCGGACAGATATAAGCAAAAACTGAAGCTCGTTCTTTCGCGTCAGGCGAAAATGCAGGATCTTATGGATCAGGTCGAGCAGTTTTCCTATATGATAGACGAAGCGTTTGCCAAGAATTCTGTTTACGAATCGCTCGGCACGGTGTTAAACGAAACGAATAAAATAGACGTTTCTCCCGAAATCAAGAAGATATTGAAGCAGGTAAACGACTTCGACGATATCTTCAGCAAGGGGCTTAAAAAGATGGATACCATCTTCGGCAAGGTTTCGGGCAAGATTGCCGATATAGACACGGCTACCTCGGTTTCGCAGGACAGGGAAATAGACGATATAATATCAAAAAGGCTGGAGCAGTACGACGAGCAGACTACGCATGAGGCGGAAGCTACGGAAGGGCTTTTCAAACTTGACTGATACGGGAGGAAGCGGCTAAATGGCAGTGACATCCAAGCATGAGTTGACATTTTTAGAACTTAAAAGGGATATCGAGCGTTATGCCGGCTTCGGCGATTACGCCCGAACCAAAGCGCTTATAGAAAGAGCGTTGCCTCTTTGCGGAATTATTTACGGCGAAACCCACGATCCGCAGAAGAAAGAGGTTATGCAACAGAATGCGGCAAAGCTCAAACAGCTGTACGCAACCTGCAAAAGCAAGCTGGGCGACGGCGACGAACTTACGTATAACGTGTCCGACGGAAACGAAGACGGCAAAAAAAAGGACGTCCCGTGCGGCGTGAAAGCGGCGGCGAAACCGCCCGCCGTAAAGAACGGCGACGGACGGGATAAGGACGGAAAAATCAACTACGTTATCAACGGCGTCAACGTGCAGGACTTTTTATCGAAAGACGCAAACGACGCGGTTACCTTTGACGACGTTAAGGGAATGGAAGAGGAAAAGGCTCTGATAGAAAGGGAGTTTTTCCTTACGGAAGAAGAGCGTGAGTTCAACCGTTTTCTCGGCAAAAAATCAAAGACTTTTATTCTTTTATACGGCGTTCCCGGCACGGGCAAAACGTTTTTCGCGAAGGCGATCTCGCAGGAGCTTAAAAACCGTTCGGGCGACGACGTGCCTTTCTTCTCGGTAGTCGGTTCGCAACTTTCGGACTGCAAAGTAGGGGCGACCGAAAAGAATATTCAGGCGGTGTTTGAGTTTTGCAAGCAGTTCGAACACTGCGTGCTGTTCATCGACGAATTCGATACGATAGCCCCCGACAGGAAGCAGGCGAACGGCGATCCCACCGCCGCGTCGCGGGTGACGGTATTATTGCAGATGATGGACGGGTTTTGTTCGGCAAAAGGAACGCTCGTTATCGCCGCGACCAACTGCCCCTATAATTTGGACGGCGCAATTCTGTCGCGCGCCAACACGAGGATAGAAATTCCTCTGCCTAACTTCGACGTTATTTACGGCACTTTGTCCGCAAAGATAGGTTCACAGCTCGACCAAGGCGTCGATCTTGCCGAGCTTTCAAAACGTTTGAACGGCTATTCTAACCGGGATATCAAAAACTTTATGGAAACCTTAAAGGACTTGCTTGCCGATGAATTCAGAATCGGCAGAAAGCAAGGCGATACCCGTCCGTTTGAAGAATTCAAATACACCGACGCTATGATAAAAACCGCGTTTACAAAGGTGGTTCCGACCACTAAATTGAGCGATTTGGAACGCATAGAACAATTTAAGAGGTCGGGCGAATAGAGCTAAAAAAATATAGGAGAAAGAATATGTTTTCAGCTAATAAAGAAATGAAGAAAATGCAGGCGCAACAGGAGGCGCAGGACCAACTCAACCAGCTTATGTCAACGGAAAAGAGCATCGACAAGATGATCGACGAGTTTTTGTCCGACGCAAAGGAACGGCTTATCGACAACGACGAGGCGGGGTTCGAACTGATTGCGAGTTCCGTTTTCTACTTTCAGGACATAAGGAAAGTGGTTCAGACTATCCGCGTGCAGTTTCAAACTTATATCAAGACCGCCCAGTTTATGGACACCATAGACGGCATACGTCCCGTCCTCCGCAAAGCGGCGGACATGATGAACGCTATGCCGAGCATGAATAAAAACAACAAAGATTTCATCAGATTTAAAAAGGGATTGATGAGGGGGCAGCTGAATATGAAGGCGATGTCGTCGATGATGACTTCGGTCAACCCGGCGACGGCGTCGACGAGGAGCAAGGAAGAATTCGATTCCCTCAAAGAGAGGCTGCTGCTCTCGTCGGGAGGCGTCGGCGCGCCCAACACGTCAGACGTTACAAACTCCCAATCAAACGCGACTTCCGCCAACGAAGATTTCTTTTCCGCTATTAACGGCGATTGAGGAATATAACTTGAACGCCGTCTCCCTGAATTTAGGGATGACGGCGTAAAACTTTTTTATCGGTGTTTTGACAATGGCTGTATTTAACTTTGAAATTAAACGGCAAAGCTATGAAATTGCGGTAAAGCAGACCCGTGAAGCGCTGTGCGCCGAAGATACCGAAAGCGGTAAATATTATCTCGGACGCGCGTTAGAGCTGTGTGCGCAGCTTGAAGCGAACAGCGCCGTGCCGCAGCTTAAGGAGCGTTACGCGACCGAACGCCGCAAATTACTTAAATTACAAACCTCGCTCGGGCGGGGAGTAAATCCTTTTTTGCAAAAACGGGATACGGACGCGCCCCGCGGCGCGGCTTCGGACGGAGGGGCAAAAGCGGGGAGCGGCGGTAACGCCGTCAGCCCTTCGGGGAAAAATAACGGCGGAGACGGCGCGGACGGCGCTAAACAAAAGCCGCAGTTTTTCGGGGACAGGATACCCTCGACCACGCTTAACGACGTCGCGGGTCTGACCGACGTAAAAAAACAGATTCGGCTGCGCGTTATCGCGCCGATGAAGGACCGGGATCTGTATGACAGCTATATGGACGAGGCGGGCTGTCAGATTTTAATGTACGGTCCTCCCGGGTGCGGAAAATCTTTCGTGGCGGAGGCGATTGCCGGCGAGCTCGGCTGCGCGTACGCCGTAATAAACGCCTCCGATCTTTTGGATAAATACGTGGGCGAAGGACCCAAAAAGGTGGTTCAAATATTTAAGGAGGCGGAAAGGTACGATAACTGCCTGATATTCTTCGACGAATTGGACGCCGTGTTCTCTTCGCGCGAAAGCGACGATTCGAGGTACACCAAAGATATTCTGACGACCTTTTTGACCTGCCTTTCGGGCTTTCACGCAGACAAGAGCGGCGGAATAAAGGTAATTATCGGGGCAACAAACCGCCCCTGGGCGTTGGACTCCGCGCTTATCCGCGGCAAGCGTTTCGATACGCATATATACGTGGGCTTGCCCGATGCGGACGCCCGTAAATTTCTGATCGAAAAGGCGTTCCGCAAGCATCCCGCCCTGTTGGAAAATACGGACGTTACGTGCGAAGAGCTTGCGGAAAAGTTCGACGGCTATTCCTGTGCGGATATTTCGTCCATGCTCGATAAAATGAAGTCCAAAGCGTTCGAACGCGCGCTCGATAACCGCAGTAACGGTATAGAAGCCGCGCCTCCCGTAACGGCGGCGGATGCGGCGGAAGTCATGGCAAGCTACCGCAATTCGGTCAGCCAAGAAGCTTTAAAAGCCTTTAAGGCGTTTGCAAACGGAGAAATCTGATGGGCGAATATTTTACTCTTTTCAATCAAATCAAATCTTATATCTATAACGGCAGGGCGGACGCGGCAAAGGATACCCTTAAACGTCTGTTGAACAGCCTGAATATCGATTATTCGACGGCGAAAAATCCCGCGGAAAAAGATAAGGTAAGGAAAGCTATAATGCGCTTGCTCCCGGCTCTGGACGATTTAAAGACGGGCAGGCTTTCCCCGCGGAGTTTTTCGGCGTTGCAGCTGGACGGCAGCCGCGTTCCCGCCGCATTGGGCGGAAATTACGTTCAGCCCGCCGCTGCTTCAAAACCGTCTTCCCTTTCGTCCTGCGCGCCGCCGCAACCGCCGCGGAACGGCGGAAAACCGACCGTCAGGAACGGCAACGCGTTTATGCCGCTTACGCTCGACGACTATATCGGACAGGAAAAGGCAAAACGCAGTCTGCGCATTTCCATAGGCGCGGCAAGAAAGACGGGCAGACCTCTCGCACACCTTTTAATCTGCTCTTCTTACGGCTTGGGGAAAACCACTCTGGCAAATATTATCGCCAACGAGATGGGTATGCCTTTCTTTAACGTCAATGCGACGAACTTAAAGGACGTAAGGTCGCTTTCGCTTTATTTTTCTAAAATCGACCGAAGCTGTATCGTGTTTATCGACGAGATACACACCCTCAAAAAGGAAGTGCAGACGGTACTCTTGTCCATAATGACCGATTTTACGGTAAACTTCATCGACGAAACGGGGGAAGAAGAACATTACGATTTGCCGCCTTTCACTCTCATCGGCGCGACAACGCAGGCCGGCGAACTTCTTAAACCTTTCTTAAACCGTTTTTCGGTTCTCGAATTGGAGGACTACACGGAAGAGGAGAAGCTCGTTCTCGTCCGCAGCAAATTCATAAAATCGGGCTACGAAGCCACGGAAGAGGCCGTCGCCGAAGTCGCGGGGCGTTGCCGCGGCGTGCCCAGAACGATCGAAACTTACGTAAAAGGCATAGTTGACGTTGCGCTTTCCCGCGATGAAACGGTAATTTCGAAAGTCACTTCGGATATATATTTCGATATTCACGAAATCGACGGCATGGGACTGACCAAAAACGACCGTAAGCTGCTTGCGGTTCTTGACGAAGCGGATAAACCGCTCGCGTTGGTTACGCTCGAATCGAAGATCGGCATTCAGAAAGAGGATCTCGAGTACCGCTACGAACCCTATCTGTTAAAAATCGGGTTCGTGGATAAGACGGACCGAGGCAGAGTTATTACCGTTAAAGGCAGACGCTACCTTCACCCCGACGGCGGAGACGGGCAGACCGAAAAGGACT
>CAZUYN010000032.1:8130-16290 GCA_964624495.1 uncultured Clostridia bacterium
CTTGCGTTACGTGCGGCGACTTGAAAACATATAAATTATGACGGAGGATAAAACCTTATGATTACAATAAAATGTCCCCAATGCGGCGAGCAGATAGAAATCGACGAAAACGGCGAAGGCAAAGCCGTTTGCAGCGTTTGCAGATACGTTGCAACGCTTGAAAAGGACGCCCCGTCGATTTATCAAAAAATAATAGGGCAAAAAGCCGACTTCGAAGTTAAACTTAAAAGCTATGTCGAAGAGTATAAACAGACGGGCGACGCCAAAGATATACACACCGTAACCGAAAGCTACGAAAAGTGTAAAGCTTTGCCCTGTTCCAACGATATATGGTTTACGTTCATTCTGGACGCCGTGGGCGTTTCGGTGTCCAGAAAGGATAAAGAGCTGCAAACCTATTTGAAAAATCACGCAAGGAGTTTAGATTCGCAAATTCCCGACGCGGGGCTTTTTATCTCCATTTTGCAGTCTTATCCCAACGTCGGCACTTCAAACGACTGGGAATTTCTCATAAAACAGACGCACGGCGACGAGGCGAAGTTTACCACGCTGACCGAAAATATTTTAAATTACATAACCAAAGCGAAGGATAAATCTTTCGCGATGGATATTTTTAATCTTATCGCGGCGCAGGAATCCGACTGGGCGGATGCGGGCAGAATTTATCTGCGCGCGCTGTTGGGCAGCGACGAGGTTGCCGAAAAGGTGTTTCCCCGTTCGGCGTTCAACCGCAGGACTAAAAAATTCGTCCTTAACGTAAAGTCTTACTGTAAGAAATATCTCGTAGAAGGCAGCAGTATTACTCTCGAAGAGACGAAGGTCTGGAACAATTATACTACGGCGTGCAAGCGCCAGAAACGCAGAAATATAATCGTCGCCTGCGTCGCCCTCGTCGTTGCGGCGCTCGTATGCGCCGTGACGGTCGTCTACCTCAACGCCACCGACAAAAAAACCATAGATTTTAATATCGAAAAGGTTATAGAGCCGACTTACGGCGAAGATATCGATTTGACGGGCTATACCGTCACGTACAATAAAAATTCGGGCGCAGAGGTGACGAAGCAGATTACGAAAGATATGCTCGTCGGGTATAATCCCGAGCTGGTAGGCGAACAGCAGACGGTTTCCGTCGAATTCGAAGGCGTTAGCAAGGAAATTACCGTGCGCATAAAAGCCGCAACGCTCGCGACCCCCGTCCTCACCCAATCGGGTAATTTCGTTACGTGGGAGTACGTGCCCAACGCCGAAAATTATAGCGTTTACATAGATTCGGTATCCGTACCGACAGCGACAACCGCCTCGATAAGTTACGACCTCACCGATTACGGCTACGGCGGACAGCTGTCGATATACGTAAGAGCCAACGCCCCGTCGGATAAGTCGGATAAGTATAATAATTCGCCCCTTTCTTCGGCTTTGGTATTGACCAAACTTCAACCGCCGTCAAACCTCAAATACGAAAACGGCGTTTTGTCCTGGAACGAAGTAGACGGCGCGTCCAAATACGAGCTGTCCGTCAACGGCAATTCTTATACGTCGTCCGTCGCCTCGCTGACTGTCGAATTGGCGCAGGGCGATAACGAAATTACGATCAATGCAAAGGCCGAGTCGCAGACGGTCGTAAGCAGCGTAACCAGCGAAACCGTTTATCATTTCCGGTTGGACCCCGTTTCGTCGATGTCCTATAAGGACGGTAACGTTTCTTGGACGGCGGGTGAAAACGCAACGTCTTACGACGTCTACGTGGACGACGTTTATTGGAAAACTTTCGGCCGTAACTATTTCAGCGTCGCAAGCGACGGCTTTGCGGAAGAGTACGGCGAGACCGACTTCCGTACTATAGGAATAATATGTAAATCTTCTATTACGGGCACGGTCGCGTCGGAAATGAAGAGCTTTTGCGTAACGATAGGCGACCGCGTCCGGCGTAACGAAGATATCTTGGAATGGAACGGCGTCGGAACGGGCGCAACGTATTACGTAACGGTAAACGGCGATAACGGGAGGAGGTTGAGCCTTAACAGTCCCTATTTAAGTCTTTCGGATGTTCAGTGGAACGTGGGCGACAACACGGTGGAGATAACGGCAGTCAACGGTTCGCAGGATTACATCTGCGAAACGATAACCGTCACGAAGCTTGCCGCGTCTACCGTTTCCGTTTCGGGGAACGGCTGGATAACGGACGGAAGCGCCACCCTGCGGTTTAAAATAAACGGCGGAGAGTGGGATACGGAGCTTCCGCAAATCAGTTCGCTCGCCGCGGGCGAATACAAAATCACCGTGAAGAACGTCGCCGCCACGCCGGCGACCGGTTTTCAGATCGATTCGGAAGAGACGGAAATAAATTTAATGAAGCTTGCAACGCCCACAGTATCCCCCAACAAGGGAGATATAGTATGTGACTACGACAGCAGCAAATACGTTCTTAAACTCTGTTATTCAAGTTCCGAAGACGGCACGTTTGCGGAGATATCCGCCCTGTCGGATATACCTACCGCCGGTACGTACTACGTCAAGGCGGCGCTTGCGGCTGCCGAAGGTTCGTCTTCGGGATATGATTTTATAATACCTTCCGAATACTCCGCGGCGTTCGAGGTCGAAAAACTCACCGCCCCTTCCGTCTCCTATACGGAAGGCGATGCGAGCGTCACTTCGGACGGCGACGGCGTCGTGAAATTCTACTACGTTGATAATGGGGAAGAGTGCGAGCTTGAGGGCGGACTTATATCCAATCTTCCCGCCGGGATATTTGAAATTTATGCACGCAGAATTGCACAGACGGAGAAACAGATAACGTCGGAAGCCACCCCCGCCGACGGGCGCGCCAAGGTGTTCAATATGAAGATAACGTTGACGCTTAGTTATTATTCCCAATCTCAAATTTACGCCGTTTTCGGCGGATGCGACGCCGTCGATTCTCTGACGATATCGTATGAAATCAAGCTGTATAAAAGCGAGAACAACGAAGACATTTACATCGGGGGGCAGTCCGAGTCTGCGCAAACGGTACTTATTAAGGATACGGCGGTTTCAAACGACAAGATAAGAACTGCTATAAATTACCGTGCTTCGGCGTCGTTTTTAACTTCTTCCGACGGTACGAAATACACCCAGACAGACGTGGACAAAGTCGAGCTGATTGTAACCATACACGACGATTCGGCAAGCCAAAAGCTTTCCGCCACGACCGCTTTTCCCCTGACTAAATAACTGAATTACAGAATTCGACGGAATAAAGATATATAAGGAATAAAAAGTATGAAAATTTTAAAAAGATTAAGCATTTGCATAGCCGTTATAATTGCCGTAAGCCTCCTCATACCGCTTGCCGCTTGCTCGGGTACGACGGCGGGGGGCAGCGCGAAGGGCTCCTCGGATATCGAGATAAGCACGCCCAGCTTCGGTTTTGTAAAAGCCGAGGAGTACGACCCCGATCCGGACACGTTCGACTTCAACGATTCGGCCCCCGCCTGGACTGCGCTGGACGTGGATACGGAGTATTATCTGTTTATTTCACTGACGATAACTTCCAGGAGGGATAACGACGGTCAAAGTAAGTTGGCTATCGACTTGACTTTCGATGCGTTAAACATAATGGACGGCACTATGCAGGACGTAAGTACGGGTGATATCGTAGATATGACTTTCACCGACGCCACAACGGGAAATATCGGCAAAACGACCACCATATCGTTCAAGATACCCGATAAAAGCGCCGAGCCTAAAACAATAAAGATGATTGTCGCGCTCAAACCCGTCACTGCCGGGGAATCGCATATTATCATCGGTTACAGGTACGATACTTCCGGGGAATACAAATTGCTCGGAAGCGACGGGTATACAAAAAATCTCAAAATTGAAAAGGTTAAACTGGAAACGCCCGAGCTGACTTTAACTTCCATGGGCTCGTTGAGTTGGAAAAACGTTAAAAACGCCGATTATTACTGCATATACGAGTCGGGGCAACAGGACCCTTTAACGGATTATTTGGGTAACGTAATATACGTCAAGTCGGAGGGCATTTCGGTCGGCGGCGAGATGACTTACAATATAGGCGAATATATTTCCGGTTATCATAATATCAAAATCCGCGCGTTCAGCAACAACGCAAATATCCTTCAGTCGGATTATTCCAATTCAGTGGAATATGTTTGGTGAGTTATGAGACGTTTTTTAATCGATGCAATAAAATATGCAATACTCGCTGCGGTTTTTATCGCGGCGTTAGCCGTTATCGGCATTATGAATATCAACGACATAGCCGAAGTTGAAGGCAAAAAAAGCAGCTATACCAGAACTCAGTTCGATTATTTTATATCTTCGCCCGATAAAAATCAGGTAGACGACATAGAAAGCGACGACAGCGTCGGCAGGGTTTTCCCGTACTATGCTTTAAGCAGCGCGTTTACGTCCGCCAAGGATATATTTCTGCTTTTGTCCGACGATATGGACGATTATTCGATATCGCTTTTTACGGAAGAGACTTGCATTTCGGGGGGCTTCGATAAAGACGGCGTTATGCTCGACAATCTCGCCGCGGAAAAGCTGGGGGTTAAAGTAGGCGATTCTCTCTCGTTTACGATACTCGGCACGAAAATAACCAGAAAGGTGTCGGGGATTTACCTCACTTCGACTTACGGTATGCTTACGAAAGGGATAGCGCTCGCCGATTTCTCGTCCGATATACAGGCGGTTTACGCTCCGTCCGCATACAGTGCGGCGTTCTTAACGGCTAACGACGTCCAAGGCGTAGAGGCGCTGCTGAAAGATTACGTCGGCGAGGGCAATATGCTCAGTTACGACGATTACGTGACTGCAAATTGCACGAAGCCTCCCTACCAGAGCGATGAAGAGTATGAAGCCGAATGTCGGGAAAAATACGAAGAATACCGTGAGAAGTGCCTTGCCGACCTCCGTAAGGGAGACACTCAGGTGGCGGCAAAAGCCGATTCATATGCGCTGGTGAAGGATCAGATAGAAACGACCGAAAGCAAAATCGATACGCTGACGTTATGGACCGCCATAGCTTGCTTGATACTTTACGTAATATTAAACGTAATTTTCGTCGTGGCGGGCAGAAAAAACGACTTGATACGCTGCGACGAGGGAATGAGGGCGCTGCGTATGTTCTTCGGATACGTTCTGTATATGGCGTTGACTTCCGTAGTCGTCGCCGCCGTTACCTTCGGCATTTTGTTTATCAAAGCCGCCTCGACGTTCTTTGCCGCCGCCTGCACGAAGCTTATTTTATATTTTACCTTGCCCGTAATTATCGCCCTGCCGTTATTGATAATATTCGCGCTTATATACGTCGGAAGCATTTATTCCAACTCTGCAAGGTTTTAATTTACGGGAGGGCTGCAAGTGGAGCAAGTAAAACGCGGCGTTCCGTTTATCGTAAAGATAAGGACTTACGTCTTTCACGCGTTGATAGCGTTGATAGCGTTCGTAGTAGATATTCTCGTCTTTCAGTTTTGCGCCGAAAACGCGACCGAGGCTTGCGCAGAGATAAAGCGTATCTGCGACGCCCCTCACAGCGAGATAGTTTTTTCGGGGGAAGTCTATGGCGAGGACAGCTTCTTTTACCTTAAACAACAGCATATCGTCGGCTCCGCGCAGACAAACGTCAGTTGCGATATTTTTATGGTAACGCCGGGTCTGACCTATAAAAACAACGATATATATTTCGACGGAACGCTTGAAAGCGGAACGTGCGCCGTAAGCTTAAATCTTGCGCAGGCGTACGGATTGAAAATAGGCGACGAGGCGAGAATAGCCGGCACGGAAAAAACTTTTGAGGTGGTAAGATATATCGCCGCCCAGTCGGGTATAGACAAAGATTATATGCGCGACGGCATAGCGGTCCTGTCCTATGACGGGGAGCTTCTCTCCAAGCAGTATTCTTACGTGTCGTTTGCCACCGACGGCGACGGATACCGTTCGCTTCTCTCGCTGGTAATGATAGCCGACTGGGAAGCGGAAAACGTTTCCTCCGTTTTAATCTGCGCCGCCGTATTCACGCTTGCTTTCGCGGCGACTATGGCGGTTTGCGAGTTCTTTCTCTTTTCCCCGCGGAGAAGGGATTATTCCGTCTTGGTTTCTATGGGCGGTAAGGCGCGGAAGCTGTTCGGCGCCGTTTGGTTTGAAAACGCCGTCAAATACTTGGCGCCCGTCGTTATTACCGCCGCCGTATATTCGTCGCGGCTGTGGTGTTACGGCGCAATGTATGCGATTCCGACCCTTTACGCCTTTGTCGTCGGATTGGCGGCGATAACCGCATATTCACTTATTTCCGTATGGAGGCTATATAAATGTCGGGTGAAAATAAAACGATAGTAAGCGTAAAAGACCTCGTAATAGGCGTAAAAAACGACGAAAATAACGGCGGCGATTTCCGTTTCAGAATAGATTACGGCACGTTTGACGTGTGCGAGGGCGATTTCGTGCTGATAAAGGGCAGAAACGGCAGCGGCAAATCCACGTTTTTGCGCCTTTTTCATCTGCAAAACGTAAATTATTTTAAAGTCGTCGGCGGAGAAATTTTATTCAAAGAGCGGGGATTTCCCGATAAAAGCATTCATCTCTATTCCACCGACGAACTGACACGTTTAAACTGTATGACGTCGTATATCGGGCAGGAGGAAAAATTTCTCACCTTCGATTCCGCATATTCGTTCATATATAACTCTTGCCGCATTGCGCTGGAATACGATTACGCGCTTTCCCGTAAAGAAAAAAGGCTCCGTCTGGAAGAGGTAGACAGGATAATCTACGATTATTATGAAAAGTATCTCGCTTTCGGCTTCGGGTGCAAAAGCTATAAAACCTTTAAAAATAAGAACGTGCACTCCTGGAGCGGCGGTCAGCAGAAGATGATTAACGTGCTCGCCGGGATAATAAAGGCGGAGGTCTGCAAACTGAAACTCGTGATAATGGACGAACCTCTCAACAATCTCGACGGCAGGAACAAGGACGTTTTAAACCGTCTCGTCGCCGATTTGCGCAAAAACCGGATTGCCGTCATTGCGATAACTCATTGCCAGATATTCGGGGGTGTAAACAAAATTCTGACCATTTCGGAAAGCGAAGACGGAACGAAAAAGGCGACCCTCGCCGAAAAAAACGACCCCCCTCATTCGGAGTGTTTGGAGCCGTTTCAACGGTAAACCTTAATATGCGCCCCGTCGATACCGTAAGGGCAAAAATATAAGACAGGAGAAAGTACAAGATGAAGAAAACCGCGATTAAAATTTTGACCGTTCTGTTTGTTTTCGCCGCGTTGTCGGCGGCGCTTGCGTTGTTCAGCGCCTGCGGAAACAAGAATAACGAAGACGAAAGCGGTAACGAACAGATACAGTTATACGGGACGTGGGACGAGTACGAAGGGCTGAAAATAGCTTTTATGGAAGAGTCGGTTTACAATTACGGCTATATAGACGAAACGAAGATTTTGCCCGAGCTGGACTGCGTGCCCGGCAAAATATACTATATGGTAATGGACTTTGAAATTCAAGCCGATAGGGATAACGACGGCACTGACAGCGTGACGGCGGAGGTGCGCGTCACGCCGTCGTCCTTAATCGGCGCTACCATACATGACACGGCAACCGGCAACGTTAAGGAGGAAACGATAAACGGTATCACCACGTTAAGCGCGACCTACAAAATACCCGAAAGCGCCGAATCGGTGCGTAATATCAGGCTGGCGATACAGCTTACGCCGTTAATGCAGGGCGCTGCGGATATCGGTATTACCTTTAAAAATTCGGGTGAAGTCAAGGGAGTAAGGACCGAAACTGCCGTAAAGTCGGCTGCTATCGGATATACGGAGATACTTGTCTACACCGGTAATACGGTTACGGGGCTGTCCGACAAATCGCTGACCGAAGTAATCATTCCCAATATGCACGACGGCTATTACGTTACGGGCATAGAAAGTGGTGCGTTCGAAAATTGCACCTCGCTTACGAGCATAACCATCCCCGACGGCGTGACGAGCATAGGAAGTAAGGCGTTCTATAATTGCACTGCACTTACCGAGATAAACTACAATGCGGCAGAGTGCGCGGATTTAAGCTATAATAACTATGTATTCTATAACGCAGGGCAGAGCGGCGACGGAATTACCGTAAATATAGGCGCAAACGTAAAGAAAATACC
>CAZUYN010000033.1:0-16009 GCA_964624495.1 uncultured Clostridia bacterium
AATAGCGACAGCTTCTGCGGTCGAACTGTCCGGTCCCGATTTCGAAAAGCCGTTGACTTATTTTTGCAAAATACAAGCCGCAGTAAAGCTGCGGCTTTTCGTTTTATACGGGTTATTATCGATTATCCTCTTCCGCCCATTTCAGCCAGACGGCGGCGACTGCGTCCGACGGCATACGCCAATCGCCCCTCGGAGACAGCGACATAGAGCCCACCTTTACTCCGTCGGGGAGACACGAACGCTTGAACTGTTGCGTGAAGAAACGCTTATAAAAATTCTTCAACCACTTTACGATGACCTCTTCCCCGTATACGCCGTCAAACGCCCTGCAAGCCATAAATTTGACCTTTTCGGGTTCGAATCCCCAACGTATGGCGTTGTATAAGAAGAAGTCGTTCAGTTCGTACGGACCGACCAAGTCCTCGGTCTTTTGCGCGATTTTGCCGTTCTCGTCGGGGGGTAGCAGTTCGGGACTAATCGCCGTACCGAGGACGTCGTATAAAACCTCGGCAAGCTCTCCGCCTATCGCGTCCGCTTCGGTCCGCACGAGATATTTTACTAAGGTTTTGGGAACCGACGCGTTTACGCCGTACATCGACATATGGTCGCCGTTATAGGTCGCCCAGCCCAACGCAAGCTCGCTTAAATCGCCCGTGCCGACCACCATTCCTCCCGTCCGATTGGCGACGTCCATTAAAATAAGCGTACGCATACGCGCCTGCGCGTTTTCGTAGGTTACGTCGCGGCAATTTTCGTCGTGGTCAATATCCTTGAAATGCCGTAAAACGCTATCGGTTATAGGCACGGTTTTGCCCGTTGCGCCTATCAGCTCTATAAGCTTTAACGAATTGTCCTTAGTACGCGCGGTGGTGCCGAAGCCGGGCATCGTGATTGCGATTATATCCTTTAAGGGCTTCCCCAGATTTATAAACGCCCTGCGCAGAACGAGAAGCGCAAGCGAGGAATCGAGTCCGCCCGAAACACCTATGACCGCGGTTTTTGAACCCGTATGTTTTAAACGCTTTTCCAGCCCCTTGGTCTGTATATTCAGAATTAATTTTGCGCGCTCGGACAGAGAGGCGTCGTCCGACGGGACGAACGGCATAGGGTCGAACTGTCTTTCGACGTCCTTCGCCCCCTCCGCCGCGGTGAACACGCATTTATAAAAACAATTTTGAGTTTGTTGGTTGTTGCCGAAATAGCCGCTCGATATTCTGCGTCTTTCGGCGGAGAGCAACCCGACGTCGATTTCGCCGTAGGTAAGCCCGTTTTCAAAGAGATTACTCTGGGCAACCATCCTTCCGTTTTCACAGATAAGATTGTGACCGGCGAACACCATATCCGTCGTGCTTTCGCCGTTGCCCGCGTCGCAATAGACGTAGCCGCAGACGAGCTTTGCCGACTGTACCTTGACAAGCTCCCTGCGGTATTCGGCTTTGCCGACCGTTTCGTCGGAGCAAGATAAATTGACGATAATCTTCGCGCCGGCTTGCGCCGATTTTATCGAAGGCGACTGCGGAGCCCATAAATCTTCGCAAATTTCCGCGGCGACTATAAGGTCGGGGTTGTTATCCGCGCAAAACAGCAGATTTGTGCCGAAGCAGACCTCTTCGCCGCAATAATTTACCAATTCACGCTCCGTACCCGCGGAAAAATGCCGTCTTTCGTAAAATTCGCCGTAGTTGGGAAGATAAGTCTTGGGAACTATTCCCCTGATTTTACCGTCCGATACGGCTATTGCGCAGTTGTATAATCTGTCCGCGAAGCGCACGGGAGCGCCGACGAATACCAGCGTCCTTATGCCTTCCGTGGCTTTTTTGATAAGGGAAACACCCCCTTCGACGGCGTCAAGCAACGCAGACTGGTTGAACAAATCGCCGCAAGTATAGCCGCAGACGCACAGCTCGGGGAAGATAGTTATCTGGCTTCCCCTATCCGCGCTTTCGGTTATGGCGGAAATTATATTCCCGACGTTGTATTCCACGTCGGCAACCCGTATTTCGGGCGTAGCCGCACAGACTTTTACAAAACCGTATCTCATATAATCAATCGTCCCGCGCCTTGGCGATTGCGGCGGAGTGCGCTTCCCTTATCTTCTTGTCGAGTTCTTCCAGCAAGTCGGGGTTGGTTTTGAGGTATTCCCTCATCTTTTCCCTGCCGTTCGCCACTTTTTCGTCGTTATAGCTTATCCAGGCGCCGCTCTTGGTAAGTATGCCGTATTCCAGACCGAGGTCGATAATGCACCCTTCACGGGAGATACCCTGCCCGTAGATTATATCGAATTCCGCCACCTTAAAAGGAGGCGCGACCTTGTTTTTGACGACCTTTGCCTTAGCCCTGTTCCCTATAATATCGCCGTCGTTCTTCAACGCGTCGGATTTTCTTATATCCAGCCTTACGGTGGCGAAATATTTCAACGCCTTGCCGCCCGGGGTGGTTTCCGGATTGCCGAACAATACTCCGACCTTTTCGCGCAGCTGGTTGATAAATATTACGCACGTCTTGGAACGGTTTGTAATCGCCGTCAGCTTGCGCAGCGCCTGCGACATCAGCCTTGCCAGAAGTCCGACGTGTGAATCGCCCATGTCGCCCTCTATCTCCGCCTTGGGCGTAAGAGCCGCAACCGAGTCGATAACTATTACGTCGACCGCGCTTGAACGGACGAGGGATTCGCAGATGTCCAGCGCCTGCTCGCCCGTGTCGGGCTGCGAAATGTACAGTTCGTCGGTCTTTACGCCGAGAGCTTTTGCATACACCGCGTCGAGCGCGTGCTCTGCGTCGATAAACGCGGCGACGCCGCCCATCTTCTGCGCCTGCGCGATTATATGAAGGGCGACAGTGGTTTTACCCGAAGATTCGGGACCGTAAATTTCCATTATCCTTCCTCTCGGCACGCCCCCGACGCCTAACGCAAGATCCAAAGATAAACACCCCGTGGGGATGACTTCGAGCTCGGAATTTACGTTATCGTCGCCCAGCTTCATTATAGCGCCCTTGCCGTATTGTTTTTCAATCATGGCAATCGTGGAATTTAAAGCTTTTAATTTGTCGTCGTTCATTTATATTTCTCCTGAATTTATTTTATCCTTTTATACGCAAGGAACAAAGCCTGGTTGACTGCCGATTTGGTTATTGTCTCTCTGTCCCCTGTAAAGTTGAATTTATAGACCGCTATGTCGTCGGCTAAACCGACGGCTATATAGCCAAGCCCGACGGGCTTTAAGGTGTTGTCCGATTTCGGTCCGGCTATTCCCGTAGTAGATACCGCCACGTCGCAGTCGCCCGTCTTTAACAGTCCCTCCGCCATTTCGTAGGCGGTTTCCGCCGAAACTGCGCCGTGCTGTTTTAAGGTGAGCTCAGCAACCCCTAACCTCTTGATTTTCGCTTCGTTGGCATAGGTATTCAAGCCCTCGAAATAAACCTCGGATACTCCCGGAACCTCCACCAGACTTTTGCCGACGCCGCCGCCCGTAAACGATTCCGCGACGCTGATTTTCATTCTTCTGAGCTTCAACAGTCTGAAAAGCTGTTCGGAAAGGCTTATATCTTCAAGCGCATAGACGTATCCTTCGAGGGATTTAACAACGCCGCGGATAGCTTCGTCGAAGTAAATTTTAGGCGCCTTAGAGGAATAAAGCACCTCTATTCTGCAATCGCCGCATTCGTACCATACGTTAAGCGAAGCGTCAATGCCCTTTGCGCCGAACTCCTCCCGCAATTTAGAAACGGCTTTATCCAGAACGTCTTTCGGTGCGCAAGCCCTGATATAGGCTTTATCGTAAGAGGTCGCATACTTTTCGTCCAGACGCTTTTTGACGTCGGAGTAATTTAACCTGTTTGCGCCGTCGGTGTTAAAGACAAACACCGTACAGTCGCCCGAAGCCAGAACGCCCAGCCCGTCGAATTGCGCCGAATACAGTCCGCAAAAATACTCTTTTACGGTCGTATCCATCGCCGCGGGACATAAGATTATCAGATTTTCGTAATTGGCTTTGGCGTCGTTGAAGGCGCGCACTATCTCCGCGGAATTATCGAAAGCTACGCGGCTGATTTTATCGGCATAGTAACCGCACTCCGCAAGGCTTTTGCAGGCGTTGTCAACGGCGGAAAAGCTTAAATTCCTCTTGCTTTCCAGCGAAATTACGCAAATTTTACCGTTTAATGCGTTCATCTTTTCAAAACTTCGATATTTTTAATAATATAGTTCGCGCCGGATACGACGGTCAAAAGGGTCGCCAGCGCAAAAAAGCCGAGCCCGACATAATTTATGACTTTAACCGCAACCGCTTCGGGGAAGAGCCCGTAAAAGCCTGCCGCCGCTAAAAGAAGTATCAGGCTGACCATCTGCGAAACAGTCTTTAACTTCCCTATTTTATCCGCCGCAATGACTATTCCCGCGTCGGCGGCAACCATGCGGAAGCCCGAAACCATAAGCTCGCGCGCAAGGATAAGCGCAACGCAACAGCCTGCGCAAACCAACGCCCAACTACCCGTGTAAGCCGTAAAGAATTCGGGGGCGGTCAGCATTAAAATCATAGCCGCCGAAACTAAAATTTTATCCGCCACGGGGTCCAAAAACTTACCGAGGTTTGTTATCAGCGAATACTTCCTCGCGATAAAGCCGTCGAGAAAATCGGTGAAGCTTGCAAACGCGAACACGGCAAGCGCGACAAAATAATGCCCGGGAAAATTCAGATAAAAGAAGAGCACGAACAACGGAATTAACAAAACGCGCATTACCGTCAGTCGGTTGGGCAGGTTCATAACGCCCTTCCCCTTGGCAAATTTATAAAATTTACCCCTGTTTTCGTGTTGCGTTCTTTCTGCGCAATCGCAGGAATTCCCGACGTCGTTATTGTTTTCACTCATCTGCATAGTCCTCCGTCCTACCGTACAAATCATAATCGCCGCAACCGGTAATAAGCACGTCCGAAAATTCGCCCTGCACGGCGTTGGCGGCGTTAAAGTAGACTTTACCGTCGATTTCGGGCGCGCTGAAATATGCCCTGCCCGCAAAACGGTTGTTTTCGTAATCGATACCGTCGCACATAACCTTTATTTTCTTACCTATAAGCGACGATAAAAATTCGTGCGAAATCTGTTTCTGTACCTTATAGAGCTTTTTAACCCGTCTTTTTTTGACCGCTTCGGGAACTTGTCCGTCCATTTTATAGGCGGGCGTATCCGGCTCCCTCGAATAGGCGAAAAAGCCGCAGTTGACAAGCTTAGCCTGCTTTAAAAATTCACACATCGCATCCGCCTCTTCCTCGGTTTCCGTGGGGAAACCGCTTATAAAGGTTGACCTTATGGCGATATCGGGAATATTTTTACGCAGTTTTTCTATAAGGGCGAGGTATTCCGCGCGGCTGCCGCGCCTGTTCATTAGTTTGAGTATCCTGTCCTCGCTATGCTGCAACGGCATATCGAGATATTTTATAATCTTGGGATTATCCCTTATCTCCCCAATCAGACCGTCGTCTATCATATCGGGATAACAGTATAATAATCTTACGCTTTTAATGTTGACAAGCGCTGTCAACTTATGTAAAAAATTTTGTAAATTATTTTTATTTTCTAAATCAAGACCGTATCTTGAAACGTCCTGCGCAACCAAAATCAGCTCGGAAACCTCTCCTAAATTTTCAGCTTCCTTTAAAAGCTGTTCTTCGGGATAGCTTCTGTACCTGCCCCTGATTTTGGGAATAAGGCAATAAGTACAGCAATTGTTGCAGCCGTCCGCAATTTTCAGATAGGCGTAATGGCACGGCGTGGTTATAACCCTGTCGCAGCTGTAAGTATTATTGCCGCAACCGACGAAGTTTACCCTGTCGCCCCCGTAAGATTTTTCAAGCGCTTCGAAAAATTTATCGTAGTCGTCGACGCCTAAAAACACGTCGGCTTCGGTCAGAGCGTCGTACAGCTCGCCGACGTATTTTTGTGAAAGGCAACCCGTGACGACGAGCTTTTCGAGCTTGCCGCACTTATTCTGCGCACCGTCTATAACCGTTTCAATCGCTTCCCGCCTTGCCGAATTCAAAAAAGCGCAGGTATTTACTATCAGAACTTCCGCCTGTTCAATCTCGTTCGTCACTGTACAGCCGCGCGACTTGATCAAGGCGATAAGCTTTTCCGCGTCTACTCTGTTTTTATCGCAGCCGAGCGATATAACGCCGAATTTCTTTTGCGTAAAATCAATCATCTACCTCACCGTACTTTTGTATAAATTCGTCGCACGAAAGTAAAACCTTCCTCGGTTTAGAACCTTCCGACTGGGTGATGTAATTCATATTTTCCATCCAGTCTATAATTTTGCACGCCTTCATATAGCCGATGGGAAATCTGCGCTGAATCATCGAAACGGAAGCCTGGTTGCTCGTCACGCAGAACCACAGCGCTTTGATGAACGTATCGTCCACCTTTGCGGCGGAATCGCCCATAGCCCCGTCGTCGGAGACGGAAGCTTCGGGCTGTTCCTCCTCTACCTTGTTGATGAAGTCGCTGACGCTTTCATCGAAATAGACTTCGTTATTGGCTTTAATGAAGTCGGTAACCTTTTGCACTTCGGGCGTATCGATAAAGCAGCCCTGTATTCTTGCAAGGTCGGGGTTTTCCGCGGAACGGAAGTATAAATCGCCCTTACCCAAAAGCTTTTCGGCGCCGCCGATATCGAAAATACACCTCGAATCGTCGAACGAGTTTACCTTAAAGCCGATACGCGTAGGCAGATTGGACTTTATCAGACCGGTTATGCAGTCAACCGAAGGGCGTTGCGTTGCTAAAATAAGGTGTATTCCGCAGGCACGCGCCTTCTGGACGAGCCTTATAATTCTCGATTCTATCTCCTTTTTAGCCTGTAACATAAGGTCGCCGAACTCGTCGAGAATTATGACTATCTTGGGCAGCTTCTCCTCCCCCTCGGGCAGATGCGCGTTGTATTCGGTCAAATTTTTCGTGGCGATACCGCTCTCTGTCATAGTCTTAAACAGGGCGTAACGCCTCTCCATTTCCTTTATTGCCCAGTTAAGCGCTTTCATCGCCTTGTCTATGTCGTAGATTATCTCGTTTATCATAAGGTGGGGCAATTTATCGTAAGAGATAAACTCAACCTGTTTGGGGTCAACGAGAATAAAACGCAGCTCTTCGGGTCCGTATTTGTATAACAGACTGACTATCAACGTGTTTAAACAAATACTTTTACCGCTGCCCGTGGTACCGGCAACGAGCAAGTGCGGCATTTTGGTTATATCCGGACAAACCACCTGTCCGTCAACGTTTTTACCGAGGGTAAAGGTCAGACTGTTAGGCTTGGCGTTGATAAATTCGCTGCTCGCAAGCATACTCTTCAAACCGACCGTCGCCCGCTTTGCGTTCGGCACCTCTATCGAAATCGCGCCCTTTGAGTAGTTCAGATATGCGTTGACGTTCTCTTTCATAAGCGCCATTGCAATCGCGTCCCTGTATTTGAGCGCGTTTTTGATATTTGTTCTGTCCTCGATTATTACGTCGTAACGGGTAATAGCGGGTCCGACGACGACGTTCGCAATTCTGCTGTCGATGCGGAAGTTGGCGAGCGTTTCGCATATAATCTGTTTATTTTCTTCAATCTCGCCCGTATTTACGTTGTTGTTTTCGGGGTAGTCGAACAATAAATCGAGCGTGGGTCTTACATACTTCTTCCAGACGTGCTTGGGCTTTTCGGGCTCGGGCTGTTTTACTTCCTCAGGCTTTGCTTCGGGCTGCTTGACTACCTCGACAGGCTTGGAAAGCCCGGTGCGCGAAATACGGTTGACGGCAGTATCGGGGTCGCTGTTTTCGGAACTGAAACCAATCGCGCGGACTCTTTCGCCCGAAACCGAATCGGAGCCGACGTCGCCCCTGTCCGTCAAGGGCTGTTCGTCGCCGAACAAATCTCCGTCCTCTCCCTCCACGTCGTCGAACAGCTGTTCCCTGCTCCTGTCTCTGCCCTTATCGGCGAGCACGGAAGCGTCGGGTTCGACGTTCCCGAGGTTTTCGGTGAGGTTGGTATTCGAAGAATTGAATATATTGAACAGATTGACCGAACGGGAACGCCCTGAACTATCCTCCGCGCCGGCGGCGCGTTCACTGTCGCCGTTATCGGCAGGCGTTTGGTCAGTCTGCTCCCGTATATCTTCCCGACGGTAAATTTCCGCGGGGGGAAGCTCCTGCCGTTCGAAGCGCGCAGGCTGTTCGTAATCTTGTTCGGGCTGTACCGCAGTCTGTCCGGAACTGCCGTCGGCTTCCGCCGTATCGTTAAAAGACTGCGCAGGCTGGCGGTAAAGCTGTTCCGAACGGTCAGACGACGAATAAGGCGTTATTTCCTCATCTTCGACCGCGTCGTCGGAGGGAAGGTCGGCTTCTTCATAATTCAAAGGCGCGGCGGTGCGGTCTACCGTATAAGAGCTATAACCGTTTTCGGCGTCGTTATCGACCGTCTGCCCCCCTAAATCGCTTACGGGAGTATCGCCGTAAACGTATGAAGGCGCGGAATTGCCGCTTTGACCGTTTTCGACGTCTTTGGAATAGCCGTCGGTATATGAGGCGTTATATTGCTCCGTCTGCGAAGTCTGCGCGTTGCCGTCCGAAAAACTGCGCAGATAATCGTTATCGTTATGGACGGGGTGGTTAAAATACGAATTTTCGTTATAAATCATATTGCGGCGGTAGCTCTCCGCGGCAAATTCGCCGTTTTCAAAGAGTATCCGCCTGCCTAAATTCTTTCTGGAATATTTGTCCTCGTCAACCTGCGCTTCTTCTTCGTTCTGCTGCTGACGAGCAGGTACGGCGGCGTTAGTTACTATTTCGTGCTCCTCGTTGACGGAATACAGCTTATCCTCCGTCGCAGTATGCTCTTCGGGCTGTACGGAGCTGTCCGCAGAATTCTCCTTTTCGGATTTCTTGTTTTCCGTGCCCACCTTTTCAACGGCTTTTGCCAATACGGCGTTGCGTATGGCAATAAAGCTCATCGCCGCGAAAAGCGCGGAGAGAATAGAGAAAATCACATATGCGCCGACAAAAGTCATAACCTTTGCAACGGGATAGACGAGCAGTCCGCTAATAACGCCGCCGAAAGTATATCCCGAATAGCCGTCCGCGGCGTTAAAATAACACTGCCCGAGATAGTCGCCGTAACCCGAAAGGTCGTAATTACGGGTAGTCACGGCATGAAAAAGCATAAACAGGCAGAACGCCGTCAACCCGACACACAGAACTATGCGACGCTTTACTTTTATCTTCTTTTCTAACGAGAGCCATTCGCCGAAATACGCCAATGCCGCCATCACGAGATAAGAGCCGTATCCGAAAGTCCCGTACATAAAAGTACAGATAGCTTTGCCGAACCCGAGGAATATCGCGCTGTTGGAAAGCAGTATGATAAAGACCAGTACGCTGAACAATAAAATCGTTATTCCCACGGTCTCTTTGGTGAGGATATATGAACGCTTGTCGTTATCTTTTTTCTTTTTCAAGGCTAAATCTCCGAATTTAATTTATCCTGTCGGTTATTATATCATAATTATAATAAAAAGACAACAAATTGCAGAATAAAAATATAAAAACGCGTCTGCTATTAACAGACGCGCCGATGAATTTTTTTATAAAATTATAATTTCGATTTTCCCTCTTCGGCGGCTTCGACGTTGTCGTCGTTCCAGGAATACAGGCTGCGGATTTCCTTGCCGATTTCCTCAAGCTGGTGGGAAGCTTCCAGCTCTCTCGTGGCGTTGAAGTGCGCCCTTCCGTTATTGTTTTCCGCTATCCATTTAGAGGCGAACGTTCCGTCCTGAATTTCAGAAAGGACTTTCTTCATTTCCTTCTTGGTTTCGTCGGTGATAAGGCGTTTACCCGTCTCGTAATCGCCGAACTCGGCGGTGTCGGATACCGAATATCTCATAAGAGAGAATCCGCCCTTATAGATAAGGTCTACGATAAGCTTCATTTCGTGTATGCACTCGAAATAAGCGTTTCTGGGGTCGTAGCCTGCTTCTACGAGAGTTTCGAAGCCCGCCTTCATAAGCGCCGTAACGCCGCCGCAAAGAACGCACTGTTCCCCGAAAAGGTCTGTTTCGGTTTCGCACTTAAAGGTAGTTTCCAAAACGCCGGCCCTTGCGCCGCCGATGCCCGCGGCATAGGCAAGAGCCACGTCCATAGCCTTACCCGTGTAATTCTGATGAATTGCGACCAACGCGGGAACGCCCTTGCCGTCCTGGTATTCCGAGCGTACCGTATGCCCGGGACCCTTGGGGGCAATCATAAACACGTCTATATTTGCAGGGGGAATAATCTGTTTGAAATGGATATTAAAGCCGTGCGCAAACGCAAGCGCCGCACCCTCTTTAAGATTTTTTTCAATGCTCTCCTTATAGACCTTAGCCTGTCTTTCGTCGTTTATCAGTATCATAACGACGTCCGCGCGCTTGGTAGCTTCGGCGACGGTGTAAACTTCGAAGCCGGCGGCTACCGCTTTGGGCCAGCTTTTTCCGCCCTCGTGGAGACCGATAATGACTTTGACGCCGCTGTCGCGCAGATTCAACGCATGGGCGTGCCCCTGGCTGCCGTAGCCTATTACGGCTACCGTCTTACCCTTTAAAACTCTAATGTCGCAATCGCTTTCATGATACATTTTTGCCATAGCTTTCGTTCGTTCCTCCGACAAAATTAAATTTTAATCATTATATTACCATTAATTTTGTAAGTCAAGCAATATGAGAAATTATTGAAAAAAATGCGTAATAAATTGCATATTCGCTTTATTTAGGTTATAATTAATTAAAATATAAATACAGTGTGCATAAAATATGAATAAATTTACAAATTCTTTAAAAATTTTAAGGGGACTTGAAAAAGACAATCTCTTCGCCTCGGCAGTGCGTTTGTACGAAGACGGGGGCGAGGTATGCCGCAACGATTTTTTTTACGCGCTGTTCAACGCCCGTGCCGAAGATTGCCTGCTTACCTATATCCATAACCTGATTTTATATGACGAAAACGCCTTTTCGGTCGCCTGCGCGGAAGACGGCAGACCTTCCGAAAGGCTGAAACAGGCTTTTATAAGCGACCTTAAAAAAATCAATACCCTTATTGACGGTTTGACGCCAGACGGAGAATTCGGCTTGAGCTCCCCCGTTCCGCCTTTCGACTCCGACTCATTAGAGGAGACGGTCGAAAAGCTGATAGCCTTTTACGGCAAGAACGGCTACGGTCAATACGCCGCGTACAAAGCGTTTATATACCGCGACAAAGAGCTTATTCCCGTAAAGAACGCGTCTGCCATAACCCTTTCCGACTTAAAAGACTACCGCGAAGAAAAGCGGCAGGTCGTGGACAACGTATCTGATTTTGTCGGCGGACTTCCCTACTCCCATATGCTCTTATACGGCGACAGGGGAACGGGCAAATCCTCTACCGTTCACGCGGTGCTAAACAAATTCTGCGCCGACGGGTTACGGCTTATCGAGGTAGACAAAGAGGACGTCTGCGACATAAAGCAAATAAGGGAAAGCGTTTCGCGCCTTCCCCTGAAATTTATTATCTTTACCGACGACTTAACCTTCGACGGAAACGACCCGTCGGTAAGCTCTGTTAAAGCCGCCCTCGAAGGCTCGGTCGTAAGCGGCGCAAATTCTATGATTGCCGCGACCTCCAACAGGCGGCACATAGTTTCGGAAAGCTTTTCCGAACGGGAAAATTCCCTGCACCCGACCGACCTTAAAGAAGAACAGCTTTCGCTTGCCGACAGGTTCGGCTTGACGGTAATCTTCTCCTCAACCGATAAAGCCGCCTATCTTTCGATTGTAAGACAGCTCGCCGACGAAAGGAAGCTTAGTTTATCCGCCACCGAGCTCGAAGCCCTTGCCGAACGTTGGGCGATTGTCAGGGGCGGCAGGTCGCCGAGGTGCGCCGAGCAGTTTGTCAGCCTCGCCTACTCCTGCCTCAAAACGGGAAGAAAAATCGAATTTTAACACCCGATAAGCTGCTTTGCAATATCGTAAATATCGCCTGCGCCGAGGAATAAAACCAAGTCCCCCTCCCTGCACGGGCGCGTAAAATCGGCAATGTCCCGCGGACAGTCGCCGTAACGCGAATGCTTAACCGAACAAGACAGCGTGAGCGCGCTGCCCGCGTCGTCGTAGTATTCCCTCGCGGCGTAGGTTTTATATATTAAAAGCTTTTTTACGGCGGACAAAACCGAGCAAAACTCTTTAAACAAATTTTTAGTGCGGCTGTAAGTATGCGGCTGGAATACGACGTATAATTCGCCTCCGCTTACAAGCCGCGCCGTTTTAAGCGCCGCCTTTATTTCGTTGGGGTGATGGGCATAGTCGGCTATGCAGACAGCTTTGCCTATACGCCCTATATTTTCAAACCGCCTTTTTACTCCCTTGAAGTTTTTCAAACCCGCGGCTATCGCTCCGAAAGGAATACCGAGCTTCCGCGCCGCGGCAATCGCCGCCAGGGCGTTTAGGACGTTGTGCTTCCCCGGTACGCTTAACGCGACCTTCCCCAATTCTTTTCCCCTTTCATATGCAATAAACGAATAATTCCCGTTATTTTCCTTGACCTTTTTTGCGTAATAAGAGGCGCGGTCGTCGAACCCGAACGTAATATCCGCCGCGCCGTCCCCGTACAGTCTTACGGCGGTATCCGCGTTTTTGGCAAACGTGCAGTAAGCCTGTCTGAGATTTTCGGGCGAGCCGTAACAATCGAGGTGGTCGGCGTCGCTGTTCAGAACGACCGCCACGTCGGGCGCAAGCGATAAGAAATTGCGTTTATATTCGCAGGCTTCGGTGACAAAATAGCCGAAGCCTTTCAGATATCCGTTCGTAAATTTTAAATCCGTGCCGCCTATGTGCGCCGAAAAATTCAGGTTCGCCGCGTCGTATATATGCGCAAGCATAGCCGTGCAGGTAGTCTTTCCGTGGCACCCTGCCACCGCCGTCACCGTACCGAAAGCTTTACATATTTCCGCCAGCAGTTCTCCACGCGAAAGCATGGGCTTATTTAGCCGTTTAGCGTTTAACAATATGGGGTTATTGCACGCAACCGCGTCGGTATAGACCACGCAGTCGTAACCGCCGATATCGGCGGTTACGTCAAAGGCGACCTCTATCCCGATATCTTTGAGCGCCCGCACATATTCCCCGTCGCTTCTGTCGTATCCCGACACACTTTTTCCGCAGTTATACAGAATTTTGGCAAGCGCGCTCATACTCACGCCGCCTATCCCGACGAAATAAAAACTCTTGAATTCGGATACCATACTTAATACCATAATTCATTTTATTAAGTAAATTGAAATAATATCACGAAAATTCCTATAATTTGCCGTAAAATCACGGAAAAAAGGCGACCTGTCGGTCGCCTTAATTAATCTGTTAAATTATTGTCTGTTGCCGTCATGCGATTATTCGTCGTCTCCGCCGCGTCTGCCCAAACGGTGTAACAGCCTCGCGAACTTGGGCACCGACTTATCGGCAGGGCGCTCAATCGTATCGTCGTCGAAATCGTCGTTCCCGTCAACAACGGGCTGAGCGGTCTGAACGCGCGAAACGGGCGGCTGAACGGGCTGCGCATACTGCTGCGCGGGCGAATTATAGCTCTGGGGATACTGCGGCTGAACAGGTTGCGCCGTCTGAACGGGCTGTTGGGCATATGACTGCCTCTGCTGGTAATAGGGCTCGTTCACGGACATTCTCTGCTGTCCGTTGGGATATATCGACTGGGAAGTGTGTTGCTGTTCCTCGGGCTTGGAGTTGACGTACCCGGGGAAGCCCGTGGCGATAACGGTTATCTCGACCTCGTCTTTGACGTTGGGGTCTATCCTCGCGCCGAAGATAATGTTGGCGGAAGCGTCCACTACGCTCTTGACCAGCTCTGCGGCGTCGGAAACCTCGGCAAAGGTCAAATCTTCGCCGCCGACCACGTTTAATATAAGCCCCTTGGAGCCTTCGATAGTGGTATCCAAAAGAGGGGAATTAACCGCAAGGCGCACGGCTTCGACAATTCTGTTGTCGCCTTTCGCAACGCCTATGCCGAGATGCGCTATGCCCTTGTCTTTAAGTATGGTCTTGACGTCTGCAAAATCGAGGTTAATCAACGCGGGGTTGACGATTAATTCGGCAAGTCCTTTTATGCCCTGCTTCAAAATTTCGTCCGCGACGCGGAGCGCCTCTTTCATCGGGGTATTTTTATCGACTACCGTCCTGATTTTATCGTTGGGAATGACGATAAGGGTATCGACGTACTTTTTAAGGTTGTCCAGCCCCTTAACCGTATTTTCCATTCTTTTCTTGCCTTCGAACGCGAAAGGCTCGGTCACCACTGCAACGGTGAGTATTTTCATATCCCTTGCGATTTTGGCAATTACGGGAGCCGCGCCCGTACCCGTGCCTCCGCCCATACCGGCGGTAATAAACAACAAGTCCGTGCCTTTTATTACGTCGTTCAGAAGATCCTTGCTCTCTTCCGCGGCGGCTCTGCCCACGTCGGGATCCGCGCCTGCGCCGAGCCCCTTGGTAAGCTGACGTCCTATCTGAATTTTATTTTCGCATTTAGAGAGCGCAAGTATCTGCGAATCGGTATTCACCACCACATATTCGGCACAGTTTATGCCCGCCTCTATCATACGGTTTACGGCGTTATTTCCGGCGCCGCCGACGCCTATAACTTTGATTCTTGCCTTGCCGGAAATATCCGTGCTTATAACTTGGTCGTTAAACATTTGTCATTCCTCCGAAAAGTAAAAATTGCGGCTGCGACCGCTTAACATAACGCAGCCGACAAAAGACTGAAAAGCGAAGAGTAAACAGGTTTGTCGTAATAAGGGAGCTTGGGCGCGACCACCTCTACGGGAGTCACCAGCCTCGACGACATATGCTCGGTCATTCCCCTGACGACGCCTACGCCTTCGCCCGTAACCGAAACAGGAACGCCGCTTAAATCTTTGCCGATAAAGGACTGCCTGCAAGCCTCTATGGTTTCGCACACGCCGTCCATTCCCTCCGAAACGAGCGATTTCAGCTGGGTAGACGGATAAGCGTAACGCTTGCCTTCGTACATCACTTCGTCTATTACGGGCTTCCTGTCCTTGGAGTTAAGGTTTACCTTCTTTAAAAGCAATTCCGCCGCCCCGAAAGGAATTCCGAGAGCCTCCGTCAACAGCAGAGCCAGATGCCCTACGCCTATCGAAAACGATTCCGAAAAGGCTATTCCGTTGCCGTAGACCACGCTGAACGTAGACGAAATATACCCGAAGTCGAGCAATACGGAATATCCGCTCTTCTTCTCTCTCGATATAAGATAAAAGGCTTCGGCACGGTTTTGGGGTATCCAATGAAATTCCCGTATCGATTCAAAGCAGTTAAGAGCGCGTTTAACCGTCTTAATAAAGCTCGTTTTACAGGTATAAAAGCACATTCTCGCGCGCAGGCTGTCGCTTACCGCGCCTATGGGGTTGAGAAGCTTTCGCTTGTCCGACAGATAGTAAAAAAGTGCGTCGCAACCGCAGACGGTATACTTTTTATCTGCGTCGGGACGGGAAAAATCTTTAATCTCCTCTATATGCCTTGCGCTTATCCTCTGCGACGAACGGTAAGTTACCACCTTGTCCGTCTGGATAATGTCTGTAAACTCGCACGGGACGCCGACGTAAACGCTTTTTAATTTACCGCCTGCCGAAGCGAAAAGGTTTTCCGCCGCGCATTTCAGCGCCGAAACAAAATCCTCGGTATCGAGCATCTTACCTTCGGCGTATCCCTCATAGGGACGGGAATATTTATTTTTGATTATAAAGGTATTGTTTACGCCCTTTTCCGCTATTACCGCGCAAATTTCGTCCGAACGTATATCTAATACCGCTACGCTTCCGTTATGCACTCGGTTACCCCGCGTTCCGCGACTTTTAATCGGCGGTATACTCTTTTTTAATTATATAATAGTGTATAAAAATTGTCAACCTTATCACATAAAAAAATACGGTTCTTTTAAAAAT
>CAZUYN010000034.1:0-1636 GCA_964624495.1 uncultured Clostridia bacterium
CGCGACAAAAATTTCCGTACTCTCTGCGGCGGTCGAGCTTGTACCTTCTTAAATTTCTTATTACTCGCCCTTGAAGGGAAGAAGCGCGGCTATCCTTGCGCGCTTGATTGCCTTGGAAAGCTCCCTTTGGTGCTTTGCGCAGTTGCCGCTCATACGGCGGGGAAGCATTTTGCCCGATTCGGTAACGAACTTTTTAAGACGGCTTACGTCCTTATAGTCGATAGCCTCTACCTTCTCCTGGCAGAATACGCATACCTTCCTGCGCGGTACCCTTTTATAGGGCTTCTTTACGCCTGCGGGCGCAGACGTAGGCGCGGGCGTAGATGCAGATGCAGGCGCCGCCGTCGTTGTACTCGTGGTCTTTTCTTCCATATACAATTCTCCTTATAATCTTACTGAATGGGTCAGAACGGGATATCGCTGTCGTCGTCAAAGGACTGCAAAGCGGGCTTTTTGGCTCCGCTTTTTGCCCCCTGCGAGGGGATATCGCTTTCGTACCCTGCGTCTGCGCCGTTAGCGCCGCCGCGCGGAGATAAAAATTCGACGTCCTGTGCGATGATATCGACAGAAGTGCGCTTTATCCCCTGGCTGTCCTCGTAATTGCGCAGTTCGACCGAGCCGCTTACGGCAACCTTATTGCCCTTTTTGGCGTAACGGGCGACGGTTTCGCCCAGTCCGCGCCAGGCGGTCACGTTAAAGAAGTCGGTCTTTCTCTCACCGTCGGCTCCGGTGTAATTCCTGTTTACGGCGATTGCGAAACGGCATACGGATATGCCGCCCGAAGTTTCCGAAAGCTCGGGGTCGCGTGTGAGATTTCCAATCAAAAACACTTTGTTCATCTTAATACCCTTATCTTACTTTTTCGTTATCATTCTTCTTAAAACTTCCGCGCTCAAGCCTGCAATTCTGTCAAGCTCGTCAACGACGGACGCTTCGGCTTCGAAAGTCATCAATACGTAATAGCCGTCGGTCTTATCGTCGATAGGATAAGCCAACTTCTTTACGCCCCACTTATCTGTGGAGATAACCTTGCCGCCGTTGTCGGCAACGATGCCCTCGAACCTGGTAACGAAGTTTTCCTTCGCCTCGTCTGCAAGAGCCGCGTCCAACACGTAAAGCATTTCGTAAGTTTTCATTTTTTCACCTCCCGGACTTAATCGGAATACCACCCGCGGTATTCAAGGTAATGCGTTTTTTAAGCCGAAACCTCGGTTTTTTATGAAACGCTTAAACATAATACAATATTATGAATAAATTGTCAAACGATTTGCGCCGCCTTAAAACGCCGTACCGCGCCGAAAATTTATTCTTCGCCGACGTATGTCGTAACGAAGTCAAGCAGCTCCTTCAACGTAAGGTCTTGCATTTTCGTCGCGAAGTTTTTATCGTCAGTAATGTTCAAAGAACCGTTATTTACAACCAGATAGCCAGTGCCGGCTTTCAGATATTTATTGAGGTCTGTGTCTGCGGATATTATTCCGGCTTCCTTCAACTCTTTCAAAGTCGAGTTATAGACCGTCGTGCTGCACGCGCTGACCATATTGTTGAAGTTGTTTATGGTGTAAGCCTTTTCGGTCTTTTCGGTTCCGTCTACCCTGTACAGGATAAGCTTCCACATACCCTTGGCTTCGCCGTA
>CAZUYN010000034.1:1736-15020 GCA_964624495.1 uncultured Clostridia bacterium
TCGTCCAACCCGTATATCTCTTTTGCGTATATGCGCTGGATGAGCACCTTGTCGATTTCGGTTCCCAGCTCGGTTATCCGCGTGTTGCGCAACTGCGGCAGTACGCTGTTGTTGGATATCTGCTCCTCATCGAGCACGTCGCTCACCGTAAGCTCGTTGATTCTTTCGTCCAAACCGCCGATAGTCGTATCCTTTATCGCCTGTAACATCTTTGACGAATCTTCTTCTACGGTTATAATTTCGCCTATGGTCAAGGTGTTCTGCAAATTACTAACCCTGTCGGATATGGCGGAAATTTTGGTGCCCTTTACGGTCTGCTTTTCGCCGCCTATATAATACCAGATTTCGTCCGCGTAACCCTCGCTGACCGAGATATAGCAGTCGACTGCCTCGGAAGCGCCGTCGGGGGTATATTTGCAGGTGTAGGCGTAAGCGTTGCCCAAGCTATCCGTGCCGTTAACGGCATCGCATCCGTTTACGCCGTAGCCTATGTAGAGCATAATGGCGTCGGAGGGGTCGATATCCAAAAAGTCGGTTATCGCCAGCACGTCGGTTATCGTGTCGAGCCTGTCGGAAACGCCGTCAATTTTTGTGCCCGTGATATTGCCGTTTTCGCACCATACCGCGGTTATGCGCGTCTGCCCGTCCTTTTCCTCGGAGGCGACGTAGGCGGTGACCGTATTGCCGTTATCGTCGTAGGAGGCTGTATAGTTATATTCCCTGCCGTCGTACGTTCCGCTCTGCTTTTCGACGTCGTATATGCCGTAGCCCAGATAGGCAAGTATGCTCTCTTCGGGGTCGATATCCATAAAGTCGGGCAGAGAAAGCACGTTCGTAATATTGCTCACCCTGTCGGAAACGTCGTTTATATTAGTGCCGTCCAACACGGCTCCGTCCCCGGTTTCTATCCTGTCGAGATTCCCGTCGGCGTCGACGTAAACGTGAACCAACCCGTTATCGTAAGTGCCTTCATATGCGTATTCCTTGCCCGCGACCTTATAGATATCCGTCACGCCGTAACCCAAATACATCATTATGGGGTCGTCGGCTTTGACGTCTATAAATACGTCCAGCGTTAAGTCGTTCGTAATATCGGAGATATCCGCGACGGTGTTGCCCTTTACCGTCTTGCCATCTTCGTCGGTAATTTTCTTTATCACGCCGCCCTCTACCGTCAGAGTGACGGCGGCGTTCGCCCCGTTCTTGTCGTATATTGCGGTGTAGCTTCCGTCCTCCTCTTTTTTCACGTCTGTCAGATTATAGACGAGGAAGGTCATAATCTTGTCGTCGGGCTTGACGTCGTCGATAAACGCGCTGAGCAGTATGTCGTCCACGAGCCCGTTGAAGTCGACGTTCTGCGAGAGCACGTCGCCCAGCGAGGTGTCGCCGAATATGTTCTTTACCATCTCCGTCTGGCTCGTATTTACTACGCTGTAAACGGGAACGTGGTTCAAAGTCTCCAAAGGGTTTAACATTACGTCGGAAACGAGCAGGGGGTCGTACTCCCACACGGTGCCGTCGTTGTCCTTGAAGAAGTTTATGTCGTTGATTGTAGTAACGCCGTAAAGCAAATCGTTTTCCTCGCGCTTGGAGGGACCCGCGTAGTAATTACGGGCATACGCGTCGTAATACGAATACCCGACGTAGCGGTTGGAAACGTCCGCCGAGGAGTCCCCGTTTCTCGCCTCGATTATGGAGCCGTAATCGAGGGTAAACGTCGAGCCGTTCTCCTCGTCGGGCTTAACGGCTATAAAGTCGGTGTCCTCGCCGAATTCGACCACTCTGAAAACGTATGTAAGATTGTAGGTGGTTCCGTCCTTCGTAAAGGATATGTTGGAGTCCTCCACCGTCAGCTTTTTAACTATATACTCGGCTTCTTCTATGCCCGTCGGGGTGATTTTGCAGGGAACGTAATAGAGCTTATACAGCTTTTTGCCGTCCTCGTCGGCGAGCGAGGTCTCCTGCAAGTAAGAGGTGTCGTTGCGCAGATTATCTGGATACGCGCATATGCCGTTGACCGAAATCGTGCGCCCGTAGCCTATGCTGCTGCCGTCCTCCACGTAATAATCGTAGAGCACGGGCAGGCGGAAATTATCCCCCCTGCCAAGCACGGAGGCGTATTCCGCCTCTATGCCGTCTATCATATAGCCGGCGATGGGAATTTCGGATAAATCTATTTCGGAGCCGAACTCGCTGTTTATGGTTTCGATAATCTTGCCCGTATGGACGTAATTTATAGAATTGGTTATCGTGTCGAGCACGGAGGTCAGGGGAACCCCTTCGAAGAAGTCCTTGTCGAAATCGACCACCCCGTCGATAAAGGTGTATGCCGCGTCCAGCACGGCGTCGGTTACGGGGGCGAGCGCGCTTATCCTGTCCAGACTGATCTCGCCCAGACCGTCGTTCGCCATTGCGATAATTTCGGTGACGAGCGAATACAGATTGGGCGCCTGGTCTGCGTTTATGTAATTATATTTGTTGCTGTCGGGGTCGTTCTCGTCATATTCGGAGTTATTGTTTTCGAGCCCGAGCACTTCGAGGACTTTATTAATATCCGTGGTGGCAACCACGTAGCCGACCCCGAAAATAGAGCCGAACAATACTATCAATGCAAATAAAAAGCCGAGAAAAAACGCGACTATTCCCACGAGAACCGAATTTGACTTCCTTGTCCTGCTTCTGTTTTTTTGCGCCATATCTGCCTCCCGCGGGCGCGGCGCGCCCAAAGTCGATTAAAATTAAAGTCTAACGCCGGCGGAAGGTTTTTATCCCTCTCCGTCCGTCGTTTACGATACGATATTATTATACTATATAATAATCGGAAAAATCAACTAAATTAGTCGGTTATAATTTGCTTGCTTACAAGTCGGCGCGCCCCGACCGCCCCTATCGGGGCTTTACGCTCCGCAACGCCTGCAAAATAAGCTTGTCTTTTCGGTTTGCGACGCAATTCATAGCCGCCTGTTCGAGCAGGTATCTCAGCGTCTGCGCGGTCTGCGAAGGCGGAACGCCTGCGGCAATCAGGTCGTTTCCCTTTACGTCGAGCTCCTTTAAGGTAAAGGGCGCGCCGTCGGCTTTCATTCCGCAAATTATTTTTTTCCACTTGGTTACGCACGGGGCTTCGGACAAATCGTCCTTGCAGGCGGAATAATCCGCCTGTTTAAGCGCAAGCAAATCGTCTATATACGCGAAGTTGTTTACGATAAATTTGCGCACCTTGTTTTCGGACGCCGCGCAGGACAGGTCGTACATATGCAGTCCGACGAGCGCCGCAACCCTTTCGGCAGTCCTGACGGGGACGCGCAGACGGGCGCAGATATCGCGTGAAATACCAACGCCTATTTCGTCGTGACGGCTGTATCTGCCGTAGTTGATAAGGCAATACGGCTTGCCCACGTCGTGCAGCAGCGCGGCAAGGCGGATATGCGGCGGCGCGTACAGTACGGCGCGGAGAGAATGTTCGAGCACGTCGTAATCGTGGAAATCGCCGCGCTGTGCCATACCGTCGCCTAACGCGAGCTCGGGCAGAATACGGGCGAGAACGCCCGTTTCCTTTAAAAGCCGCAGACCGCGGTACTGTCCGCCCGTCACGCCGTATTTGAGGTCGGCGATAAGAATTAAATTCAATTCCGCCCAAATTCTTTCGGGGGCGATATCCTCTATAAGGGCGGCGTTGGCGGCGGCTCCGTCCATACATTCGGGGGTGGGCGTAAAGCCCGTCTGCGCGGCTATACGGGCAAGGCGCATAAGTCTCAGCCCGTCCTCCCCGAACACCTTTTCGGGGGCGGCGACCGTATCCAGCCGTCTGTTTTTTACGTCGTCAACGCCGCCCGACGGGTCAACAAATCTGTCGGCGGCTATATCGTAGTAGATTGCGTTGCATCTGAAATCGCGGCGGAGCGCGTCGCCGTTAATATCGTCGGTAAAGGTCACTTCCGCAGGCGAATGCACGCCGCGGACGTATCTGTCCGTACGGAAGCAGGTAAATTCCACGCTCTCCCCGTCCGCTTCCATTCTCACCGTGCCCGTATTCTTATATGTGGCAAGCACGGTAAGCCCGACCTTTTTTGCGGCGGCAAGCGCTTCGCCCGCGGATACGGGGGCGCAGACGTCCCAATCGCGGTTGACCGATTCCAGCCCCGCGAGCTTATCCCTGCAAGCTCCGCCCACGACGTACAGCGGCTTGGGCAGAGCCAGAGCGAGCTTATAAAGTTTTTCGGGCACCTCTATTTGCAACCGCGCCGCCTCCGTTATATTTTACCACCCGATTATACCACTTACGTCCGCCTAATGCAAACTTAAATAAATAACATATTTTACGGTAAAAAAACTACTGTTGACAAATTTTAACAATGTGTTATAATTATATTAACAGAGGATTAGAATTAAATGAAACGTTTTATATCCTTTTTAACGCTTGCCGTCGCAGCGTCTGCGACGGCGTTTACGGGTTGCGGCACTCAGTCCTCCGACATCGAATTTACGGCGGACGCGCCGATATATAATTATAATGAACTGCGCGGAAAGAATAGGTACGTCTACTTTGAAAACCGCAAAAAAGAAGATTACGACATTTATAAAGACTTCACAGAATATTACGAAAGCGATATTAAAGATAAAATCGACGGCGGCGTTTACTTCCTTTATCCTGCTGACGGAATTACCGGCTGGGAAAACGGGTTTTTAGAAATATCTTACAGTATGTTTGCCGACGGCATTGAAAACGAAAAATATGTACATCCGATAATCACTCAGTATATGTCGGTTAATGATACAAGTCTCACCCACAATATCCCCGACGAAATTCTTGATGGAAATACTCCCTGTATTACTTTGGAAATGGTAAGCAGTCCAATATCCGAATTTATTACGGATAGAGATTTCAAATTGGAATTCGGGAACAATTTCGACGGGGTTACAAACACATACGTTAATATTTACATAGACGAAACCTGCGTAGGCACTTGTTATTACGATGAAAATAATTTTACGGTTCCCTACGATTGGTTCGTAAATTATTTTAAAAATAACTTTTCCAAAGAGGTGAAAAGTTAAAATTACGCACGTAAACGTCTTTTTGCCGCGCGATAATATCGCGCGGCTTTTTAAATAAAAGATTGACTTTATAAAAATCATAGCCGAAAAAACTATTGCAATTCGGTTGCCGATATTGTATAATAGCCTCGTATACTTACGAAAAACGGCGGGCAAGAGAGAATGTATCACATAATAGTCAACGGAATTAATTTCGACAAAAAGAGAGAAGAAAAAATCGACAAAATCAGGCAGGTTTTCGAAAAAGCCGGAAAACACGTCGAATTTCACGTTACCGACCACGCCGGTCACGCCAAGGAAATTGCCGCCGCGCTGACCTTAAACGGCGCGTACGCCGACCTCGTCGCAATGGGCGGAGACGGCACCCTGCACGAAGTGCTGAACGGCATAGAAGATATAGCAAACTGCACGCTGGGGCTTATACCCGAGGGCACGGGCAACGACTTTGCCCAAGCCGTGCAAATCCCCTCCGACCCCGTAGCCGCGGCGGAAAACATAATCTTCCGCGCCCCCTCCCCTATCGATTTTATAGAGCTTGAAAGCGGTCTGCGCAGCATAAACGCGGTCGGCACGGGCATTGACGTGGAAGTGCTTAAACGCGTTTACGCCAAGCCCGGCAAAAAGAGAATAAGATACTTTGCCAACTTTTTAAAGGCGCTGCACCGCTATAAATATACGTCCTTCGGCGTAAGCTGGGACGGTGGCGAACAAATAAACCTTAAAGGCATGCTTGCCTGTCTGGGCAACGGCACGCAGCTCGGGGGCGGCATAAAGATGTTCCCCGAAGCCAAGCCCGACGACGGCTATATAGACCTCGTGGCGGTGGACTACGTTTCGCCCCTGCGCACGCTGACCGCTTTCTTAAAGCTGATGACGGGCAAAGCCCACAAAATAAAAGAAGTGACTTACGTCAAGTGCAAGTCGGTCAAATTCGTACCCGAGGACGGGGTGTCGCCCACGGTGCAAGCCGAGGGCGAGCTGTATGAAAATATGCCCCTCGAAGCGCATATAGTTACAGGGCAACTGAAATTTTACCTCCCGAAAGGCGACAGAAAATTCTGAAAATGATTGAAAAATATTACAGAAAAATTATAGACGGGGTTCCCTCCGCAGTGTTCGTGGTAGACCGCGACCTTAAAGCCGTGTTTATGAACGCGGCGTTTAAAACGCTGTTCGGCAGGGATTTCAACCGTTGCGTCCTCGGTAAGGCGGTCGGCTGCGTAAACGGCGACTGCCGCGATTGCGCCGCGCGCGGACTCGCCCCCAATTGCCAGCTTACGGGCGCGTTCGAAGATTCTTTCTGCTCCAACAGGGAGATTTCGCGCAGGGTGCTTTTAAGCTTAACCGACGGCGGCAGGCACGAGGTTTCGTTTTCAATCACCGTAAAGCCCTTGGGCGGCGGACTGTGCTTAGGCGTTATAGACGACGCGTTCGAGCTTGAAATCGCAAGGGAATTACAGACCGCCAAAAACATACAGCAAAGGCTGTTGCCCGCCGGCAAATGGGCGGGCGGCAAGAGGTATTCTTACCTGTATATCCCCTGCCGCGATATCGGCGGCGACCTCCCCGAGGTATATACCGTCGGCTCCTCCGCCTGCGGCGTGATAGCCGACGTTTCGGGCAAGGGCATTTCCGCAGGTATGCTGACCGCGTTCGTCAAGGCGGCATACGATAAGTCGGCTTATTCCCCCGCCGAAGCCATATCCAGACTTTCGCAAAAGTTTTCGGAGCTCAATTTAGACGAGAGAAATTACATAACCGTCGCCGCGGCGAGAATAGACGAGGACGCCATTACCTATTCCATGGCGGGGCATAACGTGCCCATACTTTTAAAATCGGGCGGCGGCATAACGAGGATAATGCTCAACTCTCCCCCCGTTTCCAACTGGTTCGACCACCCCTCCTACTTCGAGGATACGATACCATATAAGAGCGGCGACGTGCTGGTGCTCCTTACCGACGGCGTTACCGAAAGCAAAAACCGCTACGGCGAGATGTTCGGCGTAGACGGGGCGATACGCACGCTTTCCGTTTCGCGCACGGGCGAGGAATTCGTAAAAAATTTAGAGAGCAACTTAAAGAGCTTTTGCGGAGAGCTCAAAGACGACGTCACCGCCATAGCGTTCGATTTGTAAAAAGCATGGTAAATCATTTTAATTTAACGAGAGAAAACGCTAAGGAATATTTCTTCCTTTACGAATGCAGAATGCGCAATATCGACCTTAACGATTGGGAAAACGCGGACAAATTCAGAAGCTTTGACATCGATGACGATACCCTTAACCTTTGGACTAACGAATGGTTGAATTTAAAGCTTAGTGATAATTTACCGCTAAATATCTACGAGTTTACCTCTTTGATATACGACCTCGGCTATCGGATAAACCGCGAAAACGCCGTGAAAGTCTTATCCGTATATGAAAAAATCAAAAGCAGAGTTGCCGAAAAACAGCGTTTGGAAATTTTATTCGATTTCGCTAAACCTCACGGAGCAACCGCACACTATTACGGGCTTATATACGTTACCGCCCAAAATAATATGGTTGAAGCCCTCGCGCGGCTGCTTGACGAATTACGGGATTTACTGAAAGACCGCCCCGACGATGTTAAAAAGCAATACGAAAAAAATCTTAAAGCTTTATTTAAATATTACGGCATTAAAATTTAAAATATAAAAGCCGCCGCGGAGATATTCCGCGGCGGCTTTGCTTACGCCGTTTTATAGCGGTGAAGTTCTTTTACGGCAGCTACCGCCACCCTTAATAAACCGTACGGACAAAATTACCCCCGTCCGGACACGCCGTGCGGCAGGTTTTCCCGCTCCGCCCACGCCCGGACGTGATAAATTAAATGCAAAATTTGCAAAAAAATTGTAATAAGTCTGCGCTTTACGCAAAGCCGCACGGCTTAAACCGTTTCCTTAATCTTTGCGATTGCCGCCGTCCTGTTTTCCACCCCGAGCTTTAAATAAATGGAGCTGATATAATTACGGGCGGTGCCGTCGGTAAGTTTAAGCGCGGACGCTATCTGGCGGTTGGTAAACCCCTCGGACAGCATAAGCGCGATGCCCGCTTCCCTGTCGGAGAGCCCGAAGCTGCGTTTAAGCTTGATTTCCCTGTCGCTCGAAACCATAAGCGCCGCGTCGGTTATCTTTTTGGCTATTTTGGAAGGCAGAATAGTATCGCCCGCGTACGCGTTGCGTATAGCGTCGATGAGCGCGGTAGAGCCGATGTCCTTTAACAGATAGCCGCAGGCGCCGTTGTTGATTGCCGACAAAATATAGTCGGAATCGTCGAAGGTCGTCAGAATTATAATCTTACAGTCGGGCAGCGCCTCTTTTATCTTTTTGGTCGCCGCCACGCCGTTCATGTTGGGCATACGGATATCCATAAGCGCCACGTCGGGGCGGTACTTGACCGCCATATCCACCGCTTCCGCGCCGTCGCTTGCGACCGCGCAGACGGCAATGTCGCCCGTCGTTTCTATTACGCTTTTAATGCCCTCCGCCAAAATCATCTGGTCGTCCGCAAGCATTACCTTTATCATAGCTTTTACCCCTCCTCATTCCGGATTTTCGTCTGTTTTATCGTTGATTTTTATGACCACGGTCACTTCGCAGCCGTCGTCCTGTTCGCTTTCGACGACTATTCTGCCGCCGTACGCCGCCGCCTTTTCCCTTATGCCGCGTATGCCGAACCCCTCCTTAAAATCGGGGGGAAGTCCGCAGCCGTTATCCGACACGGTTAATCTGGCATAGTTGCCTTCCTGCGAAAACTCCACGTAAAAAGCCGTCGCGCCGCCGTGGCGTATGCCGTTGGAAAGACATTCCTTCAAGCTGTTTACGATAAAGTGCCGCTTTTCCCACGGGAGCTCCGAATCTCCTATATCCGAACGGATATTTATGTCTGTGCCGTCCACCGTCTGCACCAGCACCTCTTCGAGCTCCTGTTTAAGGCTTCTGCCCGAATCCCTGCCGGCAAGCAGGTGAACGCTGTCCCTCATCTGCTCCAACGCGTTTTTCGCCTGTATGTTCGCCGCGACTATTTTTGATTTCGCCTCTTCCGGGTTTGTGTCTATCAACAGCTTCGCCGCCTCGGTCTGCATTATAACCGCCGTCATTGAGTGCCCCGCGTTATCGTGGATGTCGCGCGCTATGCGGTTACGCTCCTGAAAGACCGCCGTTTCGGAAAGCTCCTTATAGGCGCTTTCAAGCTCCGCCTTGCGTTCGTCCGCCTCTTTCAGAGCGGCGGTGAGCTTTAAATTCGTGCGGTAAAATTCTATAATAAAATTCGCCACGGTGAAGTGTATAGCGAAGATAATCGCGCCGACAAGCCCGTCCGAGATAAGGCTTACGATTTCGTCGGGCGTGAGCGACCAGCCGTGGCTTATAAGCCAGCCCAGAACGCAGGTGACTATAAAGCCGCCGCAGCTTACGCCGAAAATTATCACCTTCGTGCGGAAAGCCTCTATGTTAATATATATCTCGGTCAGAATCACGCAGTACAGGGCGGACAGATACGCGCTGCCCGTTATCGAACAGATTGCAAGCAAAAGCAGTAGGTCCAGCACGTAAATGACGATTCTGCCCTTTAAGGTTTTTACGCCGTACATCTCCGCGGTGCACAGCACAAGCAGCGCGATTAGCGATACCGCGAGCGCGATTATCAAAGCCGCCGAGGGACGGGGACGGTAGCTTACGAACTGCACGAAAACTATTATTTCGAATATGACGAGCAGGACGAGAATGCAGGCGTGTACCACCCTGCCGAAATTTTTGGTGTCGCTGACAAATTTCTTCTTTTCTTCCATATCCATAGCCTATCGTCCTCCGTCCGCAAAATTCCGCACGGAAAGTCCGCCTGTCTCGGCGGACGCTTTAAAACCTGTCGCCCGACAGCTCGCCGTGAACGAAACAGCTGTATGTTCCGCCGCCGCCCGATATGCAGAAGTCGTACAGGCGCACCATACAGGAGCGGCATATCCGCACGAGCGTATTCAACATCTCCGAATCGGCGTCGGCGGGGGCGCAGTCTCCGCCGCGGATAAGCGCGGCAAACACCCCGTATGCGCGCGACGCGGTAAGCAAGGCGACGACGTCGCTTTCGTACCTGCCGTCGGCGCCGAAGCCGCCTATCCTGCGCACCCTGTCGTCCTTGTCCAAAACGTAGATTTCAAGCGACCGCCCCGTTTTATGGGGGCGCACGGACAGCAGGCGGACAAAGTCGTCGGTATTTTTCAGCACGCCGAAGCACGTACTGCCGTCGCACCGCTCTATACACATACCCAAGACGCGGATATATTCGGCGATATTTTTGCCGACCCCCTCTACCTTAGCCAAATCGTCAACGCTTGCGAAGATCGCTCCCCCGACCGAGCCGAATCTGTCTATCAGTCTGTGCGCGGCTTCGTTTAAATCTTTGCGCGGACAGGCGTTATACAGAATTATTTCCATTATCTCGTGGTCGTAAAAAGTCGAACCGTCGGTCAACTTGGAGGTAAACCTTTTTCTGTGTCCTTCGTGCATAGCTCTCCCCGTCGCGGAATTTTCGGTAAATTCTTAAAACGCCTTTAATTTATTTTACCATAAAAATAAAAAAGAGTATAATGTTTTAGTGAATAAAGAGTAAAATTTTAGCGAGGTAACCCGATGAAAAGTTATTTTGAGGATATAGTAAAGGATATTTCGGGGCTTTTGCGCTACGATTCGTCGCAAGCCGCCGCAAAGGAGGGCAAGCCGTTCGGCGACGGCTGCGCCGACTGCCTTGACGGCTATCTGAAACTCGCCGCGTCTATGGGCTTCGGCGTCAAAAACTACGACAACTACGTCGGCGAAGTGACCTTCGGCGAGGGCGAGGACTTCGCCGTGCTCGCCCACTTAGACGTAGTGCCCGCCGGGGCGGGCTGGAACCACGACCCGTTCGGCGGCGAAATCGACCGCGTAAACGGTAAAATATGGGGCAGGGGCGCAACGGACGACAAGGGTCCCGCGGTCATCGCGCTGTACGCCTTAAAGGCGCTGAAAGACGAAGGCTTTAAGCCCTCCAAAACCATAAAGCTGATACTCGGCTGTAACGAGGAAACGGGCTGGGCGTGCATAGACCACTATAACGAGGTCGCCAAAATGCCCGAAACGGGAATTTCCCCCGACGCGGACTTCCCCGTAATCTATGCCGAAAAGGGTATTTTGCACGTCGTTCTTCAATTCCCTGCCGCGAACGCGCCCTTCACCGGGCTTAAAGGCGGCGACAGAGCCAATATGGTCTGCGACTACTGCGAGGCGTACGCCCCCCTTAAAGAGGAGCTTTTAGAGAGGCTGGGGCTGGAATATGCGCAGGGCAAAGTCGTTTCGCGCGGAAAGAGCGCCCACGGCTCCACGCCCGAAAAAGGCGTAAACGCCATAGCTAACATGCTTGAATATTTAGGGCTTTCCGAAATGAAACGCCTGCTGTTTGCAGACGGCTTCGGCTTATGCAGGCTTCAGGACGAAACGGGCAGCCTCACCTTTTCCCCCAACATTATAGAGCAGAAAGACGGCAAGATTTTCGTGACCTGCGATATAAGATACCCTGCCACCCATACGCGGGACGAAGTGCTTGCCGCAATAGAAAAATGCGGAATAGAATACGCCGTCGCACACGAGCAGGCGCCCCTGTATAACGATATAAATTCGCCGATGATACAGACGCTCTGCGGCGTATATAACGAGGTCACGGGCAAGAACGCGCGCCCCGTAGCCATCGGCGGAGGCACTTACGCGAGGGCGCTTAAATTCGGCGCGGCGTTCGGACCCGAGGAAGAGGGCGAGGAGAGCACCGTTCACCAGGCGAACGAATACATTACCTTTGAAAAAATAGAGAAGTGCTTTAAAATTTACAAGCTCGCTTTGCAGAGGCTCTGCCGCTGAAATTTGTAAGAATATCGTCGGCGCGCGGCGAAAGCCGCGCGCCGTTTTTTTATTCCACGGCGGAAACGAGCCGCCGAAAAAAGAGGGAGCACACGGTCAACCCGTGCGCCCCCTCTTAAAAGAGAAGGTTTATGAGCGTTTTAATTTTCCGCACAGCATAGCGTTATGCCGCGCTTTCCGTCTTAGAGGTTACTATAACCTTTTCACATTCTTTGCAGTAGTAGCCTTCATAGTCGTAACCGTTATAGCTCCATGACAACGTATACCCGGAAACGTGCTCGCCCGTAGCCGGAATTACCACGCTTTCGCTGTACTCATACTTGCCGCCGCCGTCAAGCTCGATTACGATAGTGTAAGTCGTCAAGCCCTCTTCGGAGCAGGTCGCGGCTTTAACCACTTTTACGGTATAGCCGTTTGCTTCCGAAAGCGCGGGTAATACGTACTCCTTGACGTAGTCGCAGTTTTCGCACTTTTCGACGTACTTGCCGGCTTCCGTAAGGGTCGCCTTTACGAGGGTGTAGGTAAATTCGTGTCCGGTCGCTTCGATATCGCTTATATGGTGATGGTCGTCGCATACCGTGCAGACCTCGTAAACTTCGCCCTTTTCGGTGCAGGTCGCAGGCGTCGTCTGCGCGGCGCCGTAGCTGTGGTTACCGGTTATCGGTACGATGAATGTTTTACCGCAATCATGACATGTGAAGCTGCCGAAGCCTTGGTCGAGGCAGGTTGCAGCCGCGTTTTCGAATCCGTCGTCAACGTCGCTTTCGGTATATGTTACGGTGTAGTCCACGTAGAGCGCGTTTCCTTTCGAATTGCGGTGCGTTTCGGTCTTGGGAAGAGTTGCCGTCTTAACGCTTCCGGTCTGGGTATTGCCGTCTTTATCGGTATATGTGTACTCGTAAACCACGCTGCCTTCGCTCTGGCAGGTAGGCTCCGTTGTCACTTCCTTATAGGTATCTGCCTCAATCTGATAGCTGTGGTCGCAGCGCGAGCACGTAAACGTGAGCACGACTCCGCTTCCGTCGGCTTCGGGAGTGCACTCGTAGTTATGTCCGAGAGGAGCGGCTTCTTGGTTATCCTCGCTCTTGGTCTTGCCGCATACCGAGCATTCGTATTCGGTTTTGCCGCATTCGGTGCAGGTTGCGTCCACCGTGCCCGTCTGTACCCACTCGTGGTCGCCGCTTATCGTTACGGCGAATTTTTTCCCACAATGGTCGCAGACGAACTGACCTATGCCGTTGGTCGTGCAATCGGCGGGGCTGTTCTCGAACACTTCTGTAACCTGACTTTTTTCGTAAACAATAGTCTTATCGTAAGGGTCGAAT
>CAZUYN010000035.1:0-14533 GCA_964624495.1 uncultured Clostridia bacterium
GCCTCGGTATACCTCATTGCGGCGGCGGGGTCGCCGTCCACCGAGCCGAAGTTGCCGTGCCCTTCCACCAAGGGCATATTTATCGTGAAATCCTGCGCAAGGCGCACCAAAGCGTCGTAAACCGAGCTGTCGCCGTGGGGGTGATATTTACCTAAGCAGTCGCCGACTATACGGGCGCACTTTCTGAACGCCTTGTCGTTATACAAGCCCAAATCGTGCATAGAGTACATTATTCTGCGGTGTACGGGCTTTAAGCCGTCCCTTATATCGGGAATGGCACGGGATACGTTTACAGCCATAGCGTAGGCGATAAACGATTTTTTAAGCTCCTCGTCTACTTCGACTTCGAGCATTTTGGTCATAGCGAGCGTTTTGACAAATTCTTCGGTCAGCTCGGGGCTGGTTACTTTTTTAGCCATTTAAGGTTCTCCTTTTTTTCAGCTTTCAAACTACGGGTTAAACGTCCAGCTCTTCTACGAGCTTTGCGTTTTCCTCTATGAACTGCCTTCTGAGTTCGGGCTGTTCGCCCATGAGCAGGGCAAACATCTTGTCCGCTTCTATCGCGTCCTCTACCTTGACCCTTACCAAAGTACGCTTGGACGGATCCATAGTCGTTTCCCAAAGCTGTTCTTTGTTCATTTCGCCAAGACCTTTATAGCGCTGCAATTCAAACTTGCCGTCGGGGTGCTCCGCCCTGAACTGTTGAAGAGCGGGGTCGTCGAAGAGATAGGTGTCCTCTATCCCCTTACCCGACACCTTATAAAGGGGCGGCAGCGCGGAATAGACGTGACCGTTTTCGACCAACGGGCGCATATAACGGAAGAAGAAAGTCAACAGCAATATCCTTATGTGAGAGCCGTCTACGTCGGCGTCGGTCATTATGATTATGCGGTCGTAACGGAGCTTGCTTTCGTCGAAATTTTCCTGTATGCCGCAACCGAACGCGGTTATCATAGATTTGATTTCTTCGTTTTCAAGCACGCGGTTTATGCGCACTTTTTCCACGTTGAGAATTTTGCCTCGGAGGGGAAGTATCGCCTGAAAGCGTCTGTCGCGCCCCTGCTTTGCCGTACCGCCCGCCGAATCGCCCTCGACGATATAGATTTCGCACAGCTCGGGGCGTTTATCCGAACAGTCGGCAAGCTTGCCGGGGAGTTTGGTCGATTCCAGAATGCCCTTTCTCCTCGTTTCTTCACGGGCAAGTCTCGCCGCGTCGCGAGCCCTCTGAGCGGTTACGCAACGCATAATCAGTTCCCTTGCTTCCGCTGGGTGTTCCTCTAAATAAGTTCCGAATTTGTCGGTAACCGCCTTCTGCACAAATCCCCTGACGTAGGTCGAGCAGAGCTTGCTCTTGGTCTGGCTTTCGTATTGCGCGTCGGCGATTTTTACCGAAACGACTGCGGTTATACCCTCCCTTACGTCCTCGCCCGAGAGCTTGTCGGACTCCTTTAAAATATTCAGTCTGTGACCCGCGTCGTTAATAACCTTAGTAAGCGCCGCTTTAAAGCCGTCCAGATGGGTTCCGCCGTCCGGCTGGCGGATATTGTTGGAGAAGGGGAATATCTGTTCGACGTAGCTGTCGTTATACTGAATGGCTACTTCCAAAAACCTGTCCTCGCCCTCGCTCGCTTCGAAATAGACGGGCTGTGCGAATAAGACGTTCTTCCCCTCGTTTATATCCTGTATGAAGTGTACGACGCCGCCCGTGTAACAGAAAGAATCTGTTCTTACGCCCTCTCCGCGGTAATCGGTAAGCGTAAGCGTCAGCCCCTTGTTCAGATAGGAAAGCTCCCTGAGGAGAGTTTTTAAGGTGTCGTAGTTGAAATCTACCGTTTCGAACATCGTAGGGTCGGGGCGGAAACAGATTGAAGTACCCGTTTCGTCGGCGTCCTCTACAATCTTTAAGGGTTCTTCGGGGACTCCGCAATGATAGACCTGCCTGAATTTATGTCCGTGCTGGCAGACCTCGGCGATAAGCGTATCGGACAGCGCGTTTACGCAGGAAACGCCGACGCCGTGCAGACCGGACGAAATTTTATAGCCGCCCGCCTTGTTGCCGCCGCCGAACTTACCGCCGGCGTTAAGGTTGGTAAGCGCAAGCTCCACGCCGGAAATTCCCTCCTCCGCGTTTATGCCTGTGGGGATACCTCTGCCGTTATCTTTGACCGTGCAGAAGCCTTCCGCGGAAATGCTTACTTCTATCTTGTCGCAATAACCTGCAAGCGCTTCGTCTATCGAATTATCCAAAACTTCCCTGACGAGGGTATGGAGACCCTTTTCGTCGGTAGGTCCTATATACATACCGGGGTGTTCCCTTACCGGCTCTAACCCCTTCAAAGCTTTTAAGCTGTTCGCGTCGTATTCGGACTGTACTTTATCGGGCATAATTTCACCTCTTATTTTAACTTGGTATTATTATACCATATTATTAGAAATAAGGCAATTGTTTAAGTGAAATTTAATCGTGAAAAAGCGCATAAAAACGGAGAAATTCAGACAAATTATCAATATGAGAATGTGTGGAAGAAATATCGGCTTTTTCGAAGGCTGCGAAAGCGAAATATTCGAATGCGAAAATTGCGGAAACCACGTCTGCAAGGAGTGCGCCGCCGTCTGGAACGGCGTATGTCCGCATTGCTTTTCAAGACTGTTAAGGATAAGCTAAAAGGCTTGCGGCAATCCGCCGCAAGCCTTTTGAAATATTTTCGGCTTTATTTTTTACCCTCTTTATATGCCGAGGGCAGATATTGAATGAGCTCCTGATAGCGCATAAAATATTTATACGCTTCGCTGTCGTTTCCCTTGGCGAGGTAGTATTCGTACCTCAGCTGCGTAAGAATGATAAAATTAATATCGTCCTCGGGTAGCTGGGGCACGTCCAACAGCAGGCTTTCGTCAAGGTCGCTCATGAGTACGCCGTTGCGCATATACCCCTGTATTTTCAAAATATTCATAAGCACCTGCGCGGTAGGTAGGTTTTTAATCGTTTCAAGCGCAACGAGTCCGTCGGTCTTGCCCTCTCCGTATTCGAGCGGAGCGGCGTTTATTATAAACGAATATAGCGCGAACGGGGAAGCAAAGCCTATCAACGCTGGAACGGACGGTACGGCAAACGCAATCACCCCGACGGCGATCAGCAGAAAATCGAACGCCAAACCTGCCAGAACGGTGGCGAGAAAACGCCCTTTAAGTCCTTTTACGCCCTTGGGGCACACCTCCACCGAAGAGCTTTTAAAGAGCTTGATTTTGGGGGCTTTTACGCCCATAGAGCAGATTGCGCCGACCAGAAAATGCGCGCCCTCGTGCACGAAGCCTTCGATTACAACGCCCACGAAAAGCAGTACGATATACACGGGTATCAGCGCGTACAGTTCGGTTTCTATCGAAGTAGTTACGCAAAAGACGTAGCCTCCGTACGCCGCAAACGCAACCGCAAGCACGGCGGCGACGGCAGTAACCAAAGTATTTTTCATTCCTTTTTCACCCCTTTGTTTGTCCGCGGCTGTCCGCCTGTACGCCCAACGCGTAGCCCTCCAAATTGTCGCTTTCGGAAACGGTTACGCTTTCGACGGAGAGCTTTTTCATTACCATATAAAGCAGCATTGCGCCTCCCCCAATCAGGTCGGCGGAACGCGTACATATAGTCGTCGCCCTTATCTGTTCGACGGGAAGAGATGTAAGCTCCTTTGCATACGACAGAACCGTCTGCGCCGTCAGAATTGTTCCGTGCGTTATATCGGGACGGTATTCCTTCAAGCCGTGCGCAACCGCGGCGAGCCGCGTAGCCGTGCCGCCTATCGCGCACATACGGCAGTCCGGAAAGCCGACGTCGCCGTATTCGCCTATTTTAGAGGCGACGTATTCCTCTATCTTCCGCAAATCTCTGCCCGCGGCGTCGAGAATGCGGACGGTGCCTATGTTGCAACTGTGCGAATAGACGACCTTGCCGCCCTTACGCACGGTAACCTCCGTACTCGCTCCGCCTACGTCTATAATTCCGCCGTCGCCGCCGCCGAGGGCGCCCGAAAGCCCTATTTCCGCTTCCCTTTCTCCGCTTAACACCTCCACCTCTATTCCGCAGAGTTTGCGTACCCTGTCGGTCAAAAGAGAGGGATTTTTGCTTGACCGCACGGCGGCGGTTGCAAAGGCGTACACCCTTTCCGCGCCGTCGTCTGTCGCCTGTGCGGAAAATTGCGCGACGGCTTGCGCCGTCCTTTCGCACGCGGCTTCGGACAGCGCGGGCGCACGTTCCAGCCCCTCGCCCAAACGGGTCGTGCAGAGCTTTTTATATAAAGTTTTTCCGTCCGCCCACAGCATAAGGCGAACGGAATTAGAACCGATATCGATTACCGCGATTTTCATCTTATTATAACGCCGTCGGGAATAACGTCCAACGGGTCGTCGTTACCGTAGACGTCTACGTACTCCAAAAACCATTCGTAAAATTTCTCGTCCGTGTTGAGCCTGTCGTACAATTCTTCGTCGGCGTCAAGCTCCGCTTGCAACATGATATAAGTTTCCTGTAACTGCTGTTTACGGCGGTTGAGTATGCATATCTGGACTATCTGGGCGATGATTACGGCAATCAAAATAAAGACGAGCAATACCGCGTTAACGGTTATCGCCACCGTGATTTTGTTGCGCTTTTCTTCGTTCATGCCTTAATTTTCCGCTCCTTACGCATTTGTTTAAAATATTATACACTTTTTTAATTAAAAATGCAATACATATATGCAAACTTTTTAAATAAATAAACGCTCCCAGCGCCGCCCCCGCAAGCATATACAGCCTTAAACTGTAAAATTCGAAGCACACGCAGACGAATATGAACATTGCGGCGAACACGAAAAAATAAATCAAATCGCAAATCAACGTAAAAATTTTGTCCTTGACGGTATATTTATACTTATCCGTGCCGCAGACGAATACGCGCGCAAGGTAAAGCACGTCGTAGACCGCGCCGCTTATAACGCCGCAGAGCGCGCACGTCAGAAAGACGAACGCCTGCATTATTTGAAAAGCCCTTTGAAGCCCGCCCCTTTATGCGCGTATTTCACGGAGTTGACCGTACCCGCCGCGGTAAACTGACCGCTCGATTTCGAAAACGAGGTTATTTTTAAGCCGCTGCCCGACACGACTATCTGACCCCCTGCGTACGACAGCGTTATCTGCGTCGCCGAAAACGCGTCCACCGCGTCTATCTGCGTCGCCGTTATCCTCTTTCTGTTTTCAACCGTCACTACGTGCTGTTCGGTCTGCTGTTCCATAAAAAATCACCCTCCTGCTCCCGTCTACTATCTTATTGGGCAAGGGGTGATTTTATGAAACTATTTTTACCTCTTTTTGGGCAGAGGCGCAACCTCTTTTAAAATTTCGGCAACTTTAAGCGTAAGCTCCGCGTTCTCTACGTCATTCTTTCGGCACGCTACTCTTCCGTTAAGCCGGACTGCGCCGCCGCAATCCCGTCGGTCGGCGTATCAATTTCGTCCGCGCAATAGTCGAAGAAACGTTGGCAGGGACCGTCGTCGCAGGTCAGCACGGTACTCTTAAAGCGGAATATGAGCATAAACGCAACCCACATATCTCCGACGCAACCGCCGAAATGCAATGAGAAAAGTAATATTACCGATAACACCCAAGCGTTGGCGGGCAAAAAGATTATAAGTAATATCATCCATATGCTATGTATGACGAGCGGCGCAAGCACCGCAAGCAGGCAGGTCTTTTTGTTGACATAGCCCTCTTTCAGTCCGCAATACGCAACCGTTAACGTAAGTCCGAAACGAAGCTTTTGCTTGGTCAAAAGCTTGTAAAACAGTCCATGGGTCAACTCATGTACTATTATATAAACAATATACGCCGCCAAGCCGATAAGCAACGATAACGGAAAGGTTAAATCAAGCTCCATGCCATACGGAATACCGAATTTTAAGAGAAATATTCCGGCTAACAGCACGAGCGCAATCAGCATACCGATTACGTTTAACCATATTCCTACGCTACCCTTTTTTGCGTCTATGCGGTAAACTTCCTTATAGCCGACGGGTAAATCCTTGTAATAATTATCAATCTTTTGCGCTTTCATATTTTTATCCGAAGTTCAATCAATTTTCGCAAAGCTTATAAATTATTCTATACCCTTTTTAAGCTTTGCGTTCGCCTTAGCCCTGAGCTCGCTGTCGAGTATGCGCTTTCTTATTCTGATATTTTTAGGGGTGATTTCCAGAAGCTCGTCGTCGGCGATGAATTCAAGGCATTCTTCAAGGCTCATACGCTTGGGGGTGATAAGCCTTAAAGCGTCGTCCGACGAGGACGAACGGGTGTTCGTAAGGTGCTTGGTCTTGCAGACGTTGACGTTTATATCTTCCGATTTGGGGCTTTCGCCTATGACCATTCCCTCGTACACGGGAGTGCCCGCCCCGATAAACAAAGTACCCCTGCCCTGCGCGTTGAACAGTCCGTAAGTTACCGCGTCGCCCGTTTCGAACGCGACCAAAGAGCCCGTGCTGCGGCGGCTTAAATCGCCCTTGTACGGCTGGTATTCGTAGAATACGCTGCTCATTACGCCCTCGCCCTTGGTGGAGGTCAAAAACTCGGACTTATACCCGAAAAGCCCCCTTGCCGGAATTAAAAATTCCAGCCTTGTACGGCTGCCTATCGCCGACATATGCAAAAGCTCGCCTTTGCGGTTGCCCATACTCTGGAACACCGCGCCCGTAGCGTCGTCGGGCACGTCCACGATAAGCCTTTCGACGGGCTCGCACTTGACGCCGTCGATAGTCTTGTACATTACCTTGGGCGTCGAAACCTGAAATTCATAGCCGTCGCGGCGCATTTCCTCTATTAAAATCGAAAGGTGCATTTCGCCCCTGCCGCAGACGCGGTAGGAATCGGCGGAGCCAGTTTCCTCCACCCTTAAAGAAACGTCGCGCAAAAGCTCCTTAAAAAGCCTGTCGCGCAGGTGGCGCGTGGTGACGAACTTGCCCTCCTTGCCCGCGAAGGGGGAATCGTTTACCGAAAAGGTCATTTCGACAGTGGGTTCGGTTATCTTTACGAATTTATGCGGCTCGGGACAGGCGAGAGAGCAGACCGTATCGCCGATATTAATATTTTCAAGCCCCGAAAAGCAGACTATATCCCCCGCTTTCGCCTGCTCCACAGGCGTTCTTTCCAAGCCCTCTATCTGGTAAAGGTTGACTATTTTGCCCTGCCGTCTTAACGAAGGGTTGTTATAGTTGGTCACCACGACGGGCTCTCCCGCCTTTACGACGCCCCTTTCTATTCTGCCGACGCCTATTCTGCCGACGTAATCGTTATAGTCGATCGAAGAGCACAGCAGCTGCGTTTCGCCGTCGGCGTCCACTTCCATTGCGGGGATATGGTTTAAAATGGTTTCGAACAGCGGCGTCAAATCCTTGCCCTGCTTATTCAAATCAAGGGTAGCGGTGCCGTCCCTGCCCGAACACCATACGACGGGCGAATCGAGTTGCTCGTCGGAGGCGTTCAAGTCCAATAAAAGCTCTAAAATCTCGTCCTGCACCTCGTTAAGGCGTGCGTCGGGGCGGTCGATTTTATTTACGACGATTATTAAGCGGTGACCCATTTCCAAAGCTTTCTGCACGACGAAGCGCGTCTGGGGCATAGGTCCTTCGGCGGCGTCCACGAGCACGAGGACTCCGTTTACCATCATCATTACCCTTTCGACCTCGCCCGAAAAGTCGGCGTGCCCCGGGGTGTCTACGACGTTAATCTTTACGCCGTTATAGTGTACGGACGTATTCTTTGCGAGAATGGTTATGCCCCTTTCCCTCTCTATATCGCCCGAATCCATTATCCTTTCTTCCACCGCCTGGTTATCGCGGAAGGTATGGCTTTGCTTTAACATTGCGTCTACAAGCGTCGTTTTGCCATGGTCTACGTGCGCTATAATCGCCACGTTTCTTAAATCGTTTCTTAACATATATCTTCCTTTTGTCGGTTTATTATCTTATACGGTTTTCAGTTATCGTAAAATTGCGGCTTGATTTCCCTTTCGAACAGACGGAGTATTACGTTCATACAGTCCTGTGCGCCGCCCTTGCCGAAGCCTTCCGTTTCAAAGCAGGCTTCGTAAACCGCGTTGGTTATGGGCAGGTCTATGCCCAGACTTTCGCCTAAATGCGCCATTGCCTTAGAGGTCATTACTCCCTCGGCAAGCTTGTCGAATTTTTTGCCTTTGGCAAGCATTTCGCCGTATGCGCGGTTGTGCGAAAAGGACGAAAAAAGCGTCGTTTCGTAATCGCCGAGATGCGCAAGCCCGTAAGCGGACATGGAATTGCCGCCCATAGCCTTTATAAGCCTCGCAACCTCGAACGCCCCCCTTGCCATCAACGGACCTTTAAGCATGGCGTAGCCGCTTCCGTCCAATATCCCCGCGGCAATACCCAACACGTTTTTCGCCGCCGCGCCGACCTCGGTTCCGATTAAGTCGTCGCCGTAATAAAAGCGTATTAAATTTGAGCTGAACTTTTCGGCAAGTCTGCGTTTAAGCTCCTCGTTTTCGCTGTCGATAATCATACAGCTGGGAACGCCCGACACGAACGACTGTATATGCCCGGGACCTACCCATACCGCAATCCGGTTTGAAGGTATGCCGCTTTCGCGCAGCACCTCGGAGAGGCGTTTGCCCGTCGCCTCCTCCAAACCCTTCATGCAGAGCACGAACGTCTTGCCGTCCGCGCCGTATTTTATTACCTTTTGCATAAAGGAGCGGAGCGATTGGGAGCTTATGGATATTATTATGCAGTCGCCGTTTTCCATAGCGTACGCCAAATCGGACGTAAGCGTTATGGACTTGTCCAGCGCGACGTAATCGTTTCTGCCGTCCTTTTTAAGGCGTTCGTAAGACTGTCTTCCGTCCTCGCCGTACAATACGACTTGGTTTTTAAGCACGGTAGCCTGATACCAGGCAATAAAGCTGCCCCATCTGCCGCAGCCCAAAACGGAAATTTTCATTTAGCACCTCAAATCTGTTTTCTTTCCAGAAAAGCGCGGGAAAGGGTTACCTCGTCGGTATACTCTATCTCGCCGCCTATGGGTATGCCGTGCGCAAGGCGCGTGACGTTTACGCCCAGCGGCTTTAAAAGCTTGGCTATATACATCGCCGTCGCGTCGCCTTCTACGTCGGGATTGGTGGCTATTATAACCTCCGTAACCCCCTCGCCGACGCGCGCAAGCAATTCCTTTATCCTTATATCGTTAGGTCCAACCCCGTCCATCGGAGATATAACCCCGTGAAGAACGTGGTACACGCCTTTATATTCGCGGAGCTTTTCCAAAGCTATGACGTCCTTGGGCTCCTTGACCACGCATATAACGCTTTTTTCGCGCCGTTTGCAAATTTCGCAGACGTCCTCCTCCGAAAAGTTGCCGCAAACCGAGCAATAGCGCACCTTTTTTTTGCATTCCAAAATGCTCTCGGCAAAGAGCTTGGCGTCCTCCTCGGACATATCTATAATTTTATATGCATACCGCTGTGCGGTCCTTTTACCTACGCCCGGCAGCTTCGTAAACTGGTTAATAAGCCTGCCGATAGGTTCTATAAACGCGTCCATCGATTACCTCTCCGCGGTCAAAAAATTTTGCCGTCCGCCAATTATAACAGACCTTTAAGCGACGGGTTGACGCCCAAAGGACCCATCTTTTCGTCGTAAGCCGCGTCGGCTTTTTTATAGCCGTCGTTAATCGCCGCCATTATAAGGTCTTCCAGCATCTCTACGTCGTCTTCGTCGGAGAGGTCTACCATTTCAGAAATTTTACTGCCGAATTCAATACCGTTTATAATCTTTTTGCCGTTCATATAAACGCAGACGGTTTCGTCGCCCTCTTCTCCGCCGCCGGAAAAGCCCAGCACCTCCATTTCGTCGAGCTCGGCTTCCGCCTGTTGCATCTGCTCCTGTATCTTCTGAGCCTGCTTCATCATATTCTGCATTCCGCCGTTGTTGCCGCCCCTGTATGCCATAAAGTTTACCTCCGTCAAATTTTATCGATTACTTAATATCTATGTCTATACCCGAAAAATTGTTTCGCAACTCGTCCATAGCCGCCTCGTACTTATCCGCGCCCTTGGCTTTCAGGCGGATATCGAACGAAAATACCCCCAGACTTTGCAACGCTTCGGCGATATACTGTCTGTTATCTTCGCGCGTGAGCGACTTGAATACCGCGTCCACTTCGGTAACGAGCACGAACGTATCGCCCTCGAAAAAGCTCTCTAAATCCATACACAGCGTAAAGAGCACCGCGTTGCGCTTGGTCGTCCTGAAAAGCTTTATAAACCTGCCGAACGTAGAGCGTTTATCCGCCTCGGACAAAGACGAAACGCTTCGGGGCTTATCCGAAGGCGCGCCGTCGAACAGATTGCACTGTCCGCTTTCGTCCGCCTTAGCCGCAGGTTGCTCCGCCGTATCGAACGGCGACGCGTCGTCAAACCTGTCGAGCGGTTGCTTTGCCGCCGCGCCCTTGCGCGGAGCGGCTTCGGCGGCTTTATCGCCGTCGTCGTACTTTTCTTCCGTCGCTTCCGCGGGTCGGGGAGCCGTTGCCTCCGCCGGCTTATCCGCCGTCGCCGCCGCGGTAACGTCTGCCGCGCCCGCGTTACGCAAGGCGACCTTAACCCCTTCCTTTACCTGCCGTTCGAGCGCTTCAACGCGCGCCAGCAACGCTTCGATATCGTAATCGGAAGAGGGCATAGCCGCCTTCATCAAAGCCGCCTCCAAGGTTATACGGGGGTCTACGGCAAAGCGCATATCCCCTTCCGCTTTGGCGAGAATTTCGGTTGCGCGGAGTATCGTATGCCCGTCCGCGCCGTCGGCTATCGCCTTTATTTTTTCGTATTGGGCGTTGGGAATATTCAAAATACGCTCCGCGCCCCTGCACATCTTTACTATCGCGAGATTGTTCAAAAAGGTAAGCAAATCGCGGAGGAGCACCCCTACGCCCTTACCCGTCGATAGCACCGATTCCGCCGCCGCGAGCGTCGCGCCGCCGTCGTGCGCCGCCACCGCGGAAACGACGTCGGCGACCGCGTAAAAATCAGCCTTGCCGAGCACGGCGTTGACTTCCTCGTAAGTGAGCTTACCCTGCGAGTAGGATGCGCACATATCCGCAATGGACAGACTGTCGCGCGCGCTGCCGTTCCCCGCCCTCGCTATGGCGGAGACCGCCTCTTCCTCGTATTCCTTGCCCGTCTTGTCAAACACGCTCTTTATAAGTCCTTCGAGGTCGGACTGCGGAATGAGCTTGAAGTCGAAGCGCATACAACGCGACAAAATAGTCGCGGGGATTTTCTGCGGCTCGGTGGTCGCAAGTATAAATACCGCGTGACGGGGCGGCTCTTCGAGCGTCTTTAAGACCGCGTTGAACGCCGACGCCGAAAGCATATGGACTTCGTCTATTATATAAACCTTATATTTGCCGTTGACGGGGGGATACTGAACCTTTTCGCGCAGGTCGCGCATTTCGTCCACGCCGTTGTTGGACGCCGCGTCTATCTCCGAAATATCCAGCGACGCTCCGCTTGCGAGCGCTTTACAGGTAGGACAGCTTCCGCACGGGGAGCCGTTGACGGGGCTCTCGCAATTTATCGCCCTTGCGAAAATCTTCGCGAGCGTCGTCTTACCCGTACCGCGCGGTCCGCAAAAAAGATAGGCGTGCCCTATCCTGCCGGTCTCAATCTGGTTTTTCAATATCTTGACTATATGCTCCTGCCTGACGACCGAGTCAAAGGTCGTCGGACGGAAAGCGCGGTAGAATGCAAGATACGCCATAAATTCCCTCCCCCTTTATTTTTTTTAATATTTTCTTCTTATGTTTTTAAGCTTGCGCTTGGCGCGTGACAGGGCGTTATCGGTCTGTTTATAAGTCAGATTCAGCGCCGCCGAGGTCTCCGCCATCGTAGCCCCCTCAACGTACAGGGCGACCGCCTTATACTCTAAGGGGGAGAGCTCTCTTTTCATAGCCTCGGAAAACTCCCTGCTCTCTTCGCTGTTTATAAGCGCGTCCTCGGGGCTGAACGCATTTGCCGCGCCGCCCTCTTCATCCTCCGAAAAGGATAAAAAGGTCACGGGCGAAACGTTGCCCAGAGAATGCTTGACCGCGTCGATTATTCTGTTTTTTATACACGCGTGCGCGTACGGCGCGAATACGCCGTCGCCCTTGAACGAGGTCATGGCGGAATACAGTCCGCACATTCCCTCCTGCACCAAATCTTCCGTATCGCCGCCCGATAAAAAATATCCGCGCGCGATCGCGAGCACCTTATTTTTATAGCGGTTTAAAATTTCCCCGCAGGCGGCGCCGTCGCCCTGTCTGAAAAGCTCTATCAGCCGTTCGTCGGTCAGCAATTGCAAATTCTGCATTTTTAAACGCGCCTTCTCCTTAACACTTCGTACGCGGCTACGCCCAACGCAACCGAAGCGTTTAACGAATTGACCTTGCCGCAGACGGGCAAAGCGACGACGAAATCGCACTTTTCACGGGTGAGCTTCTTTACGCCGCTGTCCTCTCCGCCGATGACCAAAGCCACGTTGCCCGTCATATCGGCGCCGTATATGTCCGTGCCGTCGGCTTCCAGCGCGTACAGCCAATAGTTGTTTTTCTTCAAGACGTCCACGGCGCGGTTGATTGAATTGACCTTGGCGACCTTAACGTGGTTTGCCGCGCCCGCAGATATGCGCACCACCGCTTCGGTGACAGACGCCGAATTGGCGGACTGGATAACCACCCCGTCCGCGCCGACGACCTCGGCAACCCTTATAATTGCGCCGAGATTGTGCACGTCCTCTATGCAGTCGCACAAAATCACGAAGCCGTCCTTTTCGCCCTTGGCTTCGATTATATCCTCCAAAGAGCTGTATTTATAATCGGTCGCATAGGCGATACAGCCCTGGTGCCTGCCCGTCGCGCTCTCCTTATCGAGGACGCACTTATCGACAAACTGTACCCTTACGCCCTTGGAGCGCGCCTCGGCGAACACCTTATTCAGCGAACCGCGCGGATTTTTTTCAATAAGTATTTTATCGACCGTTCTGTCGGTTTTCAAAAGCTCCAAAACGGCGTTCCTGCCCTCGGTCTTCATTGTCCGTCGCCACCCAACAATCGTGAAATTCTGTCGTATCTGCCGCACAGGTACAGATATCCTATTACCGCCTCGAAGCCCGTGGAGCGGTTATAATCGATAACCGACGCGCTTTTGCTCCTCGTGGTTTTTTTTGCGTTCCTGCCGCGGCGGTAAATTTCCTCTTCCTCGGGCGTAAAGCGGCTCTCTATGCTTTTTAAAAGCTCGCTCTGCCCCGTCGCGGAAACCCTGTCCGAGGTACGCTTCTGCAATACCGAAAGCTTGCCGTCGCAGGCAAGCACTTCGCTTTCGCGCACATAAAGCGAATAGACCGCGTCGCCCACGAACGCAAGCGTTACGGGGCTTATCTGCTTTGCCTTATCTTCGCTTATTTTTGTCAAAAAGTCGAACAACCGTATACCGCCGCCTATAATTTTTATACTTAGATATTGTAGCACAACGGCATAAAAAAAGCAACAAATCAGTAGTATATAGCGTGAAAACCTTGTTCATTAAAAAAAGTTTTTTAATAGCCGTGTCGCTTATAGTCTGCGGCGGCATATGCCTCGGCTTGCTTGCGGGCTTTGCCGCAAAAGACGCGGCAAAGACTAACCCCGGGATGCCTACCGTCGTCATAGACGCGGGGCACGGCGGTATAGATAACGGCGTACGGGGGATAAATTCCGGAACGGACGAGGCGGACATAAATCTTGCAATAGCAAAACTTCTTAAAGGAAATTTCGTAAACGCGGGCTTCAACTGCGTTATGACGCGCACGACCGAAGCCGGTTTATACGGCACCGCGGAAAAGGGCTTTAAGGCGCGCGATATGCAGAAGCGGAAAGAAATAATTACCGAAAGCAACGCGGATATGGTGATTTCCGTACACCAGAATTACTGTCCCCTGCCTTCCAAGCGCGGCGGAACGGTTTTCTTTGACAAAACCAGCGAAACGGGAGAAAAATTGGCGCTTTCCATACAGACCGAGCTGAACGCCCTGCCCGAATGCGTCAAGCCGAACGAAGCCCTGCACGGCGACTACTATATGTTAAAATGTACCCAAAGCCCCTCGGTTATAGTCGAATGCGGCTTTTTATCCAACGCGGAGGACGACGCCCTGCTCAACACCGAAGAATACCGCAAAGCCGTAGCTTACGCGATTTTCAAAGGCGCGGTCCGCTACCTTTCGACGGCGGGCTGATACGGCGATACAGACGCAAGACGGGCGCGCAAATAAAATTTGCGCGCCCGTATGTTTTTTTAGCCGAATTTATTTATTATCCCCGTCAGACCCCTCTGTAAGGCTTACGGCAGGGGCTTTGTCGTAATTATGCGGAATGGGCTTCCATTGCAGGTTTCTGACGAACATAGCCACAAAGTCGAATATAATCGCCAAGCCTAAAAAGAACGGATAGAGCAAAAAAGCCGCTATACGCACGG
>CAZUYN010000036.1:0-6009 GCA_964624495.1 uncultured Clostridia bacterium
GCGCCGACCATAGGGTTGTTGCCCATACCGATTAAGCCCATCATTTCAACGTGTGCCGGAACGGAGGAGGAGCCCGCAAACTGTGCGTCGGAATGCATTCTGCCCATCGTGTCTGTCATGCCGTAGCTCGAAGGACCTGCCGCCATATTGTCGGGGTGGAGCGTTCTGCCCGTGCCGCCGCCTGACGCAACCGAGAAATACTTGACGCCGTTCTCGACGCACCACTTCTTGTAAGTGCCTGCAACGGGGTGCTGGAAGCGCGTGGGGTTGGTGGAATTACCCGTAATGGAAACCGATACCTTTTCCGCCTTCATAATGGCGACGCCTTCGGGCACGTTATCTGCGCCGTAGCACTTAACCTTAGCCCTGGGTCCGTCGGAGAAAGCGACGGAATCGGTGACCTTAACGGTTTCGGTGTAGGGGTCGAACTCCGTCTTGACGTAGGTAAAGCCGTTAATTCTCGAAATTATATAAGCCGCGTCCTTGCCCAAGCCGTTAAGAATGACCCTGAGCGGTTTATTCCTTACCTTGTTGGCGTTTTCGGCGATTTTAATCGCGCCTTCCGCGGCGGCGAAGCTTTCGTGACCCGCAAGGAAGCAGAAGCAGTCGGTTTCGTCCGAGAGTAGCATCGCGCCGAGATTTCCGTGACCGAGTCCGACCTTTCTGTTTTCGGCGACCGAGCCGGGGATGCAGAAGCTCTGTAAGCCGATACCGATAGCGGCGGCGGCGTCTGCGGCTTTAACGCAGCCCTTTTTAATTGCGATAGCCGCGCCCACGGTGTACGCCCAGACGGCGTTTTCAAAGCAGATGGGCTGTGTGCCGCGTACGATTTTGTCGCAGTCAACGCCCTTGGAAAGACAGATTTCTTTACATTCGTCTATCGAGCCGATGCCGTACTCTTTAAGCACGCCGAGTATTTTTGCCTCTCTTCTCTCATATCCTTCAAAAGTAGCCATGCTTAGTCAACCTCCTTGTCCGTTCTGGGGTCAATGTGCTTAACCGCACCCTGTTCCTCGGAATATCTTCCGTAAGTGCCGATAGACTTTTCATACGCTTCGTTAGGCGAGAGCCCTTTCTTTATGAAGTCGGTCATCTTGCCGAGGGATACGAATTTATAGCCGCAGACCTCGTTATTCTTATCGAGTGCGAGTGCAAGGACGTATCCTTCCGCCATTTCGAGATATCTGACGCCCTTAGCCGCCGTGCCGTACATCGTGCCGACCTGCGAGCGCAAGCCTTTGCCCAAATCTTCGAGTCCCGCGCCTATGGTAAGACCGTCGTCGGAAAACGCCGACTGGCTTCTGCCGTAGACGATTTGCAAAAACAGCTCGCGCATGGCGGTGTTAATCGCGTCGCAGACGAGGTCGGTGTTCAGCGCTTCGAGAATGGTTTTATGGGGAAGTATTTCCGCCGCCATTGCCGCCGAGTGGGTCATGCCGGAGCAGCCTATGGTTTCAATCAAAGCTTCCTGAATAATACCGTCCTTGACGTTCAGCGTCAGTTTGCAGGCGCCTTGCTGGGGCGCGCACCAGCCTACGCCGTGCGTAAAGCCTTTGATATCCTTGATTTCCTTTGCCTGAATCCATTGTCCTTCTTCGGGAATGGGGGCGGGACCGTGTTCGAACTTACCGGAAACGCCCTTGGCAACGCAAATCATATTTTCGACTTCTTTTGAATATTGCATTACTTGTCCTCCAAAAAATATTTATTGACGGGTAAAGTATATCACAGGCGTATAAAATTTTCAATTAATTACGGCAATATTTTCGCGTATAATTTTTCAAAACTGTTTACAGTTTCAGAAAAAGTATTATAATATTATATGTAGTAATTTAACTTCCTGCGTTTTGCCGCGGCGATACGCTTAAAACAGCCGCCGTGCGGCGGCGGAAAAACCTTTGCGGCAATCCCGATTATCCTTAAAGATTTATTTTTTAACCTATATGCTTTGTCAGAACTGTAAAAAACGCGAAGCGAGCGTCAGCCACCGCGCCGTGATAAACGGAAAACATTACGAATATCGCCTGTGCGCCGCGTGCGCGGCGGAAATGTTCGGCGATTTCGAAGCGAGCTTTAACAATGGCTTGGCGGCGGGACTTTTCGACGAGCCGTTCGCCGAAGAAAAGGTCTGCCCCGCCTGCGGCATGCGCTTTTCGGACTTTCAGCGCACGGGGCTTTTGGGCTGTCCGAGCTGTTACGATATCTTCCGTGGGGAACTTATGCCCTACATAGCCAAAATTCAGGGCAAGACCGAGCACGTCGGCAAGGGCGGCGGAGTAAACACCGCAGAGCACGACGTGCGCTTAAATCTGTCGCGCCTGCAAAAGGCGATGGAGGAGGCGCTCGGCAGGGGCGACTATGCGCAAGCCGAAAAGATAAACAGGCAGATGGACGCCGTTAAGAAAAGGGCGTCGGGGGGGCGGCAATGGTAGATTATACTACGGGTACGGTCATATCCTCGCGCGTGCGCCTCGCCCGTAACATAAACGGCTATCCGTTTCCCGCAAAGCTAAAAAGCGACAGGCAGGCAAAGGAAATAATACGCTCGGTGTCGTCCGCGTTGAACAAGGTGGACGAATTCGCGCTTAAATATATGGACGGCATTTCCGAAGACGACGCTTTAAATCTCGTCGAAAACAGGCTTATAAGTCCCGCGTTGCTCAGCACGCCGGCGCGTTCCGCCGTGCTCATAAACGAAGTCGGCGACATCTCGGTGATGATTAACGAGGAAGATCACCTGCGCGAGCAGTGCATAAGGAGCGGACTTTCCCTGCGCTCCTCGTATGCGGATATGTCGGCAAAGGATTCGCTTATAGCCCGTTCCCTGCCGTTCGCGTACGACGAACAGCTCGGCTATCTGACGGCTTGCCCTACCAATTTAGGCACGGGGCTCAGGGCTTCGGTAATGCTCTTTCTGCCCGCGCTCAATCTGGGCGGAATGATGCCCGACGTGGTCAAAAGCGCGCGGCGGCTGGGACTTACGGTCCGCGGCGCATACGGCGAGGGCAGCAACGCTACGGGCTATGCCTATCAGGTCAGCAACGAGGTCACGCTGGGCGTAACCGAAGAGGCGGTAATAAACCTCGTCGAGCAGGTCGTCTACAAGATTGTCGAAATGGAGGCGAGCGAGCGCGAACGCCTTAAAGGCGGAGAAGAGGGGCTTGCTTTAAAGGACAAATGTTTAAGGGCTTACGGCACGCTTACCAACTGCGCGTTAATGCCGAGCGAGGAATTCGACAGGCTGTGCGCCGATTTAAAGCTCGCCGTATGTCTGGGCTATTTAAAAACCAACGACGTCTCCGCGATAGACGAGCTGATGATAAAGATGAAGCCCTCCAATTTAAACGTGACGGCGGACAGAAAGCTGTCGGTTAAAGAGCGCGACGAATACCGCGCCACCTACGCTTCCAACCGCATAAAGAGTCTGGTTTCCAAGGCATAGCGGCGCGTATTGTACCGTAAATTTGCGCGCGGATTGAAAATTTCCGCGGCGCGACAATATATTTTCCGAAAGGAGTTTTTATGGAATTTTCAAGAATATCACGCAACTTGCAGGACGTTTTGACCGCGTCGAGGGAGATAGCGGCGTCGCTCGAAATAACCTATATAGGCAGCGAACAGATTGTATACGCAATGCTGCTGGTGGACGACAGCACGGCTTACAGAATATTGACGAGCAGCGGAGTGACTGCGGACGCGTTCAAACGCTTTTTACTTAAATCGGTGGACAGACGGTGTAACATAAACGGCTTTACGCCGCGCACCAAGCATATGCTGGAAAGGGCGCAGGATTTGGCGTTCGATTCCAACCCCGACGCTCTCACGGGCACGGAGCACCTGCTTCACGCCGTGCTCGAATCGCCCGACTGTCTTGCGGTAACGATATTCAAGGCGCTCGGCGTAAGTCTGCCCGCCCTCGCCGCGCGGGTCGAGCTGGCTACTTCGGGCGACGGTATGGAAGAAGAGGGCGACGCGGACGAAATCAAAAATCTGTTCACCAATCCGTTCGGCGGTCATACGATGGGCAAAGAGGACAGAAAGAGCAACGACAGCGCGCTTGACGAAAGCATTTTGCAGTACGGCACCGACCTGACCGTTAAGGCGAAAGAGGGCAAAATCGACCCCGTCATCGGCAGGAAAAAGGAAATAGATAAAATCATTCAAGTGCTGTCGCGCCGCACAAAGAACAACCCCGTGCTCATCGGCGAGCCGGGCGTCGGCAAATCGGCGGTGGTCGAAGGGCTCGCGCAGGCGATAGTTAAAAACGAAGTGCCCGACCTGCTCAAAGGTAAGACGGTATTCTCGCTCGACCTTGCAAGCATGGTCGCGGGCGCAAAGTACCGCGGCGACTTCGAGGAAAGGCTTAAAAACGCCATAAATACTATTAAAGACAACGGCAACGTCATATTGTTTATCGACGAAATACATCTGCTCGTGGGCGCGGGCGCGTCCGCGGAGGGCAAGATGGACGCCGCCAATATCTTAAAACCTATGCTTGCGAGGGGCGAATTGCAGACGGTAGGCGCGACCACGCTGGACGAATACCGCCGCTATATCGAAAAGGACGCGGCGCTGGAACGCCGTTTCACTCCCGTGCAGGTGGAGGAGCCGTCGGTATCGGACACGGTTGAAATTTTAAGGGGCTTGCGCGACAAGTACGAGGCGCACCATAAGGTCGTCATTTCCGACGAGGCGATTATCGCCGCGGCAACTCTTTCTGACAGATACATCACCGACCGTTTTCTGCCGGACAAGGCGATTGATTTAATAGACGAGGCGGCTTCCCGTGCGCGGCTGGACAGCTATAACGCACCCGAAGAATTGAACGGGCTCGAAGAGGAGTTAAAGCGCCTCGTGCAGGAAAAGAATAAGGCGGCGAGGGGCGAAGATTACGACAGGGCAAAGCTGCTCGTCAACGAAATAAACTGCACGCAGGAGAAGATAAACGACTTAAAGCGCGAATGGAAGGGCGGACAGTCCGCCCCCACGATAGGCGGCGACGACGTGGCGGAGATAGTCAGCGGCTGGACGGGCGTTCCCGTCGTAAAGCTCACCGAGCAGGAGAGCGAAAAGCTGTTGCATTTAGAGGAAAATCTCCATAAGCGCATAATAGGTCAGGACGAAGCCGTCTCCGCCGTCGCGCGAGCAATACGCAGGGCGCGCGCTGGGCTCAACGAATCGGGCAAGCCCATAGGCTCCTTCATATTCGTCGGACCCACGGGCGTCGGCAAGACCGATCTCGCAAAGGCGCTCGCCGAAAATATGTTCGGCGACGAAAAACTGCTTATCCGCCTCGATATGTCCGAATATATGGAAAAGCATTCGGTATCGAAGCTCATCGGCGCGCCCCCGGGATACGTCGGTTACGAGGATAACTCGGGCGGACAGCTTACCGAAAAGGTAAGGCGCAAGCCCTATTCCGTCGTGCTGTTCGACGAGGTCGAAAAGGCGCACCCCGACGTGTTCAATATTTTATTGCAGATACTCGACGACGGCAGACTGTCCGACAGCAAGGGCAGGGTGGTGAACTTTAAAAACACGATAATCATTCTCACCTCCAACGTCGGCGCGGGTCAGATTAAAAAGATGTCGGGGCTGGGTTTCAGCTCGTCCGACAGCGACGGCTACGACAGTATGAAGGACGCCATTGACGAGGCGTTAAAGGAGCAGTTCCGCCCCGAATTTTTAAACCGCCTGGACGACGTCATTGTATTCCGCAAGCTCACCAAAGAGGAAGCTGGCAAAATCTGTTATAAGCTTATAGACGGGCTCAGGGAGCGGTTAAGCTTTAAAAATATCTCTATCGAAATCGCGCCCGAGGCTATGGATAAGCTGATAGAGGAGGGCTATTCGGAGGAATACGGCGCCCGTCCCATGAAGCGCACCGTCCAGAGGAGAATAGAGGACAGACTTTCGGACGAAATTCTTGCGGGGCACGTTTTGGCTGGCGAACAGGTCACGGTCGAAGTCAAGGACGGCGAGCTTACCTTCCGCTCGGAAAAGAAGTAA
>CAZUYN010000036.1:6109-14237 GCA_964624495.1 uncultured Clostridia bacterium
AGCCGCAAAGCGCATTGCGGCTCGCCTGCGGCGCGGTTATTCGCCGCGCTTTTTGCCCATAAAGAACAGGGCGATCGTCCCGGGACCGATATGCGCGCCCGTGCACAAGTCGTACATATTTATAATCACGTCCGTCGCGCCCGCGTCCTTAATCATCCCGGCAAGCGCCTCGGCTTCTTCGAGACAGTCGGCGTGGGTAATGGCTACGTGCTGGTTTCCGGGGTCGATAACCCTCGCCCTGAACAGTTCGAGCAGCTTAGCCAAAGCCTTTTTGCGTCCGCGCTCGTTGCAGTAGACTTCCAGCACGCCCTTGTCGCTGCCCCAGACTATGGGGTTGATTTTGAGTATCGTGCCGACCAACGCCTTCGCCGCGTTTATCCTGCCGCTGTTTTTTAAGTATTTGAGCGATGACACCGTGACGAAGCTGTTCATATAGAGATTGTTTTCGCAAATCCACTTATGAACCGATTCGACGCTTTCGCCCCTGTCGCGGCGTTCGGCGGCGTAAACCGCCCATAAGCCCTCTCCCATAGAGGCGTTGCAGCTGTCCGCAACCAAAAATTTTCTGTCGGGGAACTGCTCTTTAAGCCTCCTCTGCGCTTCGAGCGCCTGATTGTAGGTGCCGCTGAGGCAAGTCGAAATAACTATTAAAAGTATATCCTTGCCGGACTGCAAAACGGGCGCGGCGGCGTCGATGAACTTGTCGGCGTTAATAAGGGTGGTCTTTGTCTCCGCCCCCTCGCGCATGGCGGCGTAAAACTTCTTTGCGATATTTTCGGAGGACACGCCGTCCCGATAGCATTCCATTTCCTCGCCGTTGATCGAGCAGGTGTAGGATACCACTTTTATGCCGTGCCGTTTTACGAGCTCGTCTGTAAGGTTAGCCGCCGAATCGACGAAGATTTCGAAATTTCCCATAAGTCATTCCTCGTTTATAAGTTTTTGATAAAATTTATGATTTTTTTAAGCCACTAATAATTATATCCACAAAATATTTTTTTACAACCCGTCGCAAGCGTCAATCGGTCTACTCTTCGGAATTTCGGTAGAATTTTAAAAACGCAGACTCTACCGTTAAAAATTTACACTCTACTATCGGTAGAGCGGCTTATTTTGCTTGCGTTCAGTCATTTTATATGCTAAAATAAGGCTATGAACGAGAGCATAGGACAAACCGACGACATAAAGGAGATAATCGCCTCCAATCTGGTCAGTCTCAGGCAGGAAGCCGGTCTGACCCAATTGCAGCTTGCCGAAATGCTGAATTATTCGGACAAGGCGGTTTCCAAGTGGGAAAGGGGGGAATCGATCCCCGACCTCCGCGTGCTTATAAAGCTCGCGGACATTTACCATATATCGCTCGACGATATAGTCAGGGTAAAGAGTGAAAATCCCGTTAAGCCCAAGCTCAACCTGCACAAAAAGCGCGTGCTGATAACCCTGCTTTCCGTGGGACTCGTCGCGGTTCTTGCGTCCGTGGTGTTTATGATATTTTTCTTCATTCCGCAGCTGTCGCGCTATGCGTATCTCGCATACGTCTGCGCGCCCTTCGTCGCGTCCGTAGTGTTTACGGCGTTTGCGGCGCTCTGGTACCGCCGTCTTACGCTGACCGTGGCGGCGTCGCTCGTATTATGGACGGCAATGCTTATCATACAAATCGTCTTAATGCTGTTTACGTCTATCTTCGTATGGCCGTTTTATATCGCCGCGGCTATAATGCAGGTGCTTATAATCGGGTGGTTCGTCCTGCGCAAGCTCTATAAGCCCGAAAAAAAGAACTGAGCCTTTGCGTTTGGCGGCGGCGCGCCTTGACCTTCCGCGGTCGGTATTTAATCTATAAACCGCCCGAAAGCTCCCCGTACAGATATGAAATTATCCTTAAACCCCGTTAAAACGGGGTTTTGTTTTGCCAAATTCATTGACATAAAATTTTTTTAATGTATAATTATTCCGTATGGAAAAGGTAACGGACGAAAGCTCGGAACAGCCCCCTGTCACGCCTTCGGGAAACGGTGCAAAAGCCTGTCCTGCGGAAATTTCCGCCGGGGCGGACTGCGCCGTCGCAAATAACGGGGAAACCGATAAAAATTTTTATAACAAAGTGCTCGAAGTGGCTACCGACGTAGGCGGCGGACTCTTGTCCTGCGGCTGCCCCGTTGCAAGGGTGGAAATGGCGGTGGACTATATGTGCAAGGCGTACGGCGCGGACGAAGTCAACGTGTCGGTAATGCCCAATATGATAATAGCCGACGTAAAGCTTGCGGACGGAAGCGGCTTTTCCCAGATGAAGCGCATATATTCCACGTCCAATAACTTCGCCAAGATGGAGGCGTACAACCAGCTTTCCCGCGATATAACCAAGCGTAAATACACGGTCGGGGAAGCGAGGGCGAGGGTGGAGGACATAGCCTCGAAGTACAACCCCGGCAGACTGATGACGGCTCTTTCGGGCGGAATAGGCGCGGGCGCGTTCACGGTCTTTTACGGGGGCTCGCTTATCGACGCCGTTCCGGCGGCGCTGGTCGGCGGACTTATGGCGTTTTTAAGCTGCGTGCTGTCCAATATGGCGTTCAACAGCTATGCGCGCACGTTTATTCTGTCGCTCATCGGCGGCGTGCTCTCTACCCTGCTGTGCTGGATAATCCGTCTTACGGGGCTGCCCTGCAATCTGTCTACGGTTATGATGGGCACTATAATGATAGTCATCCCGGGGCTGCTTTTGTGCAACGCCGTCAGGGACTTGTTTTCGGGCGATATCTATTCGGGCTCCTTCGAGGTGCTCAACGCCGTCATAACCACGCTTGCGATAGTGGCGGGTTACGGCTTATCGCTCGCAACCCTGAACGTTATCGTGGACAACGCCGAAGCTCCGGCACGCTCGGGCGAGCTGGCTTACTACCTTTACAGGATAATTTCCTGTCTGATAGGCACGACGGCGTTCACGCTCTTTTTCGGCAGTTCTGTAAAAAAGCTTTTGCCCTCCGAAATAAACGCTATGGTAACGTTTTCGGTATGGCTGATAATGGAAAAATTCGTCGTCTTGCCGACCAACTATAAAATTTTGTTGGATATGCTGGTCGCGACCATAGTAGCCGCAGTCATTTCCGAGGTGTTCGCGCGCGTATTCAAAGCTCCCGCGACGATATTCTTCGTGCCTGGCGTAATAATCTTCGTGCCCGGGCGTTCGCTGTATCTTGCGGTGAGCAACATAATTTCGGGCGACGCCTCCGCCGCGATAAGCTGGGGTGAGGAGATGGGACTGCTTATCGTCGGCATAGTCGTCGGGTTGATAGTGGTAACGCTGTTCTTCCAGTTCGTCCACCCGACGCGGCTGAGAAAGCACCTGCGCAGAAAAGTCAAAAAAGAAAAGGAAAAAAGGTAATTACTTATGGATTTGAAAAAATTAGCGGAAGCTTTAATTCCCGACGATAATCTGTTGCCGTTGGAGGAATACGAAAAGGCGTATCCCGACAGGGCGCTTGCGAAGGGGGCGGAGGTAACCCGTCTCGCCCCGTCGCCCACGGGCTTTATCCACCTCGGCAACCTGTATTCCGCGCTTGCGGACGAAAGGGTCGCCCATACCACGGGCGGCATTTTTTATCTGAGGATAGAGGATACCGATTTGAAAAGAAAGGTGGACGGCGCGGTGGAATCGGTCATCCGCTCGTTAAAATATTTCGGGCTCAGCTTCGACGAGGGCGCGGAAATCGACTCGCCGCTCAATAATTACGGACCTTATTATCAGCGCCAACGCGCTCCCATATACCGCGCATACGCCAAAAATCTGATAGAGCGCGGACTTGCCTATCCCTGCTTCTGCACCGAGGAGGAACTGAACGCCGTAAGGGCGGAGCAGACCGAACGCAAGGAGATAACGGGTTACTACGGCAAATACGCGAAGTGCCGCAACCTGTCCGAGGAGCAGATTTACGCCAACCTCGCGCAGAACAAGCCCTTTGTGATAAGGCTTAAATCGCAGGGCTGTACGGACAATAAAATCACCTTCCGCGACAGAATAAAGGGCGACATAACCGTAACCGAAAACGACCAGGACGTGGTTATTTTAAAATCGGACGGCATTCCCACCTATCATTTTGCCCACGCGATAGACGACCACTTTATGCACACGACGCTGGTTATAAGGGGCGAGGAGTGGCTTTCCAGCCTGCCCGTTCATCTCGAACTCTTCAAGGCGCTCGGCTTCAAGCCCCCCGCTTATGCGCATACTTGCAGTTTAATGAAGGTGGACAACGGGGTAAAAAGGAAGCTTTCGAAGCGTAAAGACCCCGAACTATCCCTCGACTATTACAGAAAAGCAGGTTACTACCCCAAGGCTGTGGTCAAGTATCTTATGACCATACTGAATTCCAACTTCGAGGAATGGGAGAGGAAGAACCCGACAGCCGACTACCGCGACTTTAAATTTTCGATAGAAAAAATGGGTAAGAGCGGCGCGCTCTTCGACATAGACAAGCTCAACGACGTATCCAAGGCGGAGCTCGCCGCCCTTTCCGCGGAAGAAACCTACGCCTTTTTAAAGGAATGGGCGGACGAATTCGGAACGGACGCCGACAGGGAGCACTTCAAGGACGCGGAATATCTCAACCGCATAATAATTTTAATCTGCGGCATAGGCGGCAAAAAGCGCCGCAAGGATATCGTCCGCGCCGAAACGGGCGTAAGACTTTTCGACTATTTCTTCGACGATACCTTCGCCCCCGATTACTCATTCCGCTTTGCAAACGTGGACGTGAACGACGTGCTCACGGGCTTTGCCGCGCTCTACGATGAAAACGACGACAATAATTCTTGGTTTGCAAAGGTCAAGACGGTCGCTGCGCAGACGGGCTTTGCCGCGGAGATGGGCGATTACAAGCAGAACCCCGAAGCCTATAAGGGCAGCGTCGCCGACGTGGCGGAAATTCTGCGCATAGCCGTAACGGGTATGCCCAATTCGCCCGATTTATGCACTGTTATGAAGATTATCGGCAGGGAGCGCACCTTAGCCCGTCTGAACGCCGCTATCCGCGTCTGACGCGCCCCCGCGAAAATTTAGATTTAAGGAAATACCTATGACGACTTTATTAACGTTATGCTTTTTGTTTTTTGTGGGCAGCTGTATCGGCTGGTGTATAGAGGTGGTGTTCCGCCGTTTGTTCACGGCTAAAAAGTGGATAAACCCCGGCTTTCTTACGGGACCGTACCTTCCGCTGTACGGCTTCGGCGTCGTCGGTATGTATTTAATCTGCCTTATTCCCGTAGACGTCGGCTACGGCTGGGCGGACGCCGTTATAACCATAGCTATAATCGGCGCGGTTATGACCGTGATAGAGTATATCGCGGGGCTTATTTTTATCAAGGGTATGAAGGTCAAGCTGTGGGACTATTCCGACCGTTGGGGGAATATACAGGGCATAATATGCCCCCTTTTTTCATTGTTATGGCTGCTCGTCGGCGGTCTGTATTACTTCGTGATAGACCCCTTCGTCATCGAATGGGTAAAGTGGTTCGTTTCGAATATGCCCTTCGCGTTCGTCGTCGGCTTTTTCTTCGGAGTGTTTACGATAGATTTGTGCCGCTCGGTCAACCTTACGGTAAAAATACGCAAATTCGCCGCCGACCGCGGAATAGTGGTTAAGTACGAAAAGGTAAAGGAGAGCATACGCGAAAGTATAGACAAGCTCAAAGAGGACTTAAAGGATAAGACCGAAAAGCTGCCTAAGCCGCACTTCTTTTCGCCTTTCAAATCGGATAAGACGTTAGAGCAGTCGCTCAAAGATTATCTCGTCCGCGAGGAAGAGGAGACCGCGAGGCGCAAGACGAAAAAAGAGAAACGTGTGAAAGATGTGGAAGAGTAGGCGAAAACTGTGTGAATTAACGCGTTGCGGTTATCTCCGCGGTTGACAAAAAAAATGATTTAAACTATTATAATTATAGTATATATTGATGTAAATCAGTCCGTAAACTATATCCGCGGACTGAATTTCGGAGCAGATATAAATGTTGCGTATCGTTGATTTAAAGAAAGATTATGCCGTCGCGGGCGAACCCGTACACGCGCTGAAAGGGATAAACCTGAATTTCAGGCGCAGCGAATTCGTTTCCATACTCGGACCGAGCGGCTGCGGCAAGACCACCCTTTTGAACATCATAGGCGGTCTTGACAACTATACCTCGGGCGATTTGCAGATAGAGGGAAAGAGCACCAAGACCTATTCCGACAGGGATTGGGATACTTACAGAAACCATTCGATAGGCTTTATCTTCCAAAGCTATCACCTTATCCCCCACCAGACTATTTTGCAGAACGTAGAGCTTGCGTTGATGATAGCCGGCGTGAGCAAAAAGGACAGACGCAGACGGGCGATAGAAGCCCTCGACAAGGTGGGTTTATCGGATAAAATTCACAACAAACCCAACCAGCTTTCGGGCGGACAGGCGCAGAGGGTGGCGATAGCGCGCGCCCTTATAAACGACCCCGAAATAGTGCTCGCGGACGAACCCACGGGCGCGCTCGACTCGGCGACCAGCGTACAGATTATGGAGCTGTTAAAGGAAATTTCCCGCGACAGGCTGGTAATTATGGTTACGCACAACCCCGAGCTCGCGGAAAGGTATTCGACCAGAATAGTAAAGCTTTTGGACGGCGAGGTCGTCGGCGACGATATGCCGTATTCCGCGGAAGAGGAAGCGGCGGAGCGCGACTTCTCCGCGGCGGCGGGTACGGTCGGCTCCGCACGGGCAGACGCGGCGGTTTCGGAAAATGCCGCCGAAGCAACCGCGGTCGCTTCCGGGGAAGAGAACGGGGGCGATAATAATAAAAAGGACGAACGCAATAATGGCGGCTTTGACGGCGGCGCGCCCCGAAAGGTAAACAAGGGCAAAAAGAAGCAGTCGTCGATGTCAATGGGAATGGCGTTCGGGCTCAGCCTTAAAAACCTGCTGTCAAAGCATAAGCGTACCACTATGGTTTCGGTCGCCGGTTCGATAGGAATTATCGGCGTTTCGCTCGTGCTCGCCATATCTTCGGGCGTGCGCGGCTACATATCCAATATGGAAAACGATATGCTTTCGGGCTATCCCGTTTCGATAACGCAGTCCTCGTACGACTTCACCTCTCTCATGGAGCTGTCGCAACCCGACGTCGATGTAGACTTGAAAGAGCTCGCCGAAAATAAGAAGATCTACGTCAATTCGCTTCTGGATACTCTGGGCACGTTTGCGACGGGCTTCCAAAAGACCAATTATATGAGCGAAGCCTATGTAGACTACGTTTCCAAAATCCCCGAAGAACAGCTGAATTTGATTCAGTATAAATACGGCTTTAACATAGCGAACAGCCTGTATACGAACTTTACCGTCACCGACAATATGCAAGACCATTTAAATAACGGCGGAAACGCCGACGATTACACGGTCGACTACAATATGTCGGTCACGGCAATCCGCGCCATGTATTCGGAGGTATTGCAGAAGGTGCCCGAATATAAGCAGTGGGGCAGTATGATTTCCTCCGTGTCCACCTTCGAGGAAATACCGGATAACTTCGATTACATAATGTCGCAGTACGACGTCGTCGCGATAGATAAAGACGGACAGCCGGCGACGGAAGGCTATACCCAAGAGGAACTGAAAGAACTTTTCGAGGCAAAGGAAACCATGATTATGGTTGTGTCCGACTATGAAATAGACGATTTGACTTTGGCGCAATACGGCTACTTTACCGAGGATCAGTTTCTGAATTACGCCTATAAGGGCATAGACGACGACGGCAACGGACAAAGCATCACCCTCGTGGGGGAGGGCGGTTTGGACTATTCTTTCTTTATCGGCGATAACGCCAAAAAATTTACATATTATCCCAACGACTGCGTTTATAACGAAAATTCGTATATCCCCTCGCCTACGCTCTCCGACTACACGATAGACTACCTGTTCGGCAGTATTAACGACCAGACCACGGGAAAAACGCTCAGCGCATTGATAATAGAGACGAGGAACACGCAGGGCGACGATGGCTTGCGCAACTTATATAATGATAACGCCACGCTCAAATACGTTCTCTCCCAATATGAGCAGAATATGAGCGAGTCCGAATTTATCGACGCGTTCCACCTTCCCACCGAGG
>CAZUYN010000037.1:0-14145 GCA_964624495.1 uncultured Clostridia bacterium
GATTATTTCGGTCAGGGATATAATCAAGAAAAATCTGAGAAAAAGGAGAGGCGGCTAATCGTCAATGAAGAGAAGAATCGTATTGGGCATAGACTGCTGGTATCCGCAGGTGGACGGCGTAACTAACGTCGTCCATAATTATCAAAAAGGTTTGGAAAAGGAAAACGAATGCGTAACCGTCGCACCATCCTACGGCACGAAACTGGACTCAGAGGGCGAGGAAGTATACTGTAAAGGGGTCTTTCGTAACCGTTCGTTGAAGGTACCGTTTTTAGGTTACCGTAATTCTACGCCCGGCAAAGATCAAAAGCTGAAAAAAATGCTTGACGGATTTAAGCCTGACGTATTGCACGCTCATTCGCCTTTTGCAATCAGTAAATTTTTTTATAAGTACGGCAAAAAGAACGGAATACCCGTCGTATATACCTTTCATTCCAAATTCGAAGACGATATTTACCGCATCACCCATTCCCGGTTGGTTACGTCTATCGTTATGAAAGTAATCATGCGTAATATAAACCGGATGGATTACGTCTGGGCGGTAAGCGGTTACGCCGCGCAGGCTTTGCACGACTACGGATACGATGGGAACGTAAAAGTCGTCCCTAACGCTACGGATATGTCGGTTATCGGGCAAGAAAGGCGTAATGAGCTTGCCCGCCGTATAGACGAAGAATACGGCTTTTCTCCAAACGACGTAATTTTTCTTTACGTGGGACGGGTAGTTAAAGTCAAAAATCTTCAATTCAGCTTTGACGTCGTGGCGGAATTGAAAAGGCGCGGATTCGACTGCAAGTTTTTAATCGTAGGCGGAGAGGATATTAAAGAACACAAAGCCATGGTCGAAAAGTGCGGCATAGAGGACAGGGTAATTTTTACGGGTTGTGCATTTGACAGAGAAAAATTGAGTGCATACTATGCCCGTGCAAACCTGTTTTTAATGCCTTCCACGTTCGATACTTACGGGCTTGTGGTGGTAGAAGCGGCGGCTTGCGGCACGCCCACGCTTGCGGCGGCGCGTTCTTGTTCGGCGGAAATGATAGAGAACGGCAAAACGGGATACGTCGAGGAATTGGAAGTACCGCTTTGGGTCGATAGAATAGAAAAGATATTTCGCGGCGAGGAACCGTGCGGCGACTGCTCTTCTTTGGCGGTCGGCTGGGAGGAGCGTATGGAGGAAGTGCGCGCCGCTTATGAAGAGGTCATCGAAGATTATCGTGCCGTGCACTGCGCTAAATCCGACGGCTGAAAGCTTATAATTAGCGCTTTACGTCGGGTTTGCGCAATAAAAAAATTATCACGGAATTTGTTGCATAATACCGTAACATATGATATAATTAGACTCGGCGTGGAACATTATTGCTTAAAATAACGCAAAAAATCTACAATTCCGCGTTGAATTTATTTCCGAGGAGATTATGGACGACCCATCTAAGCGACGAAATCGTTGCTTCCGGCTTTTTTCAGATACGCCCCGAACGACGTCGAGGGCGCATTTTGAATTGAAAAGAATCCTTTTGACGTTGTAGAAAAACAGTAAAATTAACATTTCTATAACGTCTTGGAGGATTTATGAACAAAACGACTCAAATAGTTTTTATAGTAATAATCGTCGTTTGCATACTTTTGTCGGGCTATTTTTCAGCCACCGAAACGGCGTTCACGGCGGTAAACAAAATAAGGCTCAGGGCAAAAGCCGACGACGGCGATAAGGGCGCAAAGCGCGTCTTAAAGCTTGCGGATAAGTACGACAGGCTTTTATCCACTATTTTAATCGGCAACAACATTGTAAATATTCTGGCTTCTTCGCTTGCGACCCTGCTGTTCGTTTCCTGGGTGCAGTCGAACGAAAGCCTTGCGACGACTCTGTCTACGATTTCGATGACGGTAGTTGTGCTTATTTTCGGCGAGGTAACTCCCAAAACCCTCGCAAAGGAGCACCCCGAAGGCTTTGCAAGGTTTTCCGCCCCGTTTATAAACGCGCTCGCCTATGTGCTCACGCCGATTAACGCATTCTTCTGGCTGTGGAAAAAACTGCTTACTAAAATTTTCAAACATAAGGAAGACAACACGATAACCGACGACGAGCTTAAAATCATGGTTGACGAAGCCGAGCACGAGGGCGGCATAAACGCGCAGGAGAGCGATTTAATCAAAAGCGCGATAGAGTTCAACGATTTGGAAGCCAAGGACGTGCTCGTTCCCCGCGTGGACGTGGTAGCGATAGACTGCGATTCGCCGCTTGACGAAGTCGATAAAATCTTTTTGGAAACGCGCTATTCGCGTCTGCCCGTATATAAGGATTCGATAGACAACATCATAGGCATACTGCACGAAAAGGACTTCATCAAACAGCGTACGGATCCGTCGTTCTCGCTTGAAAAAGCGGCAAAGCCCGCGATTTTCGTAGTGTCCACGACCAAAATAAGCGCCGTATTGCAGCAGCTTCAAAAGAAGAAGTCGCATATGGCGGTGGTTTCGGGCGAATTCGGCGAAACCGTCGGCATTATCACCATGGAGGACATTTTGGAGGAGCTCGTCGGGGAAATCTGGGACGAGCACGACGAGGAGGAATCTGAAATTATTCAGGTCAGCGAAACCGAATACAAGGTGCTCGGCTCGACCTCGCTTAACGACTTCTGCGAGCAATTCGGACTGCGCGGAGTCGATTGCGAAAGCGCCACCGTCGGCGGCTGGGTGATAGAAATGCTCGGCAAGGTTCCCTCCATGGGCGACGAACTGACTTACGGAAACCTGCAAATTTCCGTCAGCCAGACGGAATTCAGAAGAATTAACGAGCTCCGCGTGATTATACTGTCCCAAGAGGAGAACGACTCCAAAAAGGACAGGGATAAGGACAGGGACGAGGAGCGTTCCGCGGCGGAGGACTGACCGCAGGCGGCTAAAAAGCCGCAGACAAATTCATAAAATATCCCGAAAGGGTAAAACTATAATCATAGGAGAATATATAAAATGGCAAAGATAACCAAGGACACGTTAATTGCAGACTGTCTTAAAATCAACCCGAACAGCGCCGAAATTTTGCAGGCGGTCGGAATGCACTGCATCGGCTGCGCGATGGCGCACGGCGAAACTATCGAAGAAGCGGTGTTCGTTCACGGCAACGATTTGGACAAGTTGCTCGCCAAGCTCAACGAGGGCGTTGAATAAGCCGCGTTTATGACCGAAAAGGAGAAAATGCTCGCCGGAGAACTCTATTGCGCGTATACTCCTGAGCTTATTGCAGAGCGCAAACGGGCGCAGGAATTGTGCCTTAAACTCAATTCTCCGCTCACCGACGAAGAAAGGCATGAAACCGCCGTCCGTCTTTTGGGCAAGTGTGGCGAAAAGGTCACGTTGACGCAGGGCTTTTACTGCGATTACGGCACGAATATCGAGGTCGGCGAAAATTTTTTCGTCAACTACGGCGTGTGCATATTGGACGTATGCAAGGTAAAAATCGGCAAGAACTGTCTGATAGCTCCGCAGGTTGGCATTTATACCGGCTACCATCCGCTCGATTGCGCCACGCGCATTTCGGGGCTGGAAATGGGCAAGCCCGTAACGATAGGCGATAACTGCTGGATAGGCGGTCACGCCGTCATAAACCCGGGCGTTACTCTGGGCGATAACGTAATCGTCGGAAGCGGCGCGGTCGTCACAAGGTCGTTCCCGTCGGGCGTTATTATAGCAGGCAATCCTGCAAGGATAATAAGATACAACAATTAAAGGACAGTCCGCCGTAAGCCAACGGCGGACGTTTTTGCTAAGTAGGAAAAATAAAATTCAAGGCAGAATGTTATGGATAAAACAGAGCAATTGCAGAAAATTCTGGACGAAAGCCGTCGGGTCGTGTTTTTCGGCGGCGCGGGGGTGTCTACCGAAAGCGGCATACCCGACTTCCGCTCGCAGGACGGGCTGTATAACCAAAAATACGACTATCCGCCCGAAGAGATTATCTCCCACGGCTTCTTTTATGAAAATACGGCGGAATTTTACCGCTTTTACCGCGACAGAATGATTTACAGGGACGCGAAGCCCAACGCCGCGCATTTGTTTCTGGCGCGTGCGGAAAAGTGCGGCAAGCTCGACTGCGTCGTTACGCAGAACATCGACGGGCTTCACCAAACGGCGGGCTCGGAGAGGGTGTTCGAACTGCACGGAAGCATACATAGAAACTATTGCGTGCGCTGCCGCAAATTCTATCCGCTGGAATTTATAGAGGAGTCGGACGGCGTGCCCCGTTGCGAATGCGGAGGGTTGGTAAAGCCCGACGTGGTGCTCTACGGCGAGGGGCTGGACGATAACACCGTACGCGGCGCGCTCGACGCGATTTCGCGCGCAGATACGCTTATAATAGGCGGTACCTCGCTCGTCGTATACCCTGCGGCGGGCTTTATCGACTATTTCAGAGGCAGGAAGCTGGTGGTTATAAACAAGACGGCTACCCCTGCCGACGGCAGGGCTGACCTCGTAATAAACGCCCCTATTGCCCGTACGCTGGGAGGGCTTAAAATCTGAATAAGTAAATTTTACCTTCCGTGGAAAAATTTTTGCATTGATACCTTTGCCGCTTTCCGCTATAATAGGGGAAAACCGCAAGGAGAAACGAAGATGAAACACGGAAGGTATTTACTTTATGCGGCTCTGCTTTCCGCAATAGCGGCAGCCGCTCCGGCTTGCAGCGTCTCCCAACGGGAGGCGGCAGAGCCCGAAAACGAAATCGCGGAGGAGGAAACGGCAGAACAGCCGTCCGTGGAAATAACCCTGCCTCCGCCCGTAGAGGAGCCCGTAGTCCAAAAGATAGCGTACATACAAATCAACGCCGACGACGTAAACGTACGAAGCGGCGCCGGTACGGGCTATACGGTTTTGGGCAGTACTCAAAAGGATACGCTTTACGCCTGTTACGGACGCGAAGGGAATTGGTATAAGACTGCCTATAAAAACAAAACTGCCTACGTATACGCCGATTATTGCACGGTTGCATATATGGACGCGAGTGAAAACAAGCAGGTGGAAGCGGTCATAACCGAGGGCTGTAAATGTCTGGGCGTGGCGTACGTATACGGCGCTACGAGGTATCTGGACGAAAACGGCAATCTTATATCGGGCTTCACCGCAACCAAATTCGACTGTTCGTCGCTTATGCAGTATATATTTAAGCTGGGCGCCGACGCAAACCTTAAACTGACCACGCGTACGCAGATTTATCAGGGGACGACGGTAGACCCCTCCGATTTGCGGCGCGGCGACCTGTTGTTCTTCACAAACGAAACGCGTAAAGACAAGACGGGTATAGAACGGGTCGGGCACGTCGCCCTATATCTCGGCGGCAACTACATTCTGCACACCGCCTCGGACTATGCAAAGATAGAGCAAATCTCCGCCACGCGCCGTGATTATTTTATACAGGCGCAGAGGATATTGTAAATAAGAATAAAAAGAAAGCGCCGTCCGCGGAAATGTCTGCGGACGGCGCCCCCGTAAATTGCCGTCGGATTAAGTTAAATCAAAGGTCGTCTGCGTCCTGTACGGGCTTTTCGCGCAAGTCTGCGCAGGTGCCCGTATAACTGCCCGACGGGTCGTCCGGACTGTAAAAGTTATTTACAGCTTTTCGTGCCGCAGTTCTTGGAGCCGCAATTTTTGGTTTGCTTGTTTTCCTGCTTGTTAGTTTTCTTCATATCTTCTCCTTACCGTAGGGAACGTTAAGCGCGACGAAGCCTTGACTTGATTTGCATAAGGGGCAAACCGTCCACGCTTCCCTGGAAGTGTGCATATGGCCGCATTCCTTGCAGACGTAAAGAATGGGGCTTTCGTTTTTATAGAGGTTGCCGCTTTCCATAGCTTCGTAAAGGTAGTTGAAAATCTGTTCGTGGTGCTTTTCGACGTTTGCAATCATATCGAATAAAGCCGCGACGTCTTTGAAGCCCTCGGACAGAGCTTCATCGGCAAAGGCAGGATAAATTTTTTCGTGTTCGTTTTTCTCGTCGACGGCGGCAAGCTTGAGCATTGTCGTAAGGTCGCCCGTATGATAGGGGTAGCCCGCGTCGATGTCTATATTGTCAAGCCGCTCGCCTCTTTTGGTCAACTCTTCGAAAAACCTCCGTGCATGGACGGTCTCGTTTTTGGCAAGCGACCTGATTTCGTCCGCAAGCGCAATATAACCCTGTGCCGTAGCCTCCCTTGCGATTAGCTGATAGCGCATACCCGCCTGGCTTTCGCCGGCAAACGAACGCGCAAGATTTAAATAAGTCTTAGTTTCGTCAAATATCATAACGCCCTCCGTGCTATTATCTTGCGCAACAAGTCTACGGATATTCGCACGGAGGGTTGGAATTATTTTCTTTATTTTATCGCCGACGGCAGACAATTCAATAGCCGTATTTCTTTCTCGGGCAAATAAGCAAGGTCGCCGTGACGGTAACGGAGGGGGAGTAAAATTAAGCTTACTTTTTTAACGCCTTTACCAAAAGAGCAAGCGCGGGGACGATGGCTTTTATATCCTTGCCCGACGTGTTTAAAAGCAGGTCGTAGGAATTTTTGTCGCCCCAAGGGTGGGAGGAGAGCAGGTCGCAAAGCTTAGCCCTGCCCTTGTCTATGGCTTTGGCGTTCTTTAAAATGCGCTTGTCTGAAACGTCCTCGCCCTCGGCGGCGCGCTCGCGGCAACGCGCTATTTTGGAAGCGTCGTCGGCATAGACGAAGATTTTTACGGGCTTATACTTTGCAAGTATAACGTCCGCGCAACGCCCTACGATAACGCAGTCGCCCTTTTCGCCGATTGTCTTAATGACCTTCTGTTGCTGCACCAGCACGTCGGTAACGGTGTCGGGCACGGGCGATATGACGGGCATGGTATGCGCGAAGCTGAACGCGTAATTACTGTATCCGCCGCTTTCCAAAACCGATTCCACATAGTTCTCGTTGAGCTCGGTCTTTTTCGCAATCTCGGTTACAAGCTCTTTGTCGTAGTAGGCGTAACCCAACTCGTCCGCAAGGCGTTTGCCGACTTCGCGTCCGCCGCTGCCGAATTGTCTTGAAATAGTTATAATCATAAAAACACCTCTTAATGATAATTATTTATTGCTCGCGCGGAAAAAGTGTTTTAAGCATCGTGCCGAGGTAAAGTACGGGTACAATGCTTATTTTATCCGCGAATTTCGCCACTGTTTTCATATTTTTCGCAGGCAGAAGCACCTTTTTAAAGCCCATTTTTACGCATTCCGATACGCGCTTTTCCGCGTACTGCACCGCACGCACCTCGCCCGTTAAGCCCACCTCGCCGAATACGGCGGTGTATTTGTCTATCGGTCTGTCGAAGTACGCAGAGGCGAGCGCCGAGCATAGCGCCAAATCCGTCGCCGGCTCGTTCAGCTTTATTCCGCCCATCACGTTTATATACACGTCCTGCGCCGAAAAGCGGAGATTGCACCTCTTTTCGAGCACGGCGAGCAAAAGCGCAAGTTTGTTGTAGTCCACGCCGAGCGACATTCTTCTCGGCTGTCCGAAGGAGGTCTTGGTGATAAGCGTCTGAATTTCGACGTTCATACAGCGGTTGCCCGTCTGCGAAGGGGTGACGGCGCAGCCTGCCTCCTCGCCGCGGCTTTCGGAGAGGAATATCCCCGAATAGTCGGTGACGGCGATAACGCCCCCGTCGGTCATTTCGAACACGCCGACCTCGGAAACGTTGCCGAAGCGGTTTTTAACCGCCCTCAGTATGCGGTAATTTTCCTGGTTTTCGCCCTCGAAATACAGGACGGTGTCCATAATATGTTCAAGCACCTTGGGACCTGCAAGAGCGCCCTCCTTAGTGACGTGCCCGACGATGAAAAAGGTTATGTTTTTTGCCTTTGCTATGCGCATCAGCTTGGTCGCGCATTCGCGCACCTGCCCGACCGAACCCGAGGAGGAAGCCAAATCGTCGGTATATACGGCTTGTATGGAGTCTATTATGCAAAATTCGACGCCGTCGAGTTCGTCCTCTATGCCGTCTATGCAGGTATTGTTGACAAGCAGCATGTTGCCGCCTCCCGCGCCCAGCCTGTCGCAACGCATTTTAACCTGCGAACAGCTCTCTTCCGCAGAGAAATAAAGAACCTTATGCGAAACGGAGAGGTACGCGGCAATCTGCGTGAGCAGGGTGGACTTGCCTATGCCGGGGTCGCCGCCCAGCAGGACGAGGGAGCCTGCGACTATGCCGCCGCCCAATACGGTGTCGAATTCCGAAATGCCGGAAGAGACCCTTTCGTGCCTTTCATAGCTGATTTCGCGCAAGGGCTTCGCGCGCGCAACCGAATAAAGACCCCGTTGGGCGCTTTCGGCTTCGGGAATTGGTTTTACAATCTCCTCCGCCATAGTGTTGAACTGTCCGCAGGCGGGGCATTTGCCGAGCCACCTCGGGCTGGTCGCGCCGCATTCGCCGCAGACGTAAACTGTCGTAGGTTTAGTAGTTTTTGCCATAGCTATCAATAAATTTTCAGTTCAGCACGGCGACCGCCGTAACGGTTATGCCGAGCCCCCGACCTATATATCCGAGCCCCTCGCAGGTGCCCGCCGTTATGCCGACGGCTTTTTTGTCTATGTTCAAAGCCTCCGCAAGCGTTTGCTTCATCTCTTCGGTAAATCCGCCGATACGGGGCTTTTCCGCCTGAATGGATACCGATACGGAGGCAGGGGTAAAGCCCTCCTTCCGTATTAATTGTACCACTTCTTTTAAAAGTTTCAAGCTGTCCGCGTTTAAAAATTTTTTATCGGTGTCGGGGAAGTAATATCCTATATCTCTCAGCCCTGCGGCGGAGAGGAGGGCGTCCATAACGGCGTGTACGGCTACGTCGCCGTCGCTGTGCGCTATAAGCCCCTTATCGCAGGGTATTTTTACTCCGCACAGGGTAACGTAGTCCTGCTCTTTCCCGAAGGCGTGCGTATCCGCGCCTATGCCCAGTCTTTTGCCGGTGACCTCGGGCATAACCGCGCCGCCAAAATCGAAGTCCTGCTTAAAGGTCAGCTTTACGTTCTTTTCCGACCCTATAAAGATATGCGGCGCGCCGACGTAGCGGAGGTAGACCGAGCTGTCGTCGGTAAAGCTCTCGCCCGAAGCCGCCGCCTGCCCGTACGCCGCAAGCAGCTCGCTTAAATAAAAGCCCTGCGGCGTTTGCAGGGAGTAAACCGTCTGTCTTTGCGGAACCGAAGTTATCCGTCCGTCGCAAGCTATCGCGGTCGTGTCGGTTACGGGCAGCGCGCAGACCGCGCTCCCGTGCTCTTTTACGCACTCTATGCATTCGGCTATCGCCGTATCGGTTATATACGGTCTTGCCCCGTCGTGAATAATTACTATATCGCCCGTAGCCTGTTTCAGCGCGTTGTATACGCTTTCCGTCCTCGTCGCGCCGCCCGTCACGGTCTTGAAACCGAAGGGGGCGCACAGCCGCTCTATTTCCTCCTTATCCTCCTCCGAAGCGGTGACGAGCACCTCGTCGAAGCCGTCTTTGTAGAGGGAGGGGTTGGTTATCTCCTTTACGGACTTTATCTTTTTCGAAGCGAACTTTTCCAGCGTCAGCCACAGGGCGGGCGCGCTTCCGAGCGGCACGAGCAGCTTATTACGGGAAAAGCCGGCGCGTTCGCCTCTGCCCGCCGCGCAAATAACCGCGGTTATTTTCATACGTTCGCGCCGCCGTTTGCGTTGCTTTCGCCGACGGGCTCCGCCGCGCCGTCCGCAGGCGGTTGCGCGCTTTGGACTTCGGGGGCGGCGGCTGCGTCGTGTTCCTTGTGGCGGGGGGCGTCGGCGCCGTCGGAAAGACCGACTACGCGGTCGGCGGGCACGGAAAAGGCTATGCCCTGCCCCGCGGTGTTCAGCCCGACGTTCCTGTAAACGGAGTGCAGCACCGCGTCCTTAATCGACGACTGTACGAGTATCATAACTATTTCCTTTTCGGGCTGTATGGTTATGTTAAAGTAGCTTTCCGCCTCTTTATTGGCTGTGCCGCGCGCCCTTATAACCGTGCCGCCCCGCGCGCCCGACTCGCGCGCGGCGTCCATAACCGCCGACGAAAAGCCGGCGTTCACTATACAGAATATCACTTCGTGTTTAACGTTTGCCATTATTGTCCTCCACCACGGCTGTATTATTGCTTAAAAACCCGAATATCAACGTGCCGATAACGCTGGACAGGGGGACGGTAAAGGCTATGCCCTTGCCGCCTTTTATAGTCTTGAATTTGTTTTCGAGCGAGCTCATCGCGTCGGGGAGCTTCTTCTCTTGTATGACGCTGAATATTACCGCCTTAGCCGAATCGTTGATGCCGAGCGCGGCGAGCATACCCGAATCCGCCGTTCCCTCCGCAAACACTGTCATTTGCAGGTTTACGTCGAACGATTGGATAAGGTCGGCGAAGTAGTCCGCCTTATTTCTTGCGACGGTGGTAATAAGCAATTCGAGCTTGTTGTCCGTCACGGTATTTTTTTGCTTCGCGGTCTTTCTTGCCGCGGTAACCTTTTTCTGTCTGTCGGGCAGGTTAAGCTTTTTCTGCCTTTCGGTCAAGGTATTTTTTATACGTCTTTCCGCCATTTATTTAACCTATTTGAAATATATAATCTGTTCGTCGTCCGCCGACAGAATTCTTCTCATAGTCAGCGTGTTCTTCACCTTTCTGGAAGCTATCGCCTTAAAGCCGAGTATCTGTATGGTGATAAGGGGGGTCATCGCGACCATTGAAACTATGCCGAAGCCCAGACTCAGCACGCTACCCTCTCCGCCGATAGCCGCGCACGCGCCGATAGCCATCGGCAGAATAAAGCCCGAAGTCAACGGACCGCTCGCAACGCCGCCCGAATCGAACGCGATTGCCGTGTATATCTTGGGCACGAAGAACGAAAGCCCCAGCGATATAAGATAGCCCGGTATCAGATAGTAGAGAATGGAGAAGCCGTAAATTATCCTTATAACCGACAGGCAGATGGAAATGCCCACCGCGATCGACAGCGCTATAAGCATTTCGGTCTTTTTTACTCCGCCGCCCGTCACTTCTTCGACCTGCTTGTTTAAAACGTGTACGGCAGGCTCCGCAAGCACGACGACCATACCCAGGATAAAGCCCATTACCGCGAGCAGGGCGGGACTTGTTTCGGCAAGCTGTTGCCCAATTTTAAAGCCTATGGGCATAAAGCCTATCGAAACCGAGCAAAGGAAAACCACGAGCCCGGCGAAGGTGAATAAAATGCCTATGCCTATTTGCAGCAATTTCTTTTTTGGCAGCTTTAATACCGTGAATTGGAGGATAAGGAAGAAGATGACTATAAGCCCGAGCGCCATAAGTACGTCCAGCGCGTTTTCCCCCAAAACGCCCCAAAAATTCGAGCCTATGCCCGAGTCTATCGAATAATCGGGCAGTTGGTATGTAAGCTCTCCCTTGGAAAACAGCGAAAGCGCCATAACGGCAATCATGGGACCGATCGAGCACAGCGCAATAAGTCCGAAGCTGTTTTCCGCCGAGCCCCTGCCGCCGATCGTGCTCGCTATGCCGACGCCCAGCGCCATTATGAAGGGAACGGTAATGGGACCCGTCGTAACGCCGCCCGAATCGAATGAGAGGGGTATAAAGTCGAGCTTTCCGCTCTCCGCCAGAATTGCGCACAGCGCGAACACCGCAAGGTAAAAGAACATCAGCAGAGAGGAAAGATTTACGTGAAATACTATCTTCAATACGCTTATAACGAGGAACAGCCCTACGCCGACCCCCACGCAGATTATAATCGCCGTGCTGCTCATTACCGTTTTTACCTGTTCGGCGAGCACCGAAAGGTCGGGCTCGGCAACCGTAATCAGCACGCCCATTATAAAGCATACCAATACGAGCAGCCACAGCTTTTTCGACTTCGTCAGACCCGTGCCGACCTGCGAGCCCATAGGCGTCATCGCGAGATCCGCGCCGAGGTTGAACAGCGACATGCCTATTATCAGGTTGACGACGCACAGAACGAACACTAAAATTTCGGTCGCGGTAAGGTTGACCGCCGGGGTGAACGAAAGTATAAGTACGATAAGCGAAACGGGCAGTATGGAAAAGACCGATTCTTTAAGTTTGGATAAAAGTATTTTAAGCATTACAGTATTTCGTAAAGGGAGGAGGCTTCGTCCTTTTTTACCGTCTCCTTTATTTCTGATATTTTGAATTTCAAAACGTCGGCGGCGTAGTCTATTTCAACCACGTCCCCGACCTTTATCCGGTGGGAGGGCTTTACCTCCCTGCCGTTTACTATGACCTTGCCGCCGTCGCAGGCTTCCCGTGCGACGGAGCGTCTTTTAAGTATTCTGGAAACCTTTAAAAATTTGTCTATTCGCATAATCTTTACGCGGATTGCGCCGCGCTTTGAACGGCTGAACGAGGTATGCCGTTCAAAGACCTTTTAAAGTAAGAATTTTTTTGGAAACGGCGGTTTTTCTTGCCAACTAATCGAAAAAAACTTGACAGTGTTGTTTGCAAGTAATATAATATTAATCTGTATTACAATGCGTTTTATGCACTTTTCGCTTCTTTCCCCCTTATAAAACGGGGCTGAAACAAGCCCGGAAAGCCGACATTAACGATTAGATTATACACTATATATTAATAAATGTAAAGAGCGTTTGCAAAATTCTTTCAAGTAAAAATTATTTTTTACGGCGGCATTTTGTCAAGGGGTTGAAAAAAAATTTTTCACTCCGCGCATAAAGACAGGTAACGTTAGATTTTTTGCGGTGAAAAGATATATACGCATAATCGCCAAAACGTGATAGAACAAAGTAAAGGAGTAAAAGCAATTAATGAATTTACCGATTCACAAGTATGGCAAAACCGAAAGGCGTAAGTTCGGCAAAATCAACGAAGTCATAGACATTCCCGACCTCGTTGAAATACAGAAGTCGAGTTACAACACTTTCATCGAGGAGGGCATAGGGGAGGTGTTCGAGGACTTTTCGCCGATAACCGATTATTCCGACCACTTCGAACTCTATTTCCTCGACCATTGGTTTGACGAAAAACCCAAGTACGACGAAAAGGAGTGCCGCAACCGCGACGCAACCTACGCCCTTCCCCTGCACGTCAGGGTAAGGCTGGTCAACAAGGTCAAGGACGAGATTATAGAATCCGACGTGTTTATGGGCGATTTCCCCAAGATGACAGATTCGGGTTCGTTCATAATCAACGGCGCGGAGCGCGTCATCGTATCCCAGCTCGTCCGTTCCCCCGGCAGCTACAACGCCATGGAGAGGGACAAGACGGGTAAGGAAATGTACGGCACGACCGTCATTCCCAACCGCGGCGCCTGGCTTGAATTCGAGCAGGACGCGCAGGGCGTGCAGTGGGTTCACGTCGACAGAAAGCGTAAAATCTGTTCGACCGTTCTTTTAAGGGCGCTGGGCTTCGGCTCCGACAGGGCTATACTCGACCTGTTCGATTCGGACAAGATGATTGAAAACACCATCGCCAAGGATTCCACCAAATCCGAAAGCGACGGACTTGTGGAGCTGTACAGAAGGCTTCGCCCCGGCGAAGTCCCCACCGAAGCTTCGGTCAGACAGCACCTTAACAATCTTTTCTTCGACCAGAGGCGTTACGACGTCGTAAAGGTCGGCAGATACAAGTTCAACAAAAAGCTCAACATCGCATACCGTCTGCCCGGCTGCAAGCTTGCGGAGGACGTATTCAACCCCGAAACGGGAGAGCTTATCGCCTCCTCGGGTGAAATCGTCACCGAAACAAAGGCGGTCGAAATACAGGACGCGGGAGTAAACGAAGTGCGCGTGCTCGTAAACGACCCCGAGCGCGGCGAAATCAAACACAAAATCATCGGTAACAACACCGTAAACTGGAAGGCGCTGTCCGCAAAGAACGCCAAAATGTTCGGACTTCTGCCTACCGTATATTATCCCAACTACGCTTTCTGCAACCGAATCGCAGAGGAATGCCGCACGGCAACCAGCGAGGAGGTCGCCGCAAAGTACGCGGATAAGATCAACGCTTTATACTATACGGTTGAAGTCGAAGAGACCGAGGACGAAAAACCCGAGGAGAAGAAGAACCGCGAAAAGCGCCGCGACCAACGCGTTAAGTTCGTCGAAGCGTGCAAGCTGTTCGTCAGCCTCCTTGCAAGCGACAAGGAAGAGCT